>DHVW01000012.1 GCA_002412865.1 Sulfurovum sp. UBA5198
TTTTCACAAAAATTTCCTTTTAATTGTTAGATAAACATATTGTACCCCCCCCCGATAAGTCCAAGCTTAAATATTACTTTATTTTAAATAATAGTTTGATAAAGTTATAAACTAGATGTTTTGCTATCAAATCTGTGGCATTCTATTTGAATTGTGAAAATTTGAGATATGGTAAACATTTTATTTAGAGTGCGAGGATATGGAATAATAAAGCTTGTCATAAAAAGCTTTATTCAGTATAAAATTCTAGAGGCTAGAGTACTGATTTAGCTTTTGCTATCTATATATTTCTGAACAAAATCTCTAATATCTTCATAAACAAATGAGTCACTATATCCATCTACCTTGCCACCACTAGCATTGCGGTGACCTCCACCATTTCCGACGACAGCAGCCATCTCAGACACATCAAGCGTATCATTTCCACGGAGTGAGAATCCGCCACGGAAATTAATATCCATATAGAAATTATAATCTGGATTTGCAACCAAAAACGCATTTCCTATAATAGACGCATTACCGACAAGGTATCCAAGCATACCCTTGTATCCATTATATGTAATGGTAAATCTATCTCTTTCCGCCGTCATCATGGATACCATATATGAAGCGACAAGATTATCTTTTGTATCGTTTTTATCTATTGTGAAAAACTCTTTTTTTAGCTTATGAATATTGTCATCTAGCTCTATATGTGCATTTTCATGACTAAAAATTTCTTTTGCATTTTCTATAAGAGTTAGTTTATACTGCATATCATGACTAGCAAACATAGTGCGGTTAATCTCTCTAGCACCGCTTATCATACTCATCATCACCTTGCCATATTCGAACAATTCACTATTGCTATGCCACATATCTACGCTATTAATGGTATCTACTAGCATTCTAAGCTCATTAGTATTGTCAAATTCATACTTATTTTGAAGCCACTCATAAGTAAGCCAAGTACCACAATGAGCCACATCCAGATGATACCATGTATGATTTACAGCAGTTTTCTCTCCCGTAACATGATGATCCAAAAGCTGCAATCCAACTCCGAGATTCAATGCCTCTTTTTCTATCCAATTTGCCTCTTTTTGTGTCAAATTCAAATCAGTGACCAAGATAATTGAATCTTTATTGCTACCGTCACTGACAATATCATCAACTATTTCTTTGAGTCTAGCAGTCACCTCTGGTCCATAGTTTGCATTATAGCAATTGATATTTTCATACGCTTGGCTAGTTAAATATTGACAACCATAGCCGTCAAGATCAATATGCGAGAGATGATAAAGCTTAGTTTTCATAAATATCCTTTAGTGTTAATTCTATGAGAAACTTATTGACTCTGCCTTGGAATTTAGATAAAAATGGCGAAATAGAACACATGCCAATAGCACCATTCGGACAAGTATTCAGGTATTGCGAACAGTCAAATACGGCTGGTGCTTTACCCTCTGCTGCTTCTACTACTGTATACATTGAAATCTCTTCAGCAGGTCTGGCAAGCAAAAAACCACCTTTTGCCCCTTTTTTTGAACTCAATATTTCAGCTTTTGCTAAATTTTGTAAAATTTTGGCTAAAAAGCTTTGAGATATATTTAGCTCATTTGCTAAATACTCTGCACCAATCGGCTCTTTTGCATTACGAATAATATCTAGTGATAGAAGTGCATATTCACTTGCTCTTGTTAATAACATATTAGCAATTCCTCATAATTTAATTTGAGACAATTTTACTCTATTTAACATATATTGGAGTTGTAAACACTTCCTAAGGAAATTTTGTTATAATAGCGTCTCAAAATAAAATACCAATCAAGGAGGTCATTATGGCTTTAGATACGGCGGACAAACAGGCTATCATAGCTCAATATGCAAGAGGCGAAGGCGATACAGGTTCTACAGAGGTGCAAGTTGCACTATTAACTAGTAGAATTGTATATCTTACTGAACACCTTAAAACAAACAAAAAAGATCACTCATCAAGAGTTGGACTTCTTAAACTAGTTGGTCAAAGAAGAAGACTTATGAGATATCTTAAAAAAGTTGATATCACTAGATGGCACACAATCAAAGATGCAATGGGCATCAGAAACTAATACTTTTAGTCTCCTTACCGCTTTTGCGGTATCCGCAAATCCTACAATCAAAACAAAATCAATCATATAAAATATTATTATTATTAAATTTCCACTATAAAAATGCAACTTTTCTCTAGCATAATTTATAGTTGAGTCAAAGTAACTAAACTATACTATATAAAAACTTTCATATGGTCTTGACAAACTGACACTCAATGCTGTATAATCCTATTATGCACTAAAATAAAAGTGTAAAAATTAAAATTTAGGAGGAATTATGTCAGATGATATGAAATCAAATGATGAGCAAAACATTAATATTGAAACAGAATTATTAGGCGATAACAACTCAGATTTAACTCCGAATGAAGAGATAGAAACAGACTTTTCTATCGGTGATCCACTTGATATTCTTCAAAAAGAAGTTGATGAGTGGAAAGATAAGTATATGAGAGCGTATGCTGATTTTGAAAACACAAAAAAAAGATTAGAAAAAGATAAAGCATTAGCGGTTGCATACTCAAATGAGAGCTTTGCAAAAGATATGCTTGGGGTTATGGATTCATTTGACGCTGCTATTTTATCAATCGAAAACACTGAAGATGAGAGTAGTGAGCTAATGATAAAAATAAAAGATGGCGTACAAAAAACACATGAACAACTCAAAAAAATGTTAGAAAAACATGGCATTTGCGAGATTGATTGTGAATCTGGCTTTGACCCTCTTGTGCATCAAGCAATTATGCAAATAGAAAGCAAGGATCATAAGGATGGTGAGATAGTTCAAGTGCTTCAAAAAGGTTATAATATAAAAAATAATGTACTAAGACCAGCAATGGTAAGTACAGCAAAATAGTAAAATATATTTGCTTGTCATTCCGAACTTGTTTCGGAATCTAATGGCATCAGAGACCCTGAAACAAGTTCAGGGTGACGATTTAAATAAATTAAAATAATAAAAGGAATAAAAAATGGGAAAAGTATTAGGAATAGATTTAGGAACAACAAATTCAGCAATGGCAATATTTGAGCATGGTGAAGCTAAAATTATTGTAAATAAAGAGGGTAAAAATACAACTCCTTCAGTAGTTGCTTTTACAGATAAAGGTGAGGTTTTGGTTGGTGAGTCTGCAAAAAGACAAGCGGTAACAAATCCTGAAAAAACTATATATTCAATTAAAAGAATTATGGGTCTTATGTGTGATGAGCCAAAAGCAAAAGAAGCAAAAGAGAGACTGCCATATCATGTAATTGATAGAAATGGTGCATGTGCTATCGAAGTAGCTGGCAAAACATATACACCACAAGAAATTTCAGCTAAAGTGCTTATGAAACTCAAAGAAGATGCTGAGGCGTATCTTGGAGAGAAAATCACAGACGCAGTTGTAACTGTACCAGCATACTTTAATGATGCACAAAGAAAAGCAACAAAAGAGGCTGGAACAATAGCAGGTCTTAATGTTCTAAGAATTATAAATGAGCCAACATCAGCAGCTCTATCATACGGTCTTGATAAGAAAAATGCAGAACAGATAGTAGTTTATGACCTTGGTGGTGGAACATTTGATGTTACTACTCTAGAAACTGGCGATAATGTAGTAGAAGTTATGGCAACTGGTGGTGATGCGTTCCTTGGTGGTGATGATTTTGATAATAGACTTATTGATTTTATAGCTGGAGAATTTAAAAATGAAAATAGCATAGATATCAAAAATGATGTTATGGCACTTCAAAGATTAAAAGATGCAGCTGAGAATGCAAAAAAAGAGCTATCTTCAGCTGCTGAAACAGAGATTAATTTACCATTTATAACTGCAGATGCTACTGGACCAAAACACCTTGTTATGAAAATCACAAGAGCAAAATTTGAATCACTTATATCAGATCTTGTTGCTAATACTATCAAAACTATTGCGAGTGTACTAAAAGATGCGTCACTAAAACCATCTGATATTAATGAGATTGTTATGGTTGGTGGTTCTACTAGAGTTCCATTGGTGCAAGAAGAGGTTAAAAAATTCTTTGGTAAAGAGCTAAATAAATCAGTAAATCCTGATGAAGTAGTTGCTCTTGGTGCTGCTGTTCAAGGTGGTGTATTAGCTGGAGATGTGAAAGATGTGTTACTTCTTGATGTAACTCCATTAAGCCTTGGTATTGAGACTTTGGGTGGAGTAACAACAAAAGTTATTGAAAAGGGTACAACAATCCCAGCTAAGAAATCACAAACTTTCTCAACAGCTGATGATAATCAACCAGCAGTTAGTATACATGTACTTCAAGGTGAGCGAGAGTTTAGCAAAGATAATAAATCTCTAGGTATGTTTGAACTACGAGACATTCCAGCAGCTCCAAGAGGTGTGCCACAAATCGAAGTTACATTTGATATTGATGCAAATGGAATATTGACCGTATCGGCTTCTGATAAAGGAACTGGTAAATCTCAAGAGATTAAAATCACTGGTTCGAGCGGACTTAGTGATGAAGAGATAGCAAAAATGGTAGCTGATGCTGAGGCTCACAAAGCAGAAGATGAGCAAAGAAAAGCGATAGTTGAGCTTAAAAATCAAGCTGACGCGATGATTCATCAAACTAGAAAATCACTAACTGATTTGGGTGAGAATTTTGATGCATCAGAAAAAGAAGGCATTGAAAGTGCAATAGTAGATCTTGAAGCTTCACTAAAAGACGACAACGCAACAAAAGACGAAATAGAAGCTAAACTAAAAGTTCTAACCGAAAGAAGTCATAAACTTTCTGAAGCTATATACGCCAAAGAGCAAGGTGGAGCAAAAGGTGATGAGAAAAAAGATGACGATGATGTTATAGACGCGGAAGTAGAGTAATAACTCTGCTCCTTGTTGCAAAAGGCTCAAAATGAATATTTTTCCATGCTACACTCACATCATAAATCCAAAATTAAAAAATATATATTTAGGTTTTGATGAGCATGGTGAACTTGTTATTAAATCTCCAAAAGTATCCATTGAAAAAATAGAGAAACTTATCATCTCAAAAGCATCATGGATTAAGAAAACGCAAATAAGACTAAAAAACAAAAAAGGTCAAATGAGTCACTTAAATAATACTGACAAAATGTATTATTTAGGTGAAGCATCTCCTTTGGAATTAATCACTATGAAGTGCAGACCTAAATTAGAACTTGACAAATATACTGGATTTAAACTCTATGGTGAAGAACAAGACAATCAAATTTTTACTAAACTGGCAAATAAATTTTATTTAGAACAATCAAGCAAATATATCACACCAAAGGTAGAAAAATGGTCCAAAACTATGGGGCTATATCCAAGTGTGATAAAATATAGAAAAACTAAAAGACAATGGGGAAGTTGCAGTGGACTGAATAGTATATGCTTCAACACAATGCTTATGAAATTGCCTCCAATAGTAATCGAGTATGTTATCATTCATGAACTAGCACATATTAAATACAAACACCATCAAAAAGATTTTTGGGACTTAGTAGAAAGTCACTGCCCAAATCATAAGTCACTACGCAAACAACTAAAAGAATATGTCTAAAACTTGGGTATTTACATGAAGCAATAATAAGGCTATAATTTCTATTATGAAACGAGGTAAAAATGAAAAAGTGTAGTAGCTTAGAAGAGGCAAGAACTGAGATAGATAAGCTTGATATGCACATTGTTGAGCTGATTGCTGCCAGAAATGAATATATAAAACAAATAGCACACTTCAAAGACAGTATTGACGAGATAAAAGCCGAAGATAGGATCAGTGAAGTTATCTCAAGAGTAAGAGCCAAAGCTATCTCGCTTGATTTATCTCCTAACCTTATTAATGATTTATATGTTCGCATGATTGACGGTATGGTAGAGAGCGAAATAGCAGAGTTTAAAAACGCTAAGAGTTTATAGATATGATACTACCAGATATAAACCTTTTATTTTTAGATTCAATTACGACTATACCTTTGCATCTGCACGGCACAATGATACATTTCGCTATTGTTTTGCCAGTCATACTTCTATTGCTAGAAATAGCAAATATGATATTCAAAAGAAAAACTATTGATATAATAAATATTTCGCTCATTTCGTTGTTACTTATATCTCTTTTGGGAACATATCTTACTGGAATGGCAGATGCACAAAGTACCTTATTAGAGGGAAATAAAGCTACTGCAAATGCAATTATGGAACATAAAATAGTAGGTGTTTATATGTTGCTATTTGGTATATCTTTTATAGTAATGTTTAAAATCATAGCTTTTTTTGCCAACAAAACCCTATATAGTATTTTGTATATTTTGATGATTATTTTGTTTATATTTATTAGTGCAATAGAGAGTATTAGTGGGACTACACTTGTAGATAAGTTTGGTATCAATGTAGCAAAAGTATCTGAAATGAAAAAGATACAAATGGATTTAAATCAAACCAACAACAAGCAATATATTCAGATTTTAGAGATGAACAAAACAATACAATATATGAAAATTAAAGAGTTTAATGCAACACAAACCATAAACAAACTAATGGATAAAAATTCCACAAAAGAGTTAAATGTAACATCTAAAATTGAAAACAAAGGCACATTTTCAAATATAATCAAAGATATTTTTTAGTACATTACTTTAGTTAAATAAAGTCCAACTGCAGGGGCAAGTGTTGTAGATATTTTCTCTTTACAACTAATCTGATTTGATATATCTCCGAGCTCTAGTTTTCCCATCGCATACTTCATGGAAATATCCACAATCATCCGCACCTGAGAGCGTAAAAACCCATTTGCTTTTATAGTAATTATATCTATATTTTTATATTTTTTATATCTAACTGAAAGAATATTTCTAACTGTTGATTTTACTGGTGATCCGCTTTTATAAAATAAAGCAAAATCATGTTCACCTTCAAATTCTTTTAGTACCTCTATTAACCTTGATTTGTTAAAATCACCATACTTTGCAATATAATTATCCATAAATATACTCTGCGTTGTAGTGCTAAAACAGTATTTATACTCTCTACTTTTTGCACTAAATCTAGCATGAAATTCATCATTTAACACAATAAGTCTCTTAATTGTAATATTGCATAGTTTTCTATTAAGCTCAAATTTTAGTTTGTTTGTATCGCTCCAAAAATCTGGAATATCAAAATGTATAACTTGACCAGTTGCATGTACTCCACTATCAGTTCTTCCTGCTCCTACTATATTGCACTCTATACCTAAACCTAAAAGTGCATTTTCAATATCATACGCTACTGTTCTAGTTGACTGTTTTTGTTTTTGAAACCCACTAAACTTTGAGCCATCATATGAGATAATTGCTTTGATTCGTATCAAAAATACCTCTCAACTCTTTGTTTAAATAGCCACTTCCCGCCAAATATCATTACCACCACACCAGCAATTAGCATATAAATAGTTCCAATATTATCAAGTAATGAAGCAAATGCATAAAGCAACACAACCATTGCCAAAATGACTGCGAACGAACTATTTCCTTGATATCTTGGGTTAATCATAGAAAATGCTGCAACACCAAATATTGACAGTAGAGGAATAAGGCTAACAAACGAAAAAAATAACAATCTATGCATAGTTTCAGTGTCGCTTTGTGCCTTTAGCCAATACTCAATTATTTTATCAAAATGTGCAGCATTTTTATCTCTAGTGTCAAATGCACTAAGAGATAAGTATTTTATCTGCAAAATATTATTATCTTTTGTTGTGTATCCATATCCATTTAATAACTTAAATGATGAAGCGTTAGATTTATCTTTGACAAATATACCTTCATTTGCAACAAAAATTTGCTCACTATTGTTCTCTTTTTTTGAAAATATAATTATATTTTGAAAAGTATTACCTACCTGTTTTTCAATATAAAGATAATAATCACCAAATTTTTGACCCAACGATCCTGGTGTAAAATTAAATTCAGCATCATATATTTTATCAGTCTTAAATGCATTATATGATTGTTTTGCTATTGGCATTGCCAAAAGTGATATCACTAATAACAAAACTGAAAAGATAGTTGCTAGTTTAAAATAATTTAGCAATATTGATTTCGAATCAATGCCTAAAGAGTAAAGTGCAATCAGCTCATTTTCACTTGATAGTCTAACCAATACTGTCGATAAAGATACTATAAATGATATTGGGAGCGTATAAAAAACTATTGAAGGCAAGAAGTATAGATAAAGTTCCAAAAGCTCTAAAACATCAACTTTTATTTGTGCTGTTAAGATTGATATTCTAACAAAATAAACAAGAGTTACTATAAAAAATAATGGTAAAAATACAACAAAAAAAGTTCTACTAAACTGGCTTGAAAGATAACTTTTTAGACTAGCCATATATAATCTTATTTAGTAAAAATTGTGCATCAGAGTCAAAAAAGTAGACTATTAGTGTTGCAAGAGCCAAAAATGGAACAAATGGCACTCCATTCTCACGCCAAACTAATGTTGGAACAAGTGCTAGAATTGCTGATAAAAATAGAGCTATAAAAAATAGAGGAAATCCTAATAACGCACCCATTGTGCCTGCAACAATAATATCAGCACTACCCATAGCTTCTCTACCAGCCAACTTTGATGCAATCCATCCAAGTAAAAATAAGCCACCAGCTGCAATACCAGCATTAATTAGTGCATGAAGGAAATCAGGCTGAATCAGTGCAAATACAAGTGCTGTAATGTTAACACTATCGGGTACTGCCATGTAATCAAAATCTATCATGCTCAGTGCAAGTAGTGAAGCAAAACTAAAAAATACAAATGGTGCATACCAAGAAAACCCTAATTTTATATAGATAACTACACCAATTAGACCCGTTAATATCTCTATCATTGGATATCTTATTGAAATTGTTGAACTACAAAATCCACATTTTCCTCTCAGAAAAAGCCATGATAAAACTGGAATATTATGCCACCATTTCAATGGAGTGGCACATGAACTACAACGAGATGCAGGGAATATTATACTCTCTCCCTTTGGAATACGATATATCACAACATTTAGAAATGAACCTATTAACATTGCAAACAAAAACACTAAAGCCATCTCAATCATTATAGACCTCCAAATCTTCTATTTTGATTTTGATAGTCACTGATTATTCTACTCAGCTCATTATTGCCAAAATCAGGCCATAGCGTATCAGTAAAAATAAACTCACTATAGCTAAGTTGCCACAACAAGAAATTACTAATTCTTTGTTCGCCACTTGTTCGTATCATTAGATCAATATCCGTATATGGTGTATCAAGTGCATCTCCAATACTCTGCTCATTAATATCAGTTTTATTCTCAACTAACTTGTTTACAGCTCTCGTTATCTCATCTCTTCCGCCATAATTTAGTGCTAATATTTGGGTTAATTTACTATTATTTTTTGTGGCTTCTTTTGTGACCTTAATTCTATTAATTAAACTTTTTGAAAACTTATTAATATCTCCAATAGTATCAAATTTTACATTCTCGTTCATGTAAATTGGCAGTTCGCTTTGCAAATATCTATCTATTAATGCCATTAGAAATTTAACCTCAGGAGCTGGTCTGTTCCAATTTTCAGTACTAAATGCATAAAGCGTAAGCGTCTCTATGCTCCTATGATTAGCACAATACTCGGTCACTCTTCTTACGGTTAATGCTCCTGCTTCATGACCTTTAGTTCTGGACAACCCTCGAATAGTAGCCCATCTACCATTACCGTCCATAATAATTGCAAGATGTTTTAGGCTATTTTTCATTATTTACAGTTGCTCTGCGTTATCTAGTATTTTAAATGCTAAATCCAGCTTATCAAGTTTACCTAAATCTTTTTGCTCTTTATCTGTAATCCAAGTGATAGAGTTGGTCTGCGTACCAAAATCTTGTGATCCATCTAATAGATTATAACATACAGCGTCTACGCTCTTTTGTTCCAAAAGTGAAATAGCAGAATTTAAGCCATTGACTCTATTCATTTCAGCTTTAAAAGCTACTGTTTTAATTCCATCTTTATTGATAGTAGCCAGAATATCCGTTGTTTGTTTAAGCTCAATTGCCCACTTATCACCCAAATCAACTTTTTTTAGTTTTCCAGTTTGGGGGAAAGATGGAGTATAATCAGAAACAGCTGCTGCCATAAACAAATAAGGCTCTTTTTGAATCACACCAAGTGCATCTGGATTATTTAGGCTTGGTTTGCTCATAACTCCTTTTTTGGCTACTCTGATACTATCAGTTACAAATTCCAACATCTCATTAGCACTTTCAACATCAATAGTGTAGATGTTTTGCGGATTATCACTGCTATCTTTTGTGGTAATCAAACACACATCAGCACCACGCAAATATAGAGCAGTTGCCATTGCATTTGCCATTTTTCCACTTGAAAAATTACTTATAAATCTTACTTCATCAATCAATTCTCTAGTGCCACCACCAGTTACTACAACTCTTCTATTGCTCCAAAATTCATTTCTTAACAATACTCTTGCAGATTCCCAAAAAATCTCACTAGGTTCAGCTAAAGCACCATTCCCACTATCACCACAAGCTAAAAGTTTATTTTGAGGCTTCACAAATGTTATATCATTCACGCCTAGCATCTTTATGCTACCTTGCGTGTAGTGATTTTCTAGCATTGTAGTATTGGCTGCTGGAGCGATAACAATAGGGGCTTTACAGGCAAGTGCTACCTGAGTTAAAAGCGTATCAGCTATACCTTTACTAAGCTTATTAATTGTGTTTGCAGTTGCTGGTGCAATCACGAAAATATCACACTCTTTACTAATATCAATATGGTTTAAACTACTTCCCCAGCTCTCTGTTGCATTAGTCAATACACTGTTTTTTGTTAAAGCCTCAAAAGTTAGTGGAGAAATAAATCTAGTAGCAGATTCACTCATAACAACTCGCACGGTTGCTCCAGCCTTGACAAATAATCTTGCTAAGTCACATGCTTTATAGGCTGATATACTACCTGTAACGCCTAGTAATATTCTTTTGTTTTGAAGTAGCATTTTACATTCCTTTGATTATTGTTATTTTATCCAAAAGTTGCTGATTGTATAACGACTTAATCTATTTAGAACTCAAAACCAGCTACTTTAAATCTACTCTTAAGATATGCAACTATCTCGTTTTTAGGTACTCCACACCAAGCTGGAGCCAAAAGCATATCATCATTAATTCCTGCTGTCATTCTTTGGATTGAAATATGTGGTGGCTTTAGCTTAATAGCCTCTATAAGCACATCTACATATTGCTCTTTTGTTATTGGCGTGAATTCTCCAGCTTTATACTCAATGGCTAGCATTGTATTTTCAACTACATAAAGTGAATGATATTTGATACTATCTATCCCCCAACTATAAACCTCAGTTGCAGTTTTTAACATCATTTCAGGAGTCTCGTCTGGCAGACCGAAAATTAGATGAGCACAGACATTAAGTCCTCTTTTTTTTGCCTCCAATATCGCTTCTTTGGCATTAGCAGCATCATGACCACGATTTATCCTCTCTAATGTTACATCAAAGATAGACTGCACGCCATACTCTATCCATATCTCTTTAGTTTTGGAAAGTTCAGCTAAATAATCCAGCACTTCATTTGTAACACTATCACTTCTGGTGCCAATACTAAGCCCAACTACATCAGGATAACTTAGAGCTGTATCGTATAATATCTTCAGTGTTTCAAATGGTGCATATGTGTTTGTAAATGCTTGAAAATATACTAGAAATTTCTTGCTTCCTTGTTTTTTTAAAGAAGCCATAGTATTTCTTATCTGCTCATCAAGCTCTTTAAGCTGTTTATCTAAAAGTGGATTTGTTTTGCTTTGTAAATTTAAAAATATTTTGTTATTTTCCTTGCCAAGATTGGGACTAAAAGAATCATTAAGACAAAATGTACACCCACCTTTAGCAACAGTTCCATCAATATTAGGACAAGTAAATCCACTAAGTCCAACTGGTAGCTTTGATACTTTAAGACCAAATTTACGCTTTAAATATCTACCAAATGTTGGCAATAGTGCATTCTTCACTTATTATATATCCATATCATTACAGCTAGGACTTGAAGCACTACCACCAGCGAAATATATTCCATCAAAACTAACTGTAGAATATTTTCGTTCACTTCCAAGCGACTCTTTAAGTCCTTCAAGAGACAAAAATCCTAGACTATCAGCTCCTATTAGATTCGCTATTTCGCTTGGAGTGTGTTTTGCTGATATTAGTTCATCTTTAGTTGGGGTATCTATACCATATCTACAAGGATATTTAATCTCAGGAGCTGCTATACGCATATGTACTTCACTTGCACCAGCATCTTTTAGCATTCTTACTATCTGCTTCGAAGTTGTACCCCTCACAAGCGAATCATCAATAATCGCTATTCTCTTACCCTTAATAAGTGACGCTATTGGTGAGAGTTTAAGTTTAACTTTAAGGTCTCTTATTTCTTGCGTTGGTTCAATAAAAGTTCTACCCACATAGTGATTTCGTACAATTGCCATCTCAAATGGTACGCCAAGTCCCTCTGCAAAACCTCTCGCAGCTGCCACACCACTATCTGGAACTGGAAGCACTAAATCAACATCACATGGTTGTTCCTTTGCTAATCTTTTACCCATCAGAAGCCTTGATTCATATACATTTGTACCATCTATTATAGAATCTGGTCGTGCAAAATATATATATTCAAACGCACAAGGATGAAAATCTGGCTCAAAAACTTGTTCACTTATAGGCTCACTATCCTCTTCGAATATCAACATCTCACCAGGTTTTACATCACGCACAAACTTTGCACCCACAAGGTCAAAAGCACAAGTCTCACTAGCTACCATCCAGCCACCATCTGGTAATCTACCAAGGCTAAGCGGTCTTATGCCAAACCTGTCTCTAATAACAAACATTTTTGAACGACTTTGAATTGCAAGACAATATGCACCTTCTATTTTAGTTAGCATATCTTTTATTCTATCTACTAATGTATCTTTTTGACTTTTAGCTATTAAATGAACTATATTTTCAGTATCCATACCGCTTTGAAATATTGCACCCTTATTTATAAGCTCATTTCTTACTTCATATTTATTTACCAAATTTCCATTATGGGCTACAGATATTTCTCCCAATTTGTATTTAGCAAAAACTGGTTGTGCATCAAATTTTGATTCATTACCAGCAGTTGAATATCTATTGTGACCAATCGCACATGTACCACTAAGTTCACTTAATGTAGCTTCGTCAAAAATATCAGCAACCAAGCCTCGTTTTTTTACAAGATGGATTTTATCTCCTTCTGAACTACTAATACCACTTGACTCTTGACCTCTGTGTTGCATTGCAAAAAGGGCATAATATGCACTTTTTGAAGCATTTTTAGATCCATAAATTCCAACAATAGCACACATAATTTAAACCTCCAATCCAAGAGCATCATTGATGCTGTACATTCCATTCTCTTTGCCAATTAGCCATTTTGCTGCCCTGATTGAACCTTTTGAAAATGTCTCTCTACTTGTTGCTGTGTGATTAAGCTCTAAGTATTCACCATCATTATAAAATCCTACCGTATGCCTACCTACTATGTCGCCACCTCTTAGGCTCATCACTCCAATTTCATCTTTACTTCTTGCACCAATCACGCCATCTCGACCACTAACACGAACCTTATCTAGATCAACATCTCTGCCTTTTGCAGCAAACTCAGCCAAAGTAAGAGCAGTGCCACTAGGAGCATCTACTTTGTGCCTATGATGTTGCTCTACTATCTCTATATCAAAATCTTTTAGCGTAGCGGCCACTTTTTCTACTAAAGTTTTTAATAGTGCCACACCAACTGACATATTTGTAGCGTATAGTACAGGCATAAGCTCGCTAGCTTGTTTTAATAGATTTTGCTGATGTGCATCCAGTCCAGTCGTAGCAATCACAAGTGGTTTTGGATTTTTAATAGCCTCTTCACAGAGTTGTGCTGTTGCCTCAGGAGCCGAAAAATCTATGATGACATCTGAAATATTTAGAAGTTCACTCATGCTGTTTGTGACAACTATATCTTTTTGCACATCAAAATTAAGTTCTTCAAAAACATGAATTGCTGAGCATATTATATCATTATCATCTTCTATATTTGAGAGTAATAATCTTCCAACTCTACCAGTACTACCAACTATTCCTACTTTTATCATTATGACCTTTCTTGTAAATATGAAATTACTTCTAATGCAGCAACTGCACCATCTCCTGCTGCACAAACTACCTGTTTTGGTGCATCAACACGAATATCACCAGCAACAAACAGTCCTTCTAGACTAGTATGCATTCTTAGATTGACAATAATCTGTCCATTTGCATTTACTTCACAAATAAACTCTCCATTATCTGATTTCAAAACACTATTATTAACATTATGTCCCACAAATACAAATACGCCTGTTAAATCCAGTTTTATTTTTGAACCATCATTCATGCCCAAATGTACGCCATTAACACCCATATTATCACCAACAACTTCATCAATTACAGCATTCGTGATTATCTCTATATTCTCTTTTTTTTGTACTCTCTCTACTGTCGAAGGAGCTGCTCTAAATGTATCTTTACGGTGAACGATATATACTTTTGAACATATATTTGATAGATAAAAAGCCTCTTCAAGTGCTGTATCTCCACCGCCCAATACTACAACTTCACGATTTTTATAAAAAAATCCATCACAAGTCGCACAAGTACTCACGCCTTTGCCGAAAAACTCATCTTCACCTTTAAATCCTGCTCTTTTTGGTGTACTGCCTGTGCATACTATAACGGTTTTGGCTTCCACTGGTTCTTTGCCTGCAAGTGAAATTTGAAAATTCTCACCAACTTTGAAGACGCTAGTCACCTCTTCCATTTGATGTTTCATACCAAAATGAAAACACTGCTTTTGCCATGTGTCCATAAAATCCATACCGCTTTTTGTATGATCAAAAAATCCAGGATAATTTTCTATTTCACTACTTTGTGTAATTTGCCCACCAGGCATGCCTTTTTCAAAAAGTGAAACATTATTTAATCCACCTCTAGAAGCATATAATCCAGCTGTTAATCCAGCAGGTCCTCCGCCAATAATAGCACAATCAAGTATCATTTTTTATCCTTTATTAATATACAATATCATACCAATTATAAAAATATGATTAGAGAATTATTAGTGAAGTGAATTTTACCCAAAAAGAGGTAAGAAGTAGCAATATCAAGAGCATAAAGCCCTTAATATGACTATAGAAGTGAGTTTATTTTTTGAGCAAAAGCATCTTTAGATGCAGCTCCAACCATTTGGTCAACCATCTCACCATTTTTAAAGAAGAGAATAGTTGGTATAGATCTAATGCCAAATTTTACAGCAATATCTTGCTCGTCATCTGTATTTACTTTACATATATTTGCTTTGCCTTCAAAATCAACTGCAAGCTCTTCGATTACAGGAGCTATCATACGACAAGGTCCACACCATGGAGCCCAAAAGTCTACCATTGTTACGCCCTCTTTAATTGTTGCTTCAAAATTTCCATTGTTTAATTCAATATATTTTGCCATATTTTAATCCTTTTAATATTGTTATTGTTGAGTATATACTCCATAGCGTTAATTCTTGCTTCAACGACTAATGACACTTTATCAAATCATTTAACTTTTGTCAATAGCAACAAATGTTATTTCATAAACACCTTCATCAAATCCAGCCAAAACTTCATCATCGCCATACTCTATGATTGGTCTTTTCATTAAACTATTATTTTCACTCATAAATTTAACTTTAGCAGCGTCATCAAGCGTCATCTCCCCAAGTCCGAGCTTTTTATATGTAGTCCCTTTTTTGTTTAGCAATTTATCCATCCCAATCTTATTTGCCCATATGCTTATTTTATCAACATTGATTGGTGTTTTTTTAAAATCTACAAACTCATATTCAATCCCCTCGCACTCCATAAAAACCATAGCTTTTTTTACACTTCCACAATTTTTTATTCCATATATTTTCATTCAATACTCCCTAATTTTATCTCTTTATATGCCGCAGAACGACTTTTCTCTTCTACTTTTGTTTTTTCACCTTTTACTGTATATACAAATGCAATTTTTGGCTCATTCGTCTCATTTTTATTTGCTCTATGCATCAAAAGAGAATGAAATATGACCACATCACCTTGATTTAATACTGTTGATACTTTTGAATTAATAAGATTTTTATTTTGCTCTATATCTTCTCTTAGATACTCTTTTTCATCAAACTGACTTGCTTCAAAACTCATTGTATGGCTTTTTGGAATAAACTCCAGCACTCCATTCTCACCATATTCTTCACCAAGTGCTAGCCAAACGCTAACTAGATTATTGTTACTATAATGCCAGTATCTTCTATCTTGATGCCATCTTGTTTGCGTACTTACAAGAGGCATTTTGGTCATGATTGAGTTATGATGAGCAAGTGTTAAAACTACTCTGTCGTTTAAAATTTGTTCTAAAATGGGACGAATTTTCTCATTTTCCATCCACTCTTTAAAAGCCTCATCCCTCTCATAAACCTGCCTAAGTCTTCGTACTGGTGCTAAAACCTCATCAGTAGTGCTACTGTAGTCTATTTCATCGCTTCTATACTCTTTTGATTTACAATCATAACCTATCTCGGTTTCTATTGGCTCTATTCGCAGAGCCAAATGTTTCTTGGCAATATTTAATATTCTATCACATTGTTCTTTTGATGCAAAGTTTCTCAAAATTATAAAGCCATTATCATTAAATGATTTTAGTTCACTATCGTTTAATTTCATCTACTCTCTTTTGTCTAATAATATCACATTATAGCAAATCAAAACTCAAAGTGTAACATTCTCTATAAACTCGATATCTTCGCCCCTAATAATCATAGCGTCAATACTAAAAGCCATATTTAGTTTTCGCTCTTTCATGAAATAGTACGCAGAATTTATAACTTTTCTTAGCTTCCCTTTTGTAACATTATAGATAGGATCAAAATCGGCAAACGCTGACTTAACCTCTATAAAATGCAAGACACTCTCTTTACTAGCAATAATATCTATCTCACCTAATTTTCTAGCATAATAATTTCGCTCTATAATAAGAAAACCTATATCCTCTAGATAGCTAGTTGCCCTGCTTTCATTATATCCACCTTTTGAGGTTGTACTCACTAACTACAACTCACCATATCGTTCACTGGTAATATATCAACCTTTAACGATTTAAATCGTGCTGTCATTATCAGCTCATCACATTCATCTCCAAAAATTGCATTAATCTTTGATTTAGCATGGTGAAAAGTACAAAAGAGTGTTCTGGGTTTTACCTTGTCTGTATATCGTACATTTAGAGGCGTTGTCTCACCGTACTCAGTTTTTAGTATAACCATGTCTCCAAATTTACCCTCATCTTCAATAGAAGCTAAAAGCATATCTTCACTGTGCTTTTCGTAAAGTTTGGCTGTTTGTTTGGTTTGAGCAGCATTATTATAATGAGCCAAAGTTCGTCCTGTTGTTAAATAAAAACCTTGTAGTCCATCTTTGTAAAATTCTTTGTCTAAAATCTCTTGTATCATTCCTCTAGGCTCATACTGTTTATAGACATATTTACCCAATCCATCATCGGTTCTAAAATCAAGTAAGTGCAAAATTGGCGTATCTTCTAAATAAACAGGCCACTGCATACCTCGTTTTCGATGTCTCTCTAAACGATAATACTGAGCTCCAGAAAATCGTATTGGGGCTACTTGTGTTACTTCGTGCCAAATCTGCTCACTTGTCTCGTGCTTAAAGTCTCCACCCAGCTTATTCGTTAGTAGCTTTATAACCTCCCAATCATCTGGTAAATCCGTTTCTACTAGTGGTTGAGAGAGATGCAGTCGTCTCATTGCATTAACATAAACACCAGTTTTTTCATAGGCTGAGCGAACACCAATCACAATATCGGCACGATTAGCAATATCTGTCATAAATAATTCTTGAACCATAATAAACTCTAGATTTTCAATCGCCTTGTCTATCTTGTTAATATTTGGATGAATATGAGTTATATCTTCACCCATATTAAGTAGTGCTTTTATCTTACCGTCTATCATCGCATCAATAAGTTGTGGGGTCATAAGTCCTTCTACTTTTGGCAACTGATAATCAGGAGCGAAATATGGCAAACATCCCATATCGCAAGCTCCTTGAACATTATTCTGTCCACGCAAAGGCATAAGACCTGCTCCACGCTTACCAATGTTTCCTGTCATTAGTGCCAAATGCGTAATCGCCATCACAGCATAAGAACCATCCAAATGCTCTGTAATACCAAGACCCCAAAAAATCATCGACTTTTTCACAGCATACTCTCTAGCTATATTTGGAATCATTTTGGCTAAATACTCATATCCTTCAATATTTTTAAAAAACTCTGGGTTAGCATATGGATCATTTAAAATCTTATCCTTGAACTCATCAAAGCCTTTACTGCGATTTTTTATAAAACCATCATCATAAATCTCTTCATTTATAATCACGAATGCCATCATATTCAGCACAAGCAAGTTTGCCTCATAAGGTATTATGCAATTGTATTTTGCATGCTTTACCATTCTGGTTTCACGCACATCAATAATCGCTAAATTATTGTGTGTTTTTGCCATATCAAGCATACGATTGGATACAATTGGGTGAGCCTCCATGGTATTTGAACCGATAACCACCATAAACTCAGTATCATAGATATCATCGTATGGATTTGTCGCTGCACCCTCGCCTAATGTAGCACGCATACCTTTGAGTGATGGCGAATGACAAACCCTAGCACAGTTATCTACATGTGGCGAACACATAGTTTCACGACAAAACTTCTGAAATGAGTAAGAACTTTCACAATTCGTCCTAGCTCCGCCAATAGCACAAAAACTATCCCCTCCAAAAGTATTCTTAATCTCTTGTAGCTTCATAGCGGCTATACTTGTCGCAGTTTCTAAATCACATGTCCAAAATGTACCATCAAATACTTTTAGTTTATCTTCAAATTTTGCTTTAATCGTTGGATTTTTATCAATAAAGCTACGACGAACTCTTGGTTCTCGCACTCGTTCATCAGAATCTACAAAATCAAATCCAAATTTACCTTTAATACAGAGCTTTCCTTGAGAAACTACTCCATCTTTTTGAGCATAAATACGCTGTATTTTATTATTTTCAACTACGCCAACTATATCGCATCCTACGCCACAGTATGTACATACACTCTCTATTTCTGTTTGATTGCTTATTAGCATTTTATTTAAAATTTCCAAATACAAGTGGAGCGTTAAGCTCTAAAGTTTTAACCTCACTCATTACTTTTTGAAGATCATCTATCTTAGCTCCACTTACTCGCACTTCGTCACCTTGGATAGATGGTGTTACTTTTAGTTTCATATCTTTTATTGCTTTGACTATTTTCTTTGCCTCTTCTTTATCTATGCTATCCACGATACGGTAAATGACTTTTACATTGCCGCCACTTATGCCCTCAGTTTTTTGCTCATCAAGCGACTTTCCAGCTATATCTCTTTTGATTAATTTAGCTATTAGTATATCTTTTAAGGCATCTATTTTTTGCTCGCTTGAGCTACTTAGAGTGACTGTTTTTGCCTTTTCATTTAGCTCTATATCAGCCACAACACCCTTAAAATCAAACCGTGTAGCTAACTCTTTTTGAGCTTGAATAACACAGTTTTTCATCTCCATCATATCAAGCTTCGCTGTTATATCAAAATAGTGATCTTTTGCCATTTTCTCTTCTTTGTAGTTTTATTTTATTATACATTTTTTAGCTTTGAAAATCCAAGAAGTTTATAAATCGGGATAATATTATGCTACAATCCTAAAAAAGGATACAAGGTGTCACTACAATCACACATAGAGCAACACCAAAGCGTCACAATTGGTTCATTGTCTAAGAATGGATATCCATTTAGCTCCTATGCTCCATTTGTCTATATAGATGACAAAGTATATATTTTTATAGCTTCTATCGCTACACATAGTAAAAATCTCACCTCAAACCCGAAAAGTTCACTGTTTTTTATAGAAGATGAGGGCAAATGCGATAATATATTTGCACGAAAAAGAGTAACATTGCAATGCGATTGCTCTAAATATTCAGGAAATAATAGTGAAAAGATAATGAATTTATTTAGAGATAAGTTTGATAAGAGTATGATAAATATGCTTGATGATACACATGATTTTGCACTCTTTGAATTCGCTCCTATTTATGGAGAAGTGACTCTTGGATTTGGTAAATCATATTTGGTTAGTGGTGATAGCATGAATGAGTTGGTAAGCAGATGATACCACCTCGAAATCTAATAAAATCTGGCGTTAATGTAGCTATTATATTAAAAGCAGATCAGCGGAGTGGACGACTAACATATGGTGTAGTCAGAGATATTCTCACAAGCTCACCAGTACACCCACATGGCATCAAAGTACGACTTACTAGTGGTGATGTTGGCAGAGTTCAGGAGATAGTTGATTAAAATAAATTGCAAAATGGGTACTATCCTAAGTGCAATTAAGAGATACAAGGAGTACTGAAATGAGTATCAGAAAAAGTGCAGTTGCAGGACAATTTTATCCGACAGACCCTAAAGAGATAAGCTTAATGTTTGAACACTATAATCAAATATTAGATAAACATCTAAGCGATAAAACATTATTGGACAAAAAACCAAGGGCAATCATAGTACCTCATGCAGGGTATGTTTATTCTGCATTTACAGCAAATATCGCTTTTAGATTATTGGGAAATACGCATGCAAAACGCATAGTTGTCATAGGTCCTAGTCATCGTGTTTATCTGAAAGGAACCAGTATATCAGATTATGATGAGTTTGAAACGCCTCTTGGTATGCTTGATGTTGATAAAAATCTTGTTCACGAGCTTAGAGAGAAATTCGGACTTAATTTTGCACCAGATGCTCATCATGAACATAGTACAGAAGTACAGATGCCTTTTGTAAAAAAATATGATAAAGAAGCTTTAGTCGTCGAATTGGTTTATGGTGACGAAAATCCAGCCATACTGGCAAAAGTTATAGAATTTCTATTGAGTGATCCACAAACCGTAGTAGTCATTAGTACGGATTTGAGCCATTATTATGATATTAACAAGGCAAGCAAACTTGACAATATCTGTATAAATGCTATAGAAAATTTAGATATTAATATGCTACATCAAGGATGTGAAGCATGTGGTAAGATAGGCATTGAGGCGATGTTGATAGCTGCCAAATCAAAAGGGCTAAAGCCAATAACGCTTGATTATCGCACTAGTGCGGACGCCAGCAAGGACGAGTTGCAAGTAGTTGGCTATATGAGTACTGCTTTTATAGGATGAAAAAATGAAAAATATGCAAGAGTTAGTAGATTATATGATTTTAAGAGGAGTTTTGTATACGCCACGCATAATAAATGCATTTCTGGATATAGATAGGAAATTTTTTATACCTAAACAGTTTTTAGAACATATTTATATTGATGCTCCATTGCCAATCGGTAAAAATCAAACAATCTCTCAACCATCCACGGTGGCATTTATGCTAGAACAGCTAGCACCAAAAGAAGGAGAAGATATACTAGATATTGGCTCTGGTTCTGGATGGACTACTTCTTTACTTTGTCATATCGTAGGAGAAAAAGGAAGCGTGACAGGTTTAGAGAGGGTAGATGAACTTGTAGAACAAGGTAAGAAAAATCTTGCTCAATTTAACTTTGGAAGCCATTGTAGTATCCAACAAGCTGGCAAAGAGCTTGGAATGCCAAATCAGCAATTTGATAGGATACTTGTATCAGCCAGTGCAGATGATATTCCTGCGACTTTGTTTGATCAGCTCAAAATCGGAGGAGTGTTGGTGGTGCCAGTGCAAAACTCTATATTTAGATTTGAAAAAATATCAGATGGCGATATGAAAAAAGAAGAATTTAAAGGATTTGCTTTTGTACCACTGATAACTTAACTTAGGCTACAGTATTTGGTCTTGGACAATTAAGACAATGTATGCATTATTTATATTTCTTCCATATATATTCGCCCCATTTGCGTATCTCAAGTAGACCAAAGACCCATAATGCAAATAGACCAATTATCATAAGTGTGTCACTATTTAGAGGAAGTGTATGAAATATATCAGATAGTGCACAGATGGCAAACAACTGAAGTATTATTCCTATACCTATACCATAAAATATATATGGGTTGATACTAAGTGATTTTTTGATGTTTTTTAAAAAAGGTTCATGCTCCTTTATTGACTGTAAACCATTGATCCATGTAGCAATGACAAAAACTGTAAAGATAGTAGATATAGCACTCTCTTTCCCATAGCTATCTAATATCCAAATATATAAAAATAGTGCACTTAGGCTGATTACTAGTGCGGCGTAGAGTACACGAAAAATCTGCACCTTATCTAAAAACTGCTCATGTAGCTTAGTCGGCGGTCTGATCATAACATCTTCTTCATCTTTTAGGAATGGAAAGGTTTTATCAAGAGCACTATCTGAAACTAGATTAATCCATAATATCTGTACTGGATAAAGTGGTAGCGGGAGCGACATCAATATAGCACCTGTAATGAGTATAACTTCATCCAAACTCGTAGAGACAAGAAAATAGATCGCTTTTCGTATATTTCCAGCGATTGTACGACCTTGTTTAATAGCATCTACTATGACTGAGAGATTATTATCAGCAAGCACCATTTTAGCAGTAGCTTTAGCTGCATCGCTACCACCGCCCATGCCTATTCCCAAGTCTGCAGCTTTTAGTGCAGGAACATCATTGACACCATCTCCTGTGACCGCTACTATTTCACCTAGTTTTTGCAATACCTTGACAATACGGTATTTGTGTTCAGGCAACACCCTTGCACATACAGTTACTCTAGGCAGAATAGTTTCAAGCATTGCATCATCCATGCCGTTAAGCTCTTGACCGGAAATCACTAAATCATTTTCTTTATAGATACCAACCATTTTGGCAACAGCTACAGCAGTGAGGGGATCATCACCTGTAATCATCATCACCTTCACGCCAGCTTTTTGTGCTGTTTGCACAGCTTCTTGAACTCCACTTTTTGGGGGATCTATAAAGCCCACAAGTCCAACAATTTCAATCTTCCAAGTACTTATATCATCTGATATATATTTTCCAGTTCCCAAAGCAATGACCCGTAAGCCCTCAGAAGCCATCTTGTTATGTTCTTTTTCTAGTATATTTAAATCTTGGTTATTAAGTGCAAACTCTTTTAATGATTCAAAAGCACCTTTGACAAAGATCTTATGTTCTTTTTGAATTATATTAGAGCTTGCCATTAGTCTATAGTTGACATCAAAAGGATAAAGTTTAACACGAGGATGTTTTTCCCTGATATTTCTGTACTCCCTCCCGACCCAAAGTGCCAAAGCTACATCCAATGGATCACCTTTACCTTCCATGGACTCATTGGCTAGTGCTGAGACGGTCTGAGTAAAAGCATCATCTAAAGAAAATACCTCTTTTACCATGAGTTTTCCCTCTGTAATTGTGCCTGTCTTGTCTGAAGCTATAACAGTTGCACTACCTAAAGTCTCAACAGATGGCAAATGACGGATATAAACCTTTTTGACACTCAAGGTCATCGCACCTATAGTAAGCACTAAAGTTACAACTATAGGTAGTCCTTCTGGCACAGCAGAAACTAGTTCTGCAATAACTAGATAGATGACTTCAAATACCTCTCTTCCTTGCTGTAGTGCAAGAAAAGCAGTTAGTGCAATTATCACAAGTAGTATTGCAATATGTTTTCGACTGAAAACTTCCAATGCTTTGCTTAGTGGTGAATCCACCGAGTCTTCTTTTGCTTTGCTAGCAATAGACGCAAGATAAGTTTTTTCTGCTGTAAATACAACAAACCCTTTCGCACTACCCTTTGTTATTGTGGTGCCTGAGAGTGCGATATTTTGCAGTTCATAGGGAAGTGTATCTATGGAAAGTATTAGTTCGCCATTTTTTTCTACAGGCATAGATTCTCCCGTGAGTATAGATTCATCAATAACTAGTCCATAAGTCTCAAAAAGGCGTATATCAGCAGGTACGATATCTCCCTCTCTTAGAATGATGACATCTCCAGGTACAAGTTCTGATGACGGAATGAGAAAGATTTTATTTTCACGCTTAACTTGTGTGTTGCTTTGGGTAAGTTTTTTCAATGCTTTGATAGATACTAGAGCTTTGGTCTCTTGCCAAAATCCCAAGGATGCATTAATTAGGACAATAAGCAGTATCAACAATCCTTCGTGCATATTGCCCAAAAAGAGGGAAAGCAGAGCAGCAGCTACTAGCACATAAACTAATGGACTTTTAAACTGTGTAAGAAATAATATAAAATAATTGAATCTTTCTTCTTTTATTTCATTTGGACCGTAAAGCAAAAAATTTGCCTCTACTTTACTATTGACAAGTCCATCTTTCGAAGTCTCTAGTGCTTTGGCTAAAGATTCGATTGTTTCACTATGAGGATATTTAGAAATATTCATGAGTTACTTTTCTATATTTTTATTTTAAGTATATGTAATCTCTCACATAAGAGCTATTAAGCCAAAAGCAATGTTTTGTATATTTATCCTGCTTTGTTAATTTGTCTTTTCTGGGTAATTTGTACGTATCCAAAGTATTTCTTGCGTGAGGACGAACATGAGAAATGGAACTAAATTTCTTGTCTGGAAAATTTGTATACCTAATTTCATTTCCTTTTTTATTAGTTTTTACTTCTTTTACGATTTCGCCTTTTGCAACAATTTTCTTTGTTTTTATCCAAACTTTTTCAACTTCAAGCAAGTCCGAATAAGGCATATTCCAAAACTTTACTTTTCTTAAAATTAGTTTGTCATTCTCAAACTGAAAAAATACAAATAGAAACTTATGTTCCAAAATATTTTTAAAATCAGAATTGTCCCAATCTTGATTTACAATTTCTTCATACTTGAAATTTGGGAAAGAAATATCTTCTTTCGGTAAATCATTTTCTTTTAAACGAACTGTTTTTACAATAATTTCTGCTTTTTCAAATTCTTCAATTTCTTTATCAAGTTCAATTCCGAGAATTGCTTTTGTTAAATTTGCGTTAAAACTTTTTGCTTTTGTATTGATTTCAATTTTTAGAATTTTTATGATTTCTTCCTCTGTTTTACCATAAAATGACTTGAATTTAGAAATTACAACTTCTTCAATTGTTTGTTTTTTAGCAACTTCAGCATTTGGAATTAACTTACCATAAATTCCTTTATTTTCCTTAGCAATCGATGCAATAATATGATTGACATAACCTTGCTTAAAAGAATAGGCTCTTTGTTTTGCTGGAATTTCTGAAAATGGTTGTTTTCTGACTGATAAAGCGTTTGCACCTTTAGTGCAAGCACCAAGATAAAAAGTGTCGCCTTCGGAAAGTTCATGTGCTTTTCCGTTTGCAATTTTTTCATTAATTGTTTGCCAATCTTTTTTAATAATTTCTAAATCAGTAGATGGAAAACTCCACTCGTCAACTAATTTTATCAAATAATCTAAAATATCAAAATCAGCATTATGAAGATAGAAAACCAAAAGAATGCTTGCATTCTTTTTGAAAAAATCGCTATTTTCAAAATTCTGATTAACAACATTGACATAGTTAATAATATTCAAAACTAATCGCTCTTTTGAGCGAAATTCATCATTTTTTAGTTGTTTTAATGGTGAAGATTTTAATTCCATTCCAATTAGTGCAAAATCTGCTTCCGCATTTGAGTTGGGTTCATATCCAAAATAGAACTTCTCTAAAACTTGCCCAAAGTTTCCTTTTCCAGAGTAAGAATGCTTTAAAACTTTTTCATCGCAAACTTGCCTTAAAGACTTTCCTTCTAATTCTTTTGCATACTCAATTACAGAGTCTTTATCACTTTGATTATATTTCAATATCATAATTTATCTCGTGAGCTAATGCTATACCAATATTTTCTATTACTCCAACAACCAAAGCATTGCCCATTAAAAATGCTCTTTTTGTATCACTAACACCAAGTGTATGATTATCTGGGAACATATTTGCTCTTTCTAGCTCAACTGGAGTCAATCTTCTGTATTTTCCATTTACACAAATAATATGCTTGAATCTTGAGGCACTAGCTCCGCCTTCACCCGTTACTATGGTTCTAGCTGGTTTACATAAGCTATCTGGAAAACTCATACTTCCTTCGCTGTAAGTATATATATGTCCAGTTGTTTTATTTGTTCTTTCAAATGATTTTCCACCTTTTTGGTATTTCCATTTTCCCAAATCTTCTTCACTTATATAAAACTCTTGAGGAACAACGCTTTCATCCTCTAAAATATCTTTTAATGTTTTTGTACTGCCATTATAATCAGTTATTACTTTACAAGTATGGTATAATCCATCTATCATAAAACCAGCATCTAGGAATGGGTTATTTTTTGGTGTTTGCTTATTAAAATTTTCAGTAATATCAACCAAATCTGATTCTATCTCTCTTGTAGTAATATTGTTTTTGTCTATTTCTCCAACTGGAAAAGCTTTAGCAAAAATTCCGTCTCTATTCAATACTTCTTCAATTGAATGATTTTTTAAAGTCATATACTGATGAGTATCTTTTTTATATCCCATTATAAAAATTCTTTTTCTTCTTTGTGGCATACCATAAGCACTAGCGTCAATAACTCGCCATTCTACTGCATATCCAAGAGAGTTTAAAGATGATAATATTAATGCGAAATCTCTTCCTCTTTGCGAGGCTGGAGATTTCAAAAGTCTATCAACATTCTCAAACATAAGATATTTTGGTGCATTATCTTTTTTTTCTTGCAAGATTCTAAAAATTTGCCACCATAAAATACCTTTTTTACCAATTATTCCATTTGCATTTTTAAGTGTACTTGCTACCGAGTAGTCTTGGCACGGAAATCCACCAACTAATAAATCATGATTTGGAATATCATCTATCATAACAGTTGAAATGTCTTGATTGGAGTGATTTTCAAATCCAAATCTTGCACAATATATATCACTAGCATGTTGCGTTTTAGTGGATGGCTCCCATTGATTGCTCCAAACTACATCAAATATCTTTGATGTAGTTTTAGATCTTTCTAAACCAAGGCGAAATCCACCTACTCCAGCAAATAATTCAGCTACTCTGATATTGTTGTTAATATTTGCTGGGCTATTTTGGCTCAAATGCTTCTCCATATACTTTAAACTAAATAAATTTGAAGTTGTCATTTTTGTATCCTCGGTATCTTTTATACCAAATTATGACATTTTAAAATTATATTACTAATAAATATGCCAAAAAGACATATTCTACTGCTCTATCCTTATCATTCCTACTTTGCCGTGTACGACGCTTAGTTTTTCAAGCTCACTAATAGCAGTTTGGATACTTTTTTCCATACACTCATGTGTGACAAATAAAAGCTCTACACACTCATCTTTGTCATCATCTGGTTTTTGCATCATAGCTTCTATGGAAATATCAAGTCGGCTAAGCAAGTTTGTGACTTCAGCTAGTACGCCTTTTTTATCCTCTACGCCGACTCTAAGATAATAGTGTGAATGAATTTCATCTTTAGACAATAGAGTAAGTCCACTCTCAAGAGGCTTTTTGTATCCAAGCATTGGATTTGTATTACCTCTAACAATATCAATGATATCAGCTATAATAGAACTTGCTGTAGCGTCGCCACCAGCTCCTGCACCGTAATATAGCGTCTCACCAACACAGTCACCCTTAACCATAACTGCATTCATAACACCATCTACTTTGGATAGCATAGAGCTAACTGGTATCATAGTAGGATGAACTCTAAGCTCTATGCCATTACCCACTTTTTTGGCTATTCCAAGGAGTTTTATAGCATAATCAAAATCTTTTGCAAATGCTACATCAGTTGCCGTGATAGTATCTATTCCCTCTATCAATATATCTTCTGGCTTAGCATCTATACCGTATGCTATACTTGCTAAAATCAATAGCTTGTGCGACGCATCAAAACCACCTACATCAAATGTTGGATTAGCCTCTGCGTAACCTAGTTTTTGTGCTTCTGCCAATACATCTGAATAATTTGCACTATCATTTATCATCTTGGTGAGCATAAAATTACAAGTACCATTCATAATACCCATAATAGACTCTATATGATTAGCACTAAGTCCATTACGCAAAGCTCCTATTATAGGTATACCGCCAGCAGTACTAGCTTCATACATTAGTGGTGTGTCGCCTGCGATCTCTTGAAGCTCATATCTATGATATGCTAGCATAGCTTTGTTGGCTGTCACTACTGCTTTGCCATTTTCTAATGCCTGTTTTACAAGCGAGTAAGGCAAATCAATTCCACCCATAACCTCAACAACTATGTCTATTTCAGAGTCATTTATAATATCTAATGGATTATCAGTGATAGGAAAATCAAAATCATCTCTAGCCTCTTTTGATACACCTCTTGTGACTACTATTTTTTTACCACTTCTAGCTTCTATAATATCACTATTTTCTTTTAATATTTTTGCAACACTACTTCCAACTGTACCTACACCAAGTATGCCCACTCTGACCATTAAGCTTTACTCTCTTGTGCATAATCACTAAAAAACTTTTTAAGATTTCTAGCTGCTTGACGAATACGATTTTCATTTTCTATAAGTGCTATTCGCACATACTCATCACCATATTCTCCAAATCCAATTCCAGGACTAACGGCTATATTTGCTCTAGTGAGTAGTAATTTTGTAAACTCTAAACTACCTAAATGTCTAAATTGCTCAGGTATTTTTGCCCAAATAAACATACTTGCATTTGGCTTACTCATTGTCCATCCAGCCTTTGCAAATACATCAAGCATCACATCTCTTCTGGCTAAATATTTTGGAATTACCAAACTGTCGACCAAATCACCATGCTTATCAAGTGCCACAGTCGCAGCTACTTGAATTGGAGTAAACATACCATAATCTATCCAGCTCTTGAATTTTTGTAATGCACCAACAAGTTTTGGATTACCAACTATAAATCCTACACGCCAACCTGCCATGTTGTAACTTTTTGACATTGTATAGCACTCTACGGCAACATCTTTTGCCCCTTCTACTTCTAAAATAGATGGTGTTTTATATCCATCAAAAGTAATATCTGCGTACGCAATATCAGAGATTACATAAAATCTCTCTTTTTTAGCCATTGCTACAAGTCTTTTATAAAACTCAGGAGTAACCGTAGCAGTAGTTGGATTATGTGGGAAATTAACTACTAAATATTTTGCTCTAGGATTTGAAGTGTCCAATGCATGCTGTAAATCTTCAAAGAATTTATCTTCATCTACTTCAAAATTATCTTCATTGAAATTTAGTTTCATCTTCCCTACGCTACCACCAGCAAATACAAACGCATAAGCGTGAATAGGATATGTTGGGTCTGGAACAATAGCTACATCACCAGGATTTGTAATAGCTTGCACCAAATGCACATATCCCTCTTTGCTTCCCATTGTAGCAACTACTTCTGTTTCAGGATCAAGATCTACATTATATTTTCTCTTATACCAATTAGCCATTGCGGTTCTTAACTTTATTATCCCTTTACTTGCACTATATCCGTGCGTATGTGGATTTCTAGCTGTTTCTATTAGCTTCTCTATAACTGGCTCCAATGCTGGACCATCTGGATTTCCCATAGAGAAATCTATAATGTCCTCTCCAGCTCTTCGTGCTGCCATCTTAAGATCACCAACAGCGGCAAAAACATATTTAGGTAAGCGGTTTATTTTGTCAAATTGTATTTCATCAAACATCTGTTTTCTCTCTTTTGTAAAATTATCTAGTCAAGTTTTTTGGTCCACCACTAGAGATAAACACTTCTTTTGTTATCTCTTCTGTAATACCTTTCGTAACTTTGAAATAGTGCGATTTAAAATCATTATATTTTTTCTCACCAGCTGCTGTAATCATACTAAATGGTGCGACACTAGTCACAATCAGAATATCACTAGTAGTATTTGTCTCAAATGGATGAGTCATGCTGTGGTCAATTACTTTTTTAGTTGCCAAATCTACAATTGCAAACCATAATCTTTTTAACGGTACTATTTTTACTGAGCTACTTGTAGTATTTGTTACATTTGTATCAACACCATTAATAGATGTAATATTTCCTTCTTTAGTTTTATTTACATCAGTCACATCAGCTTCAGTAGCCATTGGTTCTATTGTAATATTTGTCTCTTCGATATTAGGAGTAGCTATTGCTTGGGTTGTATTTTGATTTAGTGAAGAATAAAAAAACCAGAGTGCAACAATTAAAATCAAACCAAACAACCAAATTAGCCATTTTTGACCACGCGATGATGAAACTTCTTTTACTAAATTTACAGGAATACTAATTGTTTCTGCTAATGAGCCAAAATATTCATCACTAGCTTGTCGTAAATCAGTGAAGGCCTCACCATATTCACGCTCCAAAATAGATATTAAGCCTAAAACCTGAACTCTCTTTAGACCACTAAAATCTTTTTGTGCTATTTTTTCAATATTTGCAACAGAAATTCTAGTCTTTTCATTTATTTCCAATAAGCTATTGTGCTCTAATATATCTTCAATTTTCATCATCTCATCCTATATAGTAATATTGCCGTTGCCACGCTAACATTTAGTGAATTAAAATCATTTTTCATCTCAATAGAAACTACTTCATCCATCTTTTGTAAAATTCGTTTTGATATACCCTTATCTTCGCTTCCAACTACTAAAACTTGTTTTTTATCAAAAACAATTCCACTCAGTGGAGTGCCACTTGCATCGGCTCCATACAGCTTAAAGTCAAGTTGCTTGAGCTCATTGAGCAAATCAAGCCCATTTGGCACAACAATCATTGGCATGTCAAATAATGCTCCTGAGCTACTTCTAGCAATTGCTGCATAATTTAACTGTTTTACATTCGTTGCAACTATAGAGTCTACGCCCAAAGCGTAGCTACTACGAACAATAGCACCTATATTGCCAACATCAGTAACACCATCAAGAAACAAAACCTTACCTGAACTTTTAACCTGAGCAATAGTAGTCTCTACAAACTCATCAGTTTCTATTAAAATTCCTTGATGATTACCACCTTTACTCATGGACTGAGCCCATTTTTCTTCTAAAAATTTAATCTTATCATGATAGTCATGAAATAAGTTCTGTGGCAATATGCCTTTTTTGGCAACATATACCACCTTGACACGATCTTTATGTTTTTCTAAGATATGTAAGCAAACCTGTTTTCCGTATATTATCATAATTTAATTGTACCTTTTTTTTGCTGTATAAAACATAACTAACCGTTATGTATATTAAAGACTATTGCTACTCTAAAGCAGCTCATCATAACACTCTTTTATTGTTTTGCCTGTTATTTTTGCTATTAACTTAGCTTTTGATTTTGGTGGTAATTCAAGATTAATAATATCATGCAATGACAATGAAGCCATATCATCACCATTCTCACTAATTATCACTACCCATTCACCTCTAATAACAGTCTCTTTTAGTTGACTGCTTATATCAATAGGGGTTCCCTTATAATATCTCTGATATTTTTTTGTTAGTTCTTTTGCCAAAAATATCTCACGATTAGGGGCAAATTCACAAAGCTCACCAAGTAATTTCTCTAATCTATGTGGCGATTCATATAAAATAACTGGATAGATTGAGTTAAGCACTTTACTAAGTCCATTGCTTCTTTCTTTACCTTTGTGTGCCAAAAATCCATAAAACAGAAACTGCGAAGAGCTAAAACCACTTGCCACAAATGCAGTTAAAGCTGCATTAGCACCAGGTAGAACATCATATTTTATCTCATTTATTTGACAATACTCCACTAATATCTGCCCTGGGTCTGATATGACAGGCATACCAGCATCGCTAACATAAAGTACATTTCTATACATTAAGTCATCACCAATTTCTTGTAGTCGCTGGTCTCCATTATGCTCATTAAACGAAAGATAGGTTGCTTCTGGTATCTTCATATCAAATCTCTCATGCAATAGTGCCATCAAGTGTTTTGTATTTCTTGTATCTTCACACAAAAATAGTTCACACTCTTCAAAAGCACGAATTGAACGAATAGTAATATCTTGTGGATTTCCGATAGGAGTTGGTACGAGAGTTAGCATTGGTGAGTCTCCTTTGGGATTATCAAATCCCAATTTCTCTCACTGTAGATTTACTCTTGGGTCTGGCTAGTAAATTAAGCTAGGTTATATTTTTTCTTGAACTTATCGATACGACCTGCAGTATCTACTATTTTCTCAGAACCAGTAAAGAATGGGTGACAAGCATTACATATATCAATACTCATAGTCTCTTTGTCTGTTTTTGTCTCAAAGCTATTTCCGCATGCACAAGTAACAGTACAAACTTTATAATCTGGGTGTATATCTTTTTTCATTTTAAAACCTTTTTATTATATTTTACCATTTATTGATTGCTGATTTTAAGTAAAACTTTAAATCAGGTCTTCACGCGATGGCTCTTGCGACTAGTCGCATTTTGACAGGTAACTAGCCTGCTCTAGCTTTTAGCTCTTCCTATTTTGTTCAAATAGTGGTGTTGCAACCTACTTTTGTATTTCAGAGACAACTTTTGTGGCAACATTATACCTAAAATAGTTTAAAAATTAAATTAGAATTTTTGAAGCCACGGCACAAATTGCACTTTCACTTCTCAAAATAAGTGGCGTATCAAATCCAACTATTTTATTCATATCAAAAATAGCTACTTCTTCAAGCTCAAATCCACCTTCACAACCAACAACTATGGTATCTATATCTAGCGAATCATTTACTTTATTTGCAGAAAAATTTAACATATAAGCAGTTGGATTTTTATTTAAAAAATCTATTAAGCTTGTTGATGTGTCAAGCTCCATAAGTTCACTTACACCACACTGCTGTGAAGAGTTTAAAATAATTCTTTGTAGTCTAGCAAAATCTATTTTACTATTTTGTTGTGTTCTCTTGCAAGTAATAAAAGTAATCTTGCCAACCCCCATCTCGTTTAGTGATGGTAACATTTTTTCAATATTCTTTGTCTCAATGATGCACCAGCCAATATGAAGATTCTTTTTGGCTTTGATTACTACTAATTTTTGCTCTTTTAATTGAAGTCTTGCATCTTTTTTACTTAATTCAACAATCTCGTAAAAGTAAACTATATTATCTCTTAAGTTTCTAAGTGCGATTACATTTCCAACTTTATCTCTTCTAACCTTGAAAACATAATGATGCTCATCGCCACTAAGTACAAGTTCGCTCTGTCCAGAATTTTCATGATATAAATATTGCATAACTAGAAAATAATACCTTTTGATTTTAATATCATTATAATAACCATAAGGGCTACTAAAATTACCTGAGCAATAGATATTTTTACAAATTTACCTTTTAGCATCATAAATTTTTGCTCATCTTGCATAGGTGCTACTTTAATATTTTTGTGTTTTTTAATCTCTAAATACATCATAATTACCCAAACTGCTATCATAATAGCAATAGGAATTGAAAAGTTCATCCCTTCTCCTGTAAACAGTGGAATTAGTCCTGAAAACGCTATCATAGTAGTAAGTGCTTGAAATATCATTGTGTATATAAAGCTCATCTTTTTAAAAGATCTCATATCTTTTCCATATATGAATGGTAGAAATATACCAATTACTAAAAATCCTAAAAATATCTTCACAAGCAAACTATGTGTTGTTAACATTTCCCCTATCATCATTTATTCCTTTATATAATTTCAATGGGATTATACTCAAATAAGTTATAATTCAAATTATTATAGACAAAAGGTAATAAAATGGCTGTTTCAATAAATGAAGCTTTAAATTTAATATATAAAACTACAGAACCTATTAACAGATTTGAGGCAATAAACACATTAACTTCAAATCATAGAATAGTGGCCAAAGATATTTATGCTACAAAATCATTGCCAAGGTTTGATAATTCAGCAATGGATGGGTATGCAATAAAATTATCTTCAAGTGGAGAAACCATAGCTTGCGAAAAAGAAATATTATATGCTGGTGCAAAAGAAATACCTATCTTAGGAGACAATAAAACTATCAAAATAATGACAGGAGCAGTCATTCCAATTAATTGCGAAGCAGTTGTTCCATTTGAGAATGTGGTTTTAGATGTCAATGAGAATATAGTCGCTTTCCCGGATGACATAAAATTAAATGCAAATATTAGAATGGCTGGAGAAGAACTAAAAAATGGTGAAAAATGCATCATGGCTGGAGATACAATAAATAGCTATACCATCGGTCTACTCGCATCGCAAGGCTTATCAAATATTGAAGTAATAGAAAAACCAAAAGTTACAATACTTAGTAGCGGTGACGAACTTCGAGACTTCAGAGATGAGGAGTTGGGAGATTACGAGCTTTATAATTCGAACAGCCCTATGTTTTATGCTAGAGCAACAGAACTTGGTTGTGATACCAATATAATAGATCATTGCAATGATGACATACAAGGACTTGAATATCAAATATCTAAAGCTATATTAGATAGTGACATCCTTATTACAAGTGGTGGAGCCAGTAGTGGGGATAAAGATTTAACAAAAGAGGCATTTTTAAATGCTGGTATGAAAATGATATTTGACAAAATAGAGATAAAACCTGGTAAACCGACTGCAATTGGAAAGATAAATGACACTTTCATAGTCATCTTGCCAGGTAATCCATTAGCAGCTATGGTTAATTTTGAACTTTTCATCGTGCCTTTAATATCAAAACTAAAAGGTAGTAATGTGTTTTATCATCAAGTCATAGAAGCAAAATTGGCCGATGATATAAATATTAAAGCTGGTAAGCAAACTGCAGTATTAGGAAATTATAATGGAAATATATTCCATTCGCTAAAAAAACAATCTCCAAATATGGTCTCGATTCTAAAAGATGCAAATAGCATGCTAATAACAACAGCTCAAGTATCAAAAATAGAAAAAAATAGAATAGTGAAAATAATTAGATTGGATAGTGCAATGTCAATAGTTAACGAAAGAAATATATTTAGTGATTAACTCTCTCAAAAAGAGAGAGAAATATATAAAAACTTATAGTTTTGAAATATATGCAGCCAATGCTTCCATTTTTGCATCATCAAGATTAGCCATTTGACCTTTCATAAGCATACCGTTTCCAGTAAGGTCAATTGTTCCAGCTTTATAGCCTTTCATTTTAGTAACCAAATCAGCAACAGGCTGACCAGCAATAATTGCTGATTTACCAAGAGCTGCTAATTTACCATCAGCTCCATGACAAGCAGCACAAGCTGCAAAAGCAACTTTACCAGCATCCTCGCCACTAGCAACTGGAGCAGCTACTTCTGTTGCTACAGTAGCTGGTGCCTCTACTACTACTGGTGCTTCAACTACAGCTTCAGTTGCTTTTTCTTTATCTCCACATGCACTAAACATAAGTGCTACTGTTGCTAATGATAGAATTGTAAACTTTTTCATAAATAAACCCTTTAATATTTTTTTAACAAACTATTATACAAGAAATAATATTTAAATACAATAAAAAAACAGTGATAAAAAAGTTATGATTTAAAAGAGATGAAGTGTAGTTTAATATATATTCTTACACACAAAAGTGTGTAAGATTAAAGCAATGCTTAGTTAGCTGTAGCGTTAGCTTCAGTTGTGTTAGTTTCAGTAACAGTTGTTGTGTTAGTTTCAGTAACAGTTGTGTTAGCTTCTGGAGAAGTCATGTTAGTTTCAGTTACAGTAACATTTGTTTCTGTTGCGTTTGTTTCTGTTGCATTGTTTTCAGCTGGTTTGTTACAACCAACAAATAAAAGTGCAGCTGCTGCGATAAGTACCAATTTTTTCATGTGAATCCTTTGTTTTATGTTTTACGGTTAGAATTATACTATAAAAAATATTATTTTGAGCATAAAATTATAAAAAAATATTAATTTACAGTAAAAATTAGCCAAATATACATATAAAATTCATATTATACAAATTTATTGGAGGTTTTAATGGCATAGATTAGGCGGGAAATATGATGGCTGACCAAAAAAGGTCAACTAAATAGATCTTAGTGAGTAACATTGCCTTCAACAGCATCAACAGCCTCAGTAGCATTACCTTCAATAGCAACAGCAGCTTCTGTAGCGTTACCTTCAACAGCATCAACAGCCTCCGTAACATTGCCTTCAACAGCAGTTACATTGCTTTCAACTGCAGCAGTTACATTGCCAGTAGCATCAGCTACTTCATTTTTACAACCTACAAACAAAAGTGTGGCTGTAGCTACAGAAATAAGTACCAATTTTTTCATGTAAATCCTTAATGTTTTATATTTTACAAATGAAATTATACTAAATTTTTAATGGATTAACTGTTAGTCCATTAAATAAAATTTTATCCCAAAGATTTGCGTCGCCCCATTCGCTAATTACTTGTTTTGAGAACTCTATTTCTTTTAGGTCAATCTCTCCCATAAGGGCACTATGTGCGTCTTTTTCAAAACATTGTGCATACCCACTTTTTGTCTCATGCACTATAACACTATTGAGTTTCACTTCCCTCTCCCCATTGCTCATAGAGGTAGCTTTTAATATCTTTTCAATTATAAGATAAAAAACTCTACTAAACTGCTCTGCTGATGGTGACACTGGCAATAGAACCCATCTGTCGCTATGATACTGCATATCATCTATATACCTTTGCTCATCTCCAGCCCATAGTGCAATAGAATGATCAAATGAATCTATGATGCTCTTCATTGTATGTTTTACAAGTCCAAAATCATATACCATTTGACCATTATCAAGATAATTTGATTCCAAAAGTATCTCTATTGTATAAGAGTGTCCGTGTATATTATGGCTGCATCTTTGAGTTGTGCATCCTCTAACAATATGTGCATTTTCAAATGTAAATAGTTTACGAATTATCATTATATTCCTTAATAAGAGTATTTTTATATTAATTTTAAGCTTTAAGCTTAAACAAAATTATACACCTTGCGTAGTATCAAAAATCCTAATATGCAATCTATCGCTATATATAAAGTTATTTTTCCCGCAAAATGCAAAAACAGATTTGTCATTTTTGGCTAACATATCTTTATTATCGCCTACTGGCATACAATATATCTTTTGGTTTTGAAATTTTTTAGTAATCTCTAGTATCTCCTCTAATGCGCTACTATCTACAATCATCTCACTAAGTGCAAATTTAAAAAAAGAGTTAGTAGAATTAGTAATAATATTATTAATGGCGGAACTATTTAATCTCTTTTGTCTACTTTCGCCACTATTGGATAATTTTATTGATAGTGCAAAAACACACTGTTTATATGCTGGATAATTCTCAAAATTAACATCAATAGTGCCATTTGTCTCAAAAGTTACCAAACAACCAATTTTAACAAGCCATTCGACTACACCATAAAAAATATTATTATGAGCATAGAGTAGTGGCTCACCACCAGTAATTACAACATGTGGTAAATATCCTATTTCGTCAAATTTTGATTTTAGATTTTCTATATATTTACTGCTGTCATCAACAGCTAGCCAACTATTATTAAAACTCTTATCGACTGCAAAATAGGTATCACATCCTTGTTTTTCTATACCATCTACTTCATAGCAAGCACCAAAGCCCTCACATTTCATATTGCAACCACCTGTACGAATAAAATATGATGGTACTCCTGCGTATCTGCCCTCACCTTGTAATGAAAAAAACTCTTCTACTAAAAAAAACATTTATCCACCAGTCTCATAAAATGCTCGTTTAGATATCTCTTTACTTTCAAGTTCATCCTCGCTCCATCTATTCTCTTTTGGTTTATCTTTTAGCACTTTAGCTAAAATCTCAGTTGCACTTATAATATCACCTGCTTTAACCGCCGCAGCAATACTCATAGCCTCATCAAAATATAGGCATGGTATCAAATTACCCTCTGCTGTTAGCCTAATACGATTACAGTTCTCACAAAAATCATGCTTATGTGGGTCTATTAGACCAAATTCATATCCAATCTCATCTATATAATAATTAAAAGAAGGGCTAGCGCCTTCTCTTCCTAATGCACGAATTTCATATCTCTCTTTTACTTTGGCTAGTATTTCTTTACCGTGCATTCCAATTATATTGCTTGATGCGTGGCTATTTTCCATATACTCTATGAATCTAACTTTCATATTTCTGTTATTTGCATACTCTATTATATCTACAATCTCATTGTCGTTAATGCCCTTCAGAGGAACCATATTAAGCTTCACATCAAAACCAACTTCTAGAGCTTTGTCAATTCCATCAAGCACACTTTGCAATACATCTTTACCTGCTATTTTGGCCGCAACATCAGCTTTTAGGCTATCTAGTGAGATATTAAGTCTATTGAGTCCAGCATCTTTGAGTTCTTGTGCCACGCTAGCCAAAAGTGAGCCATTAGTAGTCATAGCCAAATCAATATCAGGCTTGTACGCATGTATCATGGCTATAAAGTCACTTAAGTTTTCCCTGATAAGTGGCTCTCCACCTGTAAGGCGTATTTTTGTAACTCCACCATCAATTGCAACTTTTACAAACATAAAAAGTTCATCAAAGCTAAGTAGATTTTCTTTAGGAACCCATGAAAATGGTTTTTCTGGCATACAGTATTGACACCTAAAGTTACATCTCTCTGTAAGTGAAATTCGAAGATAGTTTACAACTCTGCCGTGTCCGTCTATTAGCACATTATGTCCCTGATTTTGTATTTGCCTAAGAGTAGCTAAATGTATATAAAAAGAAGATAAGGTTGGGGATTTTAATTTAGAGTTAGTATGAGGCGTTACCTCATACTATAAAAAGTTTAGTGCAAATCGTGCCATTGGTGTTTTTTCCACAAGTAAGCGAGTACTGTGAATATACCAAAGAAAATAAGAACAGCTATTCCTAAAGGAGTTCTAGCTGATTTACTTGGATCTCCAGTTTCGTTTAGGTATGCGTATACTTCTTCGAAACCTTTTTCGCTCAAACCAGTTCTTGGCATTGAAGTACCAGCTAGTTGAGATTGTGGGTTCTCTACGAAAGTCTCCATGAAGTGTTCGCTTCTAGCTCTAGCCATCATAGATAAATCTGGAGGTAAGTTGCCCATATATTTTTTGATAAGGTCTTGCTCATCAAGAACTTTGATATTGTGAGCTAATGCCTCTTTCTCTGTTTTAAATGATGGTGTTTCACCAAGTGGAGTCATTTTACCATATTTATTAGTATGACATCTGCCACAAGCTTCCATGAACGCTACTTTTGGAGTTAATTTACCTACTTTTTTTGTAGTCAAATATGCAACAACATTGGCAATATCTTGTGGTGTTGTAATCATAGCTTTAACACTTCCCATTGGGTGCATCATAGTATCAGCAAATTTATGATCAGTATTTGATGCCATCGCAGGGTCTTTGACAAGAGCTATTAGATAATTCTTGTCATACAAACTACCAGCATGGTCAAGATTTGGGGGAATAACTCCACCCATATTTACGCCAGCTCCGTTATGACAACCCATACATGCAGCAAATGCTGCTTCGCCAGCTACTGCGTCACCTTTAAGCTTTGCTGTCTCAGCTACTTCAGCCCAAAATGCTTTTTTGGCTACCAGTTTAGCTTCTGCTTCTACTACACCTTTTTTTACTTCTTTTGCTGTTGCAATTTTAGCTGTTGCTTCAGCTATGTCAGATTTTCCATCATAAATAAAGTTATTACTCTCAACATGTTTGTGCATCTGTGAGTGAGCAAAAGGCTCAACACCCCAATATAAAACTAGCGAAAAGAAAACTACAATGGCTAATATTTTAAATTCTTTCATTATCCTGCTCCCTTATGCTTTTTTTTCGTTTTTAGTAATAAATGGTAAAGCAACGAATAGCAAAATAAATACTACGGCTGCTCCAAATCCTATGATATTCCATGCGCCCTCTGGTGGTAATTTACCCATTACAGAAAGTACAATCATATCAATTATCATTAACCAGAACCATATGTGGAACAATCCTCTGCGACTAGCAGGTGCTACCACGGGGCTTTTATCCAAGAACGGTAACAAAAAGAAAGCAACTTGAGCAAATGCGAACGCAACAAGTCCTATATTAAATGAAAATGGTCTAAGAACTTCATATGACCACAAGAAATACCACTCAGGATAAATATGTAATGGTGTTTTAAGTCCATTTGCAGGGTCAAAGTTCACAGGATCCATTGCAAAATCAAAATGGAAAAATACTAAGTAAAAGAATAGAATGAAATAAACACCCATTACAAATACATCTTTGCTCAAAAATACTGGGCTAAATGGAATAACTTTAGACTCTTTTTTCTTGCCATCTTTATATAATCTTGCTGATTCTTCAAAATCAATCTCTGCACCCTCTTGGTTATTTACATGAGGAATTCTTAAAGTTGCAAAGTGAAGAACTATTACACCAATAATTGCTAGAGGCAATAAAAATACATGTAACATAAAAAATCTAGACAAGAACGCTTGAGCAGGAACATAATCCCCTCTAAGCCATTCAACAAATCCAGGAAAATTCAAAGCTCCACCAGCTAAATCTGGAGTAAATCCACCAAAAAGATTAGTGATAACCATACCAGCCCAGTAGCTCATTTGACCCCATGGCAACATATATCCACTAAATGCCTCGGCTGAGAATAGTACAAACAAAAGCATACCACTTAGCCAAATCATCTCTCTACCTCTTTTGTATGAACCATAATATATACCTGTAAACATGTGTATATAGATGATTAGAAATACCAAAGATGCACCAACACCATGAATATGTCTCCACAGCCAACCATAACCAACTTCTGTCATAATAGTATAGTTTACACTATCAAATGCTTTTGCTGTGTCTGGTTGATAATACATTAGTAGAAATATTCCACTTATAACCAAAAGACCAAAAGTTGCTGCAAGGATCATACCCATTGCCCACAAGAAATTTATATCTTTTGGAATCCAATATTCACTCGACATTACTTTTTTAACTGTATCTATTGCTAATCGCTCATTAAGCCATTGGTGGCTAAATGGTTTTGCTTTTTCATCAAAATGTGCCATATATTCTCCTTATACTTTCAGTGTTAAGCCCGAAGCCAACATCTTTTTGTACTCTGGTCCTTCTTCACCTAGAACCAAACTAGTGCCACTTAATTTAAATGGTGGAATATCAAGAGGTCTTGGAGGTGGTCCAAATGTCTCAACTGCATTAATGTCATATTCTCCGCCATGACAAGCACATTTAAATTTGTTTTTGTTATCAGCTGCGATGTCAAAAGACGGTATACAGCCAAGATGTGTACACAATCCAATAACAACTAAATATCTAGACCCACCAACAGTGATTTGTCTAGGACTTTTTGGAGCATCAGCAGCAAGCTTCAATACAAAAATTGGTTTTCCTCTCCATTTTTCTACATTTAAAACATTTTCAACTGCACCACTTAGGTCTATTGTTGTAAATCCAGCTGATTTAACACTAGGAAGTGGATCCCAGCTTCTTTTCATCGCATACAATGCACCGATACCGCCAAGGGCTGTAAAACCACCCAAAGCCATACCCATAAAATCGCGTCTGCTATTCATGATATTTCCCTTATAATAAAATTAACACTATATTATAAGGGATAGTTTATTAAAAGTATATGAAATTTTAAAGCTTAAGATAGAAATAAGTTGTAATCTGTTTTATATTGAACTTTTCTCACGGTATCTATATTTTTATCTGATATATTTGTACTGAAATTCTGATTAAATCCATTTATTATTTTTATGCTATACGCTTCTAATAGCTCTTTTTGACATTGCTGAAGTTCACTAGTAGCTAAAAAAGTTGTTTTTGCTCCAGAGATTCTTGCCTCTAGTACACATTGCAAGGAGCTTGTTACGATATGCGATGAAGACCTAATTAACTCTGTGTACTCTTCTGCTTCGTGTATTTTGGAAAATAGTAGTTCTATTTCGCTCTCATACTGAAGATAAAAATAATGCCCCAATAGCATTTCCATCTTACTTGCTTTAAAAAATTCTGCATTTTGTAAAATAATTTTTTGGCTATCTGAGTCTCCAAAGAAGTAAAGTGTTCGTTCAATCTTTGGTAATACCTCATCATATGCTTTATCAATAAAAATAGCTTGATTAACTTCACTAATCCATGGATAAATCATAGTTTCATTATGAATGGCTATTTCACCACAAGTTTGTGCGACTCTGAAAACAGTGAAATCCCTACAAAAAGATGCAAACTGTAGCGGCAACTCTTCACTAGAGTCAATTAGTAACTTATCGCCATATTCAAGCACCAAATCTATATCACTAATAGTTTCCATATTCAGCACATCGCTCACACCAAGTTCTTTAGCAACAATTCCTGCTCTAAAATCATTAACCAAAAGTGTAACTTTTCTGTTTAGTTTGGCTAACTCTTTTATAAACGCTACACCCCTGCGAAGCGTATCTAAATTTCCTCTATGACTTGTGTGTGCATAGTAATAAAACATTTTTAGCCTTTATTGCTCTTTTGAGCCATTTTTATATATATATGTATAATCTCTAGAGCTGATGGCGTAACCCCTGATATTTGAGAAGCCCCATGAAGAGTGGCTGGAACATGCAACTCAAGCTTTTCTACTATCTCGTGACTAAGCCCAGATACAGTACGGTAAACAAAATCTGCTGGAATTTTAATTCGCAACATATCTTCCATTTTTAGTATCTGGTGGTGTTGCTTTTCTATATATCTGCTATATTTGGCTTCTACTAGTATCTGCTCTACTACCTCATCACTATATTTATCAAACTCTGGTAATAGTGCCACAAGTTTAGTTCTATCAAATTCACCTCTACCTATAATATCTATCCAAAATGTTCTATCATTTATCTTAACTTCGCCGAGTGTTTCTAAAATTTGCAAAAATTCTTTTGTAGGTGTTTCACTATTTAGCTTCATAAATTCAACTGCTTCGTTCAGAGCTTCTTTTTGCTCTTTTACTTTAGTGTAAAATTCATCACTCAAGAGTCCAAGTTTATGCCCATAATGCGAAAGTCTTAGATGCGCATTATCCTCCCGCAAGAGTAGTCTATATTCAGCCCTGCTGGTAAACATTCTGTATGGCTCTTTTGTTCCTTTGGTTACCAAATCATCTATGAGAACACCAATATATGCCTCATCTCTTCTAAGGATAAACGGTTCTTCGCCTCGCAAAGCTAATACTGCATTTATGCCAGCCATTAATCCCTGTGCTGCTGCCTCTTCATATCCTGTTGTTCCATTTACTTGCCCTGCACAGTAAAGATTCTTGATTTTTTTAGTCTCTAGCGTATGACGAAGCTCAGTTGGTTGGATATAGTCATACTCTATGGCATAACCATACCTCACGATTTTAGCATTTTCCATTCCAGCCATTGAGTGAATCATCTCTAGTTGCACATCAGTTGGCAACGAAGTGCTCATGCCATTTAGATAAAACTCATTAGCTTCTAGGGTTTGTGGCTCGATGAAAATCTGATGTCTATCTCTATCTCTAAATCTATTTACCTTATCCTCTATACTCGGACAATATCGTGGACCCACCCCATCTATCTGACCAGAAAAAAGCGGAGCTCTGTAAAAATTGCTCTCAATGACTGTATGTGTGGAGCTATTGGTATAAGCTACCATACATGGAAGTTGCACAGGATTAAATGTGGCTCTATTAGTTCTAAATGAAAAAGGGGTAGGATTTTCATCTCCACCCTGTGCTTCCATCTGAGAAAAATCGATAGTTGTGCCGTCAACCCTAGCACAAGTACCTGTTTTTAGCCGTCCTATATCAAATCCTAATTCTCTCCATGATTTACTTAGACCAATAGATGCAAACTCCCCTTGTCGCCCTGCACTTAGCTGTGTTTCTCCTATATGAATTACACCATTTAAAAATGTTCCTGCTGTGATGATTATCTTTGATGCCGTGTATGTTTGACCTAGTTGTGTAATGACACCTTTAGCTTCTCCGTTCTCTACTACAAGTGACTCGACCATCTCTTGCTTGATATCCAAATTTGGAGTTTTTAGCATAACATCACGCATATAGATACGATATCTATCCATATCTATTTGAGCCCTGCTGCCACGCACTGCTGGACCTTTAGATTCATTGAGTATACGAAACTGAATACCAGTAGCGTCTGTACATAACCCCATTTCGCCTCCAAGGGCATCAAGTTCTTTCACTAAATGCCCTTTTGCCAGACCACCAATAGCAGGATTGCAACTAGATGCTCCAATCTGCTCTACAAGTATAGTAATTAGTAGAGTCTTAGCTCCCATTCTAGCACTAGCTAAACTAGCCTCAACTCCTGCATGTCCGCCACCTATGACGATTACATCATAATCCATATATTTCTCACTTTTTCGCTATAATGTCCATATTATATCGAAACTATATAATGTCACGCTAGCAGTGTATATTTTGATGATTTATTTTAATTATACCTAACTTACTATATCGTCACTCCTGCCTTGGTAGGCGGGGTAGATGGATTACTATATAACCACTCCATCTATATAGACATTTTGTAGAACAGATATCGAGGATGCGCCGTCATTGTATGTCCAATTCAAAACAACAGTTTGCTCAAATACTGCACTATTGAGATTTTGATATTCTATACTTTGTAAAAATTCTTCAACTCCAACTTCTGTAGCATCGCTATCAAATGTTACCCTTAGAGTACCATTACTATTTTGTGAGACATCTCCTATATCAAGAAAGCCTTGCATCACATCAGATCCGACTATCATATCAGAACTAAAAACATCATCGATATTTGAGCCGTTACTTCTTTGTAGTGTAAATGTATCTCCACCTAAATCAGCATTTGCTCCTATTGTCAAGTCAGCTTCCCAAGCTAAAGGAGATTCATTATTTGCGTGCGAATAGTTCCCAAAATTTTCAACCAATATGCCATTGCTGTCATATTTGGCAATAGCAAAATCATAATTATTGGTACTATATATTTCAACACCGCCTGCAACGATAATATTGCCGTCTTCATCCAAAGCAATGCTTCGTCCGTAATCACGCCCTCCAAAATCAGTAGTCGTTTTACCAATAAAATTACCATCACTATCAAGCTTGGCTATAGCAAAATCATAGCTGTCATTATCTCTGGCATAGCCAGAAACTATGATGTTGTCATTTACATCCACCACAACATCATAAGCGTAATCATAATTATTATTGAAATCTACTGTGGTTTGGAAAATTACACTACCATCTACTCCGCTATATTTTACGACTCCAAAATCAGTATTGCTAGAATCACTATTATATACATATCCGACAACTATGATATTTCCTTCACTATCAACTGTTACGCTGTTAGGATAATCAGAGTTATTATTAAAATCAGTCATGGTTTTAAATATCTCATTCCCATCATTGTCATATTTCACGACCGCAAAATCACCGCTACTATTGGATACATAACCTGCTACGATAATATTGTCATTTGCATCAACTGTTACGCTAGTAGCATACTCATATTGATTGCTAAAATCTGTAGTCAACTTACCATCGCCACCACCAAATGTGGTATCAAGCCCTCCAGTGCTATTGTACTTAACTACCCCAAAATCATAATAATTAGTACTACTATTATACACTTGACCTACGGAGATGATACCGCCCTCACTATCTACGGCTACATCGTACGAATAATCATAACTACTATAAAAATCGGTGGTGTTTGAAAAAATAAGTACACCGTTGCTGTCATATTTTGCAATAGCGAAATCATAGTTACCGCCATTATAATAATAACCTGAAATAATCACATTCCCATTATCGTCTATAATGATACCTCTTGCGTCATTAACACTACTATCATTTATAGTCATTTTTCCATCACCACCACCAAATGTAGTATCAAGCGTGCCATCGCTGTTATACTTGGCAATACCTAGTTCATAGTCACTACCTGTATAAACATTTCCTGCAACCATAAACTGACCGTTCACTCCAGTAGTCATCACATATTCACCGTCGTCATACTGACCCTGAAAATCTGTAGTGACCCTTCCTTCGCCTCCTAGGTCAAGACCAAGTACTCCACTATCAGTACTTCCGCCTCCGCCACCACCAGCAATTGCGATACCACCTATTGCCAATGCTCCAATGCCAAGCATGGCTCCAGTTGAGAGTCCCGTGCCTCCAGCACCAAGCAGTAACGATCCAGCAGTTACTACTCCGCCACTAGCATCAGCGTAGTGAGGTAATGAACTTGTATCTAGTGCAATAGCCTCACTATTGGCTTGTGCAACTACATCATTTACCTGAATTTGAAGAGCTAGCTCTTCAAGCTCTTCTTTTGTGAGTTTCTTTTTGAAATTTTTAACCTGTTTTTTAACTTTTGACATATTGTTACCCCTCTATATAAAGTTAAGAAATTGATTCTTACAACTTTATTATAGCACTTTTCTTGTTTTTGGGATGTTTTTATTTGAATTTTTTTGAAAAAATTAAGGGTATCCAGGAGGGGAACCCCCTGCAAAAAATATATAAAGATAAAATGGACAGCTTTATGTATTCATACCAAGCATTTTCTTAGTCTGATCACTGGTTGCAACATCTCTTTGAAGCTCTGTTGATATACGAACTATACGCCTTACTAGATCAGCATTAGTTGCGAATCTGCTCTGCTTATAATCATAATATATAGAATCCTCTATACCAACCCTCACATGACCTCCCGCTACTATAGCAGCTGTGTTCATTGGCAACTGAAAGCCTCCAAGACCTGCTGCAGCCCAAATAGAATTTTTCGGCAAAGCATTATATAGATAGGCTAAATCTCCTATAGTTGCAGAAGCTGTATTGATATTACCAAGAAGAATATTAAAATATTTCATTCCACTTATAATATCATGTCGCTCAAGATACTTTGCCACATTTATCATGCCTGAATCAAAAACTTCAAGTTCGGGCATGATACCTTTTTCTTTCATAATCATTGCCAGCTCTTGTATAGTGTCAAGCGAATTTATACTTGGTCCTGTTATAAAATTTAGAGAACCGAGTGTCAAGCTCGCCATATCTGGCTTTGCATTACCCGTCAAATAAAGCACTTCAGAACGCTGTTCTATGCTCTTGAAATTTCTTCCTGATGTGGTTGCACAACAAATGAGATTAGGTCTTTCTTGGCGTATAGATGTAATTATCTCTTCATAATATCTAGCTTCGCTTGCAGGTCTGCCGTCAATGTCTCTAGCATGCAAGTGTACGATTCTTGCTCCAGCATCATAAACATCAATAGCATCTTTTACGATCTCATCAATACTCACAGGAACACACTTTGTGGTATTTTTTGTCGGTACCATGCCAGTCAAACATGCATTTATAATAAGTGGAGGATAAGGAGAGAGCGGTGGAGGATTATTGTCTTGTATATATTGCATTTTTTTTGCATTTTTGAATTCTTTTTGCGACATATATGCTTCAAGATCCATTTCTAGAGTTGTCCAGAAATCTATCTCATCCAATCCAAAAGATGCTATTTTTTTTAATTTTCCGACCTCATAATAACCATAATGTTTTTTATACCATACTATGATATTTGACCTATCCGCATTTGTAGTAACTTTTTTCACTCCAGCTTTGTGCATAGCTTCTAGTCTTTTTTCTTGTAATGCTTTTCCGATGCCTGAGCCTTGAAGGTCAGGGCTAACTGCTAAAAGCGTTGTTTTGCCACTCTCCTTTGAGAGGATTTTATAGCCTGACACTCCGACTATCTTGTTATCTATTTTGGCTACAAAAAAAGTATTGAAATCTATCATATCCATTTCAGCAGAAGGAATATGGTGCATATTCCAATGTTTTAGTACAGAGAGAATTTCTTCAAAATAACCAGACTTAGCAGACTCTATCACAAAATTCATTTCTTATCTTTCATTATCATCTTGATAATAGCTTGTTTGATTTGATCCATCTGCTTTGTCCATGGATTGTTCTCTTCTCTTGAATTATTTATAAGCACATTCATGTTAGCATTGATCTCAAAAACCAATATATTCATATCTTTGTCAATATTGCAATCTATGCCAAAATAATCAAGTTGCAGTCTATTGTAAATTTCTTGAATCACATCTTTTATTTTTGGTTTTATAGCACTGTCAAATGATTTTAAAATATCTTTTTCTTGAGTCTGGCATTTTGTATTTTTTTTCATATATTGTCGGCTTTCGCTATGAATAATCCAGTTATCGCTAAAAATAGCATGGCGTATAAATACATCCCCATCCACTACAACCAATCTATATTTTGAATAAATGCTATCTTGTGAACAATCTACATATTGCGTCAAATAATAATCTCTTCCATCAAGTGCGAATGCATAAAACTGTTCTGTTTCATTATCGACTTTTATCGTACTTACGCCTCCATGATCACCTGCTTGTCTAAATATAATCGGATAGCTAAATCCCTCTTTTTTTATCATAGCATAGATATCAAATGGGGATCTTGGTTGAATTTTGACTGTTTTTGGTACATGCAGTTTTTCAATACCTTGAAGCATTTTGGAAATGTTATCTCGCGTAGTTTGCATAATAAGTGATGGAGGATTAAAAAACGATACATAGGGTGAGACTTTTTTATAGAAATCTTCGACTTTGCTAAGAGTTATTTTGTGTGTATCAGGATCTGCGATTTGGTTGAATACAGCATTGATAGTCTGTTTTGGAATATTGTTTTGACTATTGGTATCAAAGACTACGATACTCCTACTAAATAAATCACTTTCCAAGAAATCAACCAAATTGGTGCTTCCGCTACCCTTCCATTGTATTTCGCCATTCTTGTCAATACTATTCACAGTTGATTTTTTTGAATCTGGTATGCCATTGATAAATAAGATATTTTTTTTACTCATTTGCCTTCCTTCTAGTACTCGCCAAAATGACCTCAACTCCTGCGTGTCCGCCACCTATGACGATTATATCATCATTCATATATTTCTCACTTTTTTGCTATAATGTCCATATTATATCGAAAAATGAGGTATCTATGTTCACAGGCTTAATCAGAGAGATTGCAACAGTCAAATCATATCAAAATAACACACTTGCAATAAGCTCAAAATATAAGCCAAAGCTAGGTGATTCAATAGCTATAAATGGTGTGTGTCTCAGTGTGACTAAGCTCCTTGGAGATGGATTTGAACTTGAACTAAGCGATGAAACAAGAGCTGTAATAGATGAGAGTAAACTGAGTGGCAAAGTACATATCGAGCCTGCTATGAAAATGGGGGATAGATTTGAGGGACATATCGTGCAGGGTCATGTGGACTGTGTGGGCGTCATTGAAAAGATTGTGACCAATGAAAATAGTAGTGACTTCATCATTAAAGTGGATGCTAATACCATCAAGCATATAGTACCTAAAGGCTCTATCACGATAGATGGTATTAGCCTAACTGTAAATGATGTCGGGCATGATAGCTTTAGGCTCACAATCATACCAATTACTTTGCGAGATACACTAATTGGCGGGTACAAAAAAGGGGTCAAAGTAAACATAGAGACTGATATGTTTGCTAGATACATTGACCATATTTTAACTCACAAAAACAAAAGCAAAACGATGAGCTGGAATGAAATAGACACCATCCAAATGTCTTATTAATTTAAAAGAAAAAGGAAGTGTATTGAAAAAAATTTTAATATTTACATTGATAACATTAATAGCTATACAGTTTATAAAAATTGGTATAGACAAAAATAAAAACTCAAATTCAAGTAGCGAAATTGTAGCTCCCCAAAACATAAAAGTCATACTTCAAAAATCATGCTATGATTGTCACTCCAATAGCTATAAAATACCATGGTATGGAGATATGGCTCCATCTTCTTGGTTTGTGAGGTCGCATATTAATAATGGTAGAAAAGCACTTAATTTCTCAGAATTTAATAATTATGACAAAGCGAAACAAAAAAAACTATACGGCGATATAACAAAGTCTATTGTTTTACGAATGCCTCTAAGTAGCTATCTCGGCCTTCACTCAAATGCGAAGCTTTCCAAAAAGGAAAAAGATGCGATTAAGGTGTGGGGTATTGACGCTAAAAATAAGCTATAAATAGACACTTTAAGACTTAATGAAAAATTATAAGGTACAATATTTCATATATTTAATTATTAGGATTACAAGTTGAGTCAAAAAATATCGCCGCAAAAAAAAGCCACTATCGTTTCAAGCCTTGTTGCTTTTTTGCTAGTTAGCGTCAAACTAATTGTTGGAATATTAAGTGGCTCGGTTGCACTTTTGGCTTCTGCTATTGATTCGCTTCTTGATGCTTTAGTATCTTTGTTTAACTTTTTTGCTATTCACAAAACGGAAGAAGACCCTACTCATAATTTTCAATACGGAAAAGGCAAAATACAAGGAATAGCGTCAGTAATAGAAGGTACGATAATTATATTATCTGGATTTTTTATCATCTATATAGGTGGAGAAAAACTAATAACAAAAGAGGCGACAAAGCTTCTAATGCCGTCTATTTATGTCATGATATTTTCGATAATTGTTACATTTGGATTGGTAAAATATCTGCTTATGGTTGCTAAAAAAACAGATAATATTGTTATCAAATCAGATGCTCTTCACTACCAAACAGACCTTTGGAGTAATGCAGTTGTTTTAACAGCATTAGGACTGGTTTGGCTTACTGGCCTTGAGGAGATAGATGCTACTCTAGGAATTATGATTGGAATATATATCATATATTCTGCGATTGGAATAGTGATAGAAGGCACAAAGATACTTCTGGACCACGCAATTCCAGCAGTGCAAGTAGAAGAAATTAATAATATACTAGATAGTCACCCTGAGGTAACAAGTCATCATTGGCTCAAGACTAGAACTGACGGGAGCGTAAATTTTGTAGAGTTTCATATGGTGCTTCGTCCAAATATGCTTTTGCTTGAAGCTCATCGCATTGCCGAGCAAGTTGAAGATAAGATAATGGCACTTGATAAACTAAAAAGATGGGTAATTACTCCACATTTCGATCCATATGATGATGAAGATATAAACGATGCAATGTTTGGCCAAGGTACTCATAGTGTACTAGAGAACAAACAGTGATATATCTTCTCTCCCCAACCGAACATGAGGGTGTAGAGAATTTATCAATGATAGAGTTTGAGACTACTACTACGAAAATTGATTTTTGCAATATCGATTTACTGCTATTCACTTCAAAACAAGCTGTAATAACTACTGATTTGATAGATAAGTCATGGCACAATATTTCATCAATTGCGATTGGAGAAGGAACAAAAACTACTATCTTAGAACTTGGTGGTAAAGTAGAATTCGTAGCTTCTAAATCATATGGTAATGAACTGGCACATGAAATAATAAAACGATTTAAAAATTTAAAAATACTATATTTACGCCCAGAGATTGTATCATCAAATATAACAAAAATATTACTTGATGCAAATATTAACATAAACGAGCAGGTAGTATATAAAACAAACTGCAAACAGTATAATAAATCGCAAAAACCACCACCAAATTCTATTATAATAGCAACTTCGCCCTCAGTGCTTAATTGTTTTTTAAAAAACTTTGGCTGGTGCGAGAGCTACATTGGTGTTGCAATTGGAAAAACAACGGCAATGGCTTTTGGTAGCAATATGGATTTTGTGATTTCTGATATGCCAACAATAAGTTCATGCATAATAAAAGCAAATGAAATACAAAAGATTAGCAAAATAAACCACCACTAACTCCAAATAGTGTATAATTAAATTGTTCTTGTCGATTCTGGGTGATTTGACAACTGTATATCTGGTCCAACATTATTCTTAGTGGGATTCGTAGCTAGCTTGTGTGTGGGCGGTGTCGTTTGAGTTAGTTAATCTAGCGAGAGATTGCCCCCTAATAGCTTCTCGCTCCTGCGTTGTTGGCTTTATTAGGGCCGACTTAAGCAGAACGGTCGCTTGGGTCGCAAGAACGCAATATTTCAATTGTGCATATTAGTGATAAATTGTATGTAGTTTTGAGATATATTTAGGAGACAAAATGGATATTTTAATAATCGGAAATGGTGGCAGAGAGTACTCTATGGGTCTTGCCCTAAAACAAGATAGTGGTGTGGATAATATATATTTTGCTCCAGGAAATGGGGCAACTGAGCTACTTGGGATCAATATCCCACTTGGTGATTTTAATGTTTTGGCTGATTTTGTAGTAGCCAATAACATCGGGCTTACAATAGTTGGACCAGAAGCACCTCTAACCGATGGTATTGTGGATATTTTTCAAGCACGAAAACTTGTGATATTTGGTCCAACGGCAGCTGCTGCACAACTTGAAGGTTCTAAGATATTTATGAAAAATTTTCTCTCCCGTCATAATGTGCCGACTGCTAAATATATAGAGACTGATTCTTTGGAGAATGCTTATAAATTCATTGATACTCTAGGAACTCCAATAGTGGTAAAAGCCGATGGATTATGCGGAGGTAAAGGTGTCATTATAGCACAAAGCCACGATGAAGCCAAAAAAGAAGCCGGGGAAATGCTTAGTGGTAACTCATTTGGCGACGCAGGAAAATCTATAGTAATAGAAGAGTTTTTAGATGGATATGAGCTATCCGTATTTGCTATTTGTGATGGTAAAGATTTTGTGATACTTCCAGCTGCTCAAGACCACAAGAGACTTTTGGATAATGATGAAGGACCAAATACTGGTGGTATGGGTGCGTACGCTCCAACACCTCTAGTAAATGATGAAATTTACAAAAAGCTTGAAGAACGTGTAGTAAAACCAACTTTGGCAGGAATGAAAAATGAAGGTATGCCGTTCACTGGAGTGTTGTTTATTGGCGTGATGGTAGTCAAGGGTGAGCCTATAATTTTAGAATATAATGTACGGTTTGGTGACCCTGAATGTGAAGAGATTATGCCACTTTTAAAATCAAGTCCATTGGAGCTATTTTACAAAGCTGCCACTGGAGATTTAGCCAATGCTAAAATAGAATTTCATGATAAATATGCCGTTGGTGTTGTAATGGCAAGTAAAAATTATCCATATAGTGACTCTGTGCCAACTGAAATCATAGTAGATGATATAATCCATGATGATATACGCTCAAACGCTCATATATCATTTGCAGGAGTAACTAGAGGTGATGATGGAAAATTATATGCAAGTGGTGGAAGAGTGCTGGTATGTGTAGGTATTGGAGATAGCATCAAAGAGGCTCAAAGAAGAGCTTATATGCTTTGTGGGCAAGTGCATTTTGCTGGCAAACAGTGCAGAAGCGATATAGCGTATCAGGCACTATAATTAATGACTAACAGGCATATTTCACTCCTAACTGCTATTTTTTTGATACATGGTACAATATATGCTGATGAATTAACACAAGATAAAGAGCCTGAGAAGATTGAGATAGTTGCTACGTCAATTGATGCCACGAAAACTACAGCCAAGGCAAGTGATGATGTACTAGTATATTATGGCTCTACAATTTTGCGTTCAGATAGAGCATTTTTTGATAAAAATAGTAGTCTTTTGACTTTGGACGGCAATATAGATTCCATAGGGTATGAGCAGACAAAAGAACAAAGTGACCATATGGTTATTAATACAAAAACAAAAGCTATAAATTTTGATAAACTGTTCTTGGCAAATGATAGTGATATTTGGCTATACACAGATGACGCTGTAAAAAATGAAGAGATATACACGCTTGGTAATACAATAGCATCTAGTTGCTCGGTTAAAAACCCACTATGGAAAATGGTATTTAACAACTCATCATATGATAAAAACGATAACTACATGAAAGTATATGGTGCAAAGCTATACATGTGGGATGTGCCTGTAATGTATTTGCCATATATAGCATTTAATACTAAAAAGGAGAGAAGAAGTGGTATTTTGCTTCCAAAGCTAGGCTATGGTCAAAATGATGGTTTCATGTATGAACAACCACTATTTTTTGCACTTTCAGACTCGCTTGATATCGAACTAAATCCACAACTAAGAACAAATAGAAGCACAGGTCTTTATGGGTCTTTGAGATTTGCAGATACTGAGTATTCACATGGTGAACTACGCACAGGTATTTTTCATGATTTTGAGAGTTACCAAATATCAAAAAACAATAAGTATCAAGATCACTATGGATTAGAATTTATATATGATTCGTCTAGACTTTTTGGCTCACTTCCATTTGGGCTAAAGGATGGATTATATATCAACACAATTTATCTCAATGACATCGATTATGTAAATCTTCAAAAGAGTAAATTTGGGCATTTTAGAAGTGGATATTTTCAAGAAAGTAGAATTAATTATTTTCAGTCAAACAATGACTACTATGGTGGTATTAATGCAAAATATTTTATAGATACAACTAAAATATCAAATGATGAAACTATGCAGATACTTCCATCTTTGAATTTTCATAAATTTTATGCACCTTTTATTGATTCATTACCTGTAAATTATAGTTTAGACATAAAGACTACAAACTATTATAGACCAACTGGTAGCAAATTTAGACAAGCTAGATTACTGCTACCAATAGAATACAATACAAATCTATGGAATGATTATCTTAAAATCACATTGGTCGAAGAGTTATATGCTGAAAAACTTTTTTTTGATAATACAATCAATAATGATAGTGAATTTTTTTATATTGCACCGCTGCAAACCATCAAACTATACTCTGATTTGACAAAAAGATATGATGGTGGTATCCATGTTATTCAGCCATATCTTAAGTACATATATCCAAGTGCAGTATATACTGGGGATACGATATATGATAATTTAGGAGCAGATACAAAAGAACTATTTAAAGTTGATTTAGCAAAAGAGAGACTAGAAATAGGTGGTAGCCAATATTTATACAACAGTGACACTAATGTAAAATTTTATCAAAGATTTATTCAGCCATACTACACAAAGGCAAATTATAAATGGGGTGATTTATCACATGACATTGGTGCAACATATGATAAATTTGAATTCAGCAACAGAATATTATATTCTCATGAATTTGGCAAATTAAGATCTTCATATACTGGCATATCTTGGAGCGAGGATATATACAGTGCAACACTCTCGCATAGTTATAATGTCAATTTTGTAGACGATATTATAGTTACACCTTTAGCAAACAACATAAGTGTTGATGCTTCATATAAATCCTCTCCTCTTATGAGATGGTATGGTGGTATTAGCTATAATCTAAATGATAATCTTAGTTCGGCATGGAGGGTTGGTGGTGACTATGAGACTGAATGTTTTGGGCTAAATATATATTTATCAAAGAATACATTGCCATCACTCAGCACAACTGGTGTATCATTTGAGAGTAGTACGGCTATCTATTTTCAAATTAATTTCAAACCATTTGCATCGACTGGGACCATAAGGTAACACAATGACAAACAATCCTATTATCGATGCCCTAGATACACTAAAACTACCAACCCTTATCACAAAAAGCGATATAAAAAGACAATATCGCCATTTAGCAAAAATATCACATCCAGATCGCGGTGGTAGTGATAGTGAGATGGAAAATATAAATAATGCATACAGTATACTTATAAAATATGTTGATGGTTTTCGTTATTCATTTAGCGAAGAAGAGATACACCATCAATTCCCAGAAGATTTTCACACCTCAAAATTCAGACCATAAATCTACATCACATACCACTTTAGATATAATAAATACAATTAAAAGATCAAGGAATTAAAATGAGTCAAACAACAATCAGTACAGATATAGCAAACAAAAAAGAAGTTTTTTCCTTTAATCGTGTGGCAGCTCAAGCCAATGGAAGTGTATGGTATACACAAGGAGAAGCTGTATTAATAGCCACTGTAGTTGTGGATTCTAAGCCAGTAGATGAAGATTTTTTGCCATTAATGGTTCAATATATAGAAAAAAGTTACGCAGCTGCAAAGTTCCCTGGTGGATTTATCAAAAGAGAAGCAAAACCTAGTGATTTTGAAACACTGACAGGTAGGATTATTGACCGCTCTATCAGACCACTATTTCCACAGGGATTTAACTATCCTGTAACCATTACTGTAATGGTTGTCAGTAGTGACAGCACAGTAGATATGCAAGTTGCTGCCATTACTGCTGCAAATGCGGCACTAATGGTCTCAGGACTTGGAATCAATGATAGTGTATCGGCAGTTCGTATAGGCAAAATAGAGAATAAAATTGTTACAAATCCGACATTGGATAGCCAAGCCAATAGCACACTTGATTTATTAGTGGTTGGCAAATTTGATGAAATTATGATGATAGAGATGCGTTCATTGGCGGACAGTAATATTAGTGAACAAGAATTAGGAGAACTAATAGAAAATGCCAGCGATACAATATCACAAAGCTGTGCTCTATATGAAAAACAATTTTTACCTTTTAAAAAAGATTTAATTAATTTACCGCTCAACAACCAAGAGGACAATGAGCTTGTAGAATATATTCTAGCAAATCATGCCATACATATAAGAGAAGCGATTGAACATATGGCAAAAAGTGAAAGAAGTGACGCCCTTGATAAGCTTCTAGTGTTACTTCAAAAAAGTTTATCAGATTTGGGAATTGAAAAAGACAGTAAGGAGCTTGCAGTAGCAATATCAAAATGCAAAACAAAACTCTTTCGCTCAATGATACTTGATGAACAAAAAAGAGCCGATGGGCGAAAACTCAATGAAGTAAGAAATATTACAATAGAAACAAATATTTTGCCATCAGTTCACGGTTCATGCCTATTTACAAGAGGTCAAACACAAGCACTTGCTACAGTTACTCTTGGCAACTCAAAAGATGCACAAAGCTATGAGCTAATCACTGAAAAAAATTCACTCTCCGAAAGCTTTATGGTACATTACAATTTCCCAGGATTTAGCGTAGGAGACACAAAGCCAATAGGACCAACCAACAGAAGAGAATTAGGTCATGGTAATCTAGCAAAAAGAGCACTAGAGCCAACTATCAAAAAAGATAGCTCACAAACAATCAGAGTAGTTTCTGAAATATTAGAGAGCAATGGTTCATCATCAATGGCAACTGTATGCGGTGGCTCTATGGCACTATTAGCAGCAGGAGTGAAGCTAGAAAATTTAGTAGCTGGTGTTGCTATGGGTCTTGTTTGTGAGGATGATAAATATGCGGTTTTGACTGACATTATGGGGCTTGAAGATTTTGAAGGTGATATGGATTTTAAAATTGCTGGCACAAAAGATGGTGTTACTGCCATGCAGATGGATATTAAATACAGAGGTGTCAAAACAAATATTTTACAAAAAGCACTTCTGCAAGCCAAAGAGGGCAAAGAACACATTCTATTAATAATGAACGAAGCATCCACTAAGATAATAACATCAAATGCATTACCAAAAATAATAGAATTTTCAATACACCCATCAAAAATAGTAGATGTGATTGGCAAAGCTGGTAGCGTAATTAGAGAGATAATCGAAAAATATGAGGTTGCAATTGATTTAGACAGAGACAATGGTGGAGTTAAACTAAGCGGGAAAGATAGTGCAAAACTTGAAGCTGCCAAAGAGCATATTTTGGAACTAACTAATATGCCAATCAAAGAGGCTATGAAGTTTGAATTAAATAAATCATATATTGGCAAAGTTAAAAAAATAGTTGACTTTGGAATTTTTGTAGAGATGCCTGATGGATTTGATGCACTTCTTCATAACTCAAAGATGGATAAAATAAAAAGAGACGATTGGTCTTCAAAATATACAGTTGGTGAAGAGATAGAAGTAATAGTAATGGAGCAAAGCGGTAAAAAAATTGACCTTGCCACTCCAGAATTTGTAGCCTAAGCTACGGCTACATTCCTGCTCCACATTTTCCTGTTTCACATTTCATAGTTGCTGGTACCTTGCTTATCTCATTTGTTGCTTTGTTGCTATAAACCATATATGCAAAAATCGATATAGACACTACTGCAATAATGGCTTGAATGGTTGATATTTTGGTTATATTTTCTCTTTTTACTATTTCGCAAACTCCACCAGGGCAATATTTGTTCTCTCTATTCAGCCAGTTAAAAATCTTGCACCCCATGCATATCCCCAAAGCTGATTCAGCGAATAAAAAGATTAGACACAGAAGACAAATAACTATTTTGACTGGTGTCATTAGCTCTAAAATTATCATAATTACAAACATAACTACTGCTAACACAAGACCAATACTCCACGCGAATCTCTTTTGTGAAGCACCAACATATTCAGGTTTTTGATTTCTCACAAAAAATCTACCTAAAATCATACTTGGAGAAAAATCAGGAGAAAGAATAACTCTAATAGCAAAATCAACCATAAAAAGCGTAACAAATATTTTTGTAAATGTGAAATCATGCGTCAAAAAAGCATTAAGAAAAGAAACAAGCCCAAGCACAAGCAAAATACCAGCTGCTGCTCTAGCCTCTCTCTCGTTTATGACTGGTACATCATATCTGGCTACTTTATGTCCATATATCATTTGCCACCACCACACTTTCCACTACTACAATTCATTTCCATCTTTTTACCCATCTCTTTTTTGTTGTCCATTTTACATTTTTCTGAATTCATTTTGGTATTACATTTACCATTAGTGCAATTTTTCATTGCCATTCCATTACAACTAAATGCAAACACACTAAGACCTACTAGTAACAATACTTTTTTCATTTTTAATCCTTTATTTATGATATAATCATTTCATAGTTATCATATCTAATATAATCTTTATTAATATTTAGTAATTACATATAATTTTAAAAAGAAGCCCTAGTGAGAAGAAGAGCATTTTTATTACTACTTTTTATCTCTGGAGTTGCATATCTTTTATGGGATAAATTAGCTAAAAACAACAAGTCGCCTTCAAAATTTTGGAGTGTCATAAGCGTAGTTCAAAATATTATTCTACCATACAATCCTCCACATCCAAGCAGTAATGAAATTGGAGCTACAAAATACCTTGTATCTGCCTATTTGCACAAAACATTCCCCAAAAATGACCTAACGCTACTTTATGATGGAGTAAAAAATCTACTAGAGTTTGAATCAAATTTTCTCTTCTTAAATCCAAAAGAACAAGAAGATACTGTATCAAAATTTCATGAAAATAATAATGTATGGCTAGATTTACTGACATACTATACGATAGAGGCACTTTTGTGTGATGATATATATAGTGGAAATAATATTGGTTATAAATGGTTAGGGCACAAAGCAGGAGTGCCAAAACCAACGAAACAGTATGGAGGCATAAATGTATGATGTTTGCATAATAGGTAGTGGTGCAGGAGCATCTGGCGTGGCATATATCCTATCTATGGCAGGTGTAAATGTAGTTATGCTGGAAAAAGGTTCATTATTGCATAGAGGTGAATTTTCAAAAGATGAAATAGCTTATTGCAGGAGAGATATTTTCACTCCAAATACAAAAGACGAGTACCACACAACAGAAGAATTAGTGAATGATAAATGGATTAAGAGTAGTTCAAAAAATGGTGGTTATAATTTTTTTAATGGAAATACTGTAGGTGGAGCTACGAATTTCATGAGTGGATATTTTCATAAAATGCAGCCTAATGATTTCAAACTTTTAGATACTTATGGAGAAATAGCTGGAGCTAATATAGCAAATTGGGCTATTTCATTTGAGGATTTAAAACCATATTATGATATGTGCGAGAGTTTGATTGGAATTAGTGGAGATGATATGCCTTTTGCACCATTAGACGAACATGAAATAGCAGGAATGATTGATAGCGTGTGTAAAAAACATAATATTAATGCCACTAGAACCTCAAGAGCTATTATTACAAAAGATTTTGGCGACCGCAAAGGTTGTTATTACTCCAACTTTTGCGGTAGTTATGGTTGCAGTAGTGGTGCAAAAAGTAGTAGTCGTGAATCTATAATATATCCAGCATTAAAAAGTGGAAACCTAAAAATCATTTCCAATACACAAGTAACAAGGCTGATAGAAAAGAATGACGAGCTAACTGATGCAGAATTTGTAAATGCAGATAATAAAAAAGAGCTGCTAAAAGCCAAAATATTTGTAATTGCATGTGGAGCTATTGAGAGTTCAAGGTTATTATTAAACTCAAAAAATATTAATTTTCCAAATGGATTATCAAACAATAGTGGAAATGTTGGCAAGAATCTAATATTTTCCAGTGGTGGCATTGTGAGTGGAGAGATTTATGATACGGTTATGAAAAATAATGAGTTATTACAAAGAGGTCTTTTTACAAATCGTTCACTTATGCAGTGGTATGAAATAGACGGAGAGAAAGGTGGAGTGATTGATATAGAATGGGATCATGCGAACCCAATCAGAAGAGCATCAAGACTGAAATATAATAATGGTGAGCTAATTTGGGGCAAAGCCCTCCAAGAAAAACTTTTCCAAAAGTTCAAGCACATGAGAAGATTAAACTTTGAGATATTTTGCGACTGGACACCCACGAATGACACCAGAGTAACAGTTGATGCAAAATATATAGATAAATTTGGCATGCCTATTGCCAATGTTAGATTAGCTCCTCACGAAATTGATGTAAAAGTTGGCAATAAACTAGCAGGGCATGCGGTAGATATTCTAAATCTTTTAGGAGCAAAAGATATAAAAATAGATATATCTTTCGCACCTCCGACAAATTTACAAGCTGGTGGGTGTAGGTTTGGAGATGACCCAGAAAAAAGCGTTTTAAATAAATATTGCCAATCACATGAAGTAAAAAATCTTTTTGTAACAGACGGGAGCTTTATGCCCACAGGCGGTAGCGTGCCACACACATGGACGATTTATGCAAATTCACTCAGAGTTGGTAAACATATCTTAAATAGCTTTTTTAGCTAACATTAGATACAATTTCACATCAAAAATATGATAAGTAGGGATACGCAAGCCGAACGGATATTCGAGATGGTCTAATGATGACTTTAAACTATTAAACTAAAGGAATTAAAATGAAAAAGTATTTTTTACTATTTTTAGCACTTGGCGTAGCTGCATTCGCAGCTGATGATGCTGGTCAATCAATGATCAAAGCGTACTCTGTAATCGCTGCCGGTGTTGGTGTTGGTCTAGCTGCTATCGGTGGTGCTATTGGTATGGGTAATGCAGCTGCTGCAACTATCGCTGGTACTGCTAGAAACCCAGGTCTAGGTAACAAACTAAGCACTACGATGTATATCGCTATCGGCATGATCGAAGCTCAAGTTATCTATACACTAGTTATCGCTCTTATCGCACTATATGCTAACCCATATATTGCTGCGTAATTAAATAGGTAGATTCAGAACCCAACTAGTTGGGTGAGCAGTCTGCTGAAGACCTTGTTTATGGCTTTGCTATAAACAAGCATTCATTTAATACTATTGAGGTATAATATTTCCTCAAAACATCTTCTATGCGGTCGTGGTGGAACGGTAGACACGCTACCTTGAGGTGGTAGTGCCTTACGGGTGTGGGGGTTCAAATCCCCCCGACCGCACCAATCAAACATAACAAATACTCATTTAAAAATTTTCACAATAGCTACACATTTTGCTCCTATTATACTATAATAAAAGAAAGGATATAAAATGATAAAAACAAAATATTTAAGCTTTATAGCTATTGCATCAACAGCATTTATGTTTTCGGGCTGCGTGGCTGTCCCAGCTCCTTACTACAACGATGGTTATTATGACAATGGGTATTACAATTCTACATCAAATGTTGGAGTAGGTTTACTTTCTTATTCCTATCCGTACTATTTCGACAGACCTTACTATTTCTTGGATGGACTCTATTATTATGGTGGGTCTTACCGCAATGATAATTACTACTATGGAAATAAAATATTTAGACTTGGGCATTATTATGCAGATGGAAATAGATACTATAACGGCAAACGCTACAAAGCACAAAATGGCACATATGGATATTACCAAAACAAAACATACTATCAACGTTTAAATCAATATAATAACAGACCAAATATGCAACCACCTGCCATCCAACAAAGACGTATAGATAATTCTAAAGTATACAATAGAATAGAGGATACCAATCGTTATCAAAATACAAATACAACTAAACCACGTGCCGTAAAGCAAAGACGTATAGATAATAATGGATCTATACAGTGAGGCACAAGATTTAGAGGAACAATGAGACGAGAATTATTTTTTATATGACCTAGGGTTGGATTCACTATTTGATATATGTCATACTATAAAATCATATTAACTATAATTATTAAGTACTATTGCCAATAAACATAAAATACTAAACATATTTTGCTATTGTACATAAATATTATTGTACCAAATAGTTGATTATGCCTTGGCAGAGTCTCCAAAATAGTTTGTTTTTTGCTTGCTAACAGCCAACTATTTATATTGTTACTACCCGTATAAACGGGCTATACATGGTTAATTAAAGTTTTTAAATCCCCCCCGACCGCACCAGTCAAAATATACTTTAAAATTTATAATCTAGAAAGACTCTTACATTTTCTCTTCCATCTGCAATCTTATTATAATATCCTCTAAATGTTAAGCTATCATTATATTCATAACTAGCCATAACTCCACTATTTGACACATACGTATCATCATCACCTTTTAGCCATAGTTTTTCAATCCCAAAACTCAGACCATTAATACCGACTTTACCAATATTAATACCTAGTTTTAATGCACTACCATTATCGCCAATATCTGCAATAGTCGAATGCTCTACACTGGTGTACCATGGACCGCCTCCATATAAATTATTAGCTACTACACCAACTGTTTTTGTATAAGCACCGTTTAGGCTAACTCCACTAACCTTATCACTAACAAATATTTTTCCTCCGTATATATTGCTAACTTGATTGTTAATATTTTGATTTGCATACTGTGCTGCTATTTCATAATCCATTCGTCCTATTTTATTAATATATTGTGCATCAAAGTATATTGTTCTAAGCTCACTTGGTTTTTGATAATACCAGCTACTTAGAACCAAATTATCCATTCCAGCATACTCTACTCCAGCCATAAACACACCAAGCTTGTCAAATTTTGCTTGATTTTCATCATCCGTTCCAACCGCCATACTATTAATATATCCAGCAGTTATTTTGGTCTCTTTTATGCTACTATTTACTATTTTTATTCCGCCAAATCGATTTGGTATCATTCCTATATCATCACTATTAGCAAATGGGGTATCAAGTAGTTGTCTTCCTATGGTTATTTCACTATTTGCATAAAATCCTTTTACAAATGCTTCGCTTAGAAGCAAAACATCATTTTTTACTCCATGTATAAAATATCCACCATCTCCATTGCTACCACCCTCTACTGCAGAAATTGAGCCTCCAACCAAGATATTATTCCATCTCTTTGTCTCGTATCCGACTGTCGCCCCAATCGCTAATTCATTACCATTGCCAAGAGTGTCAACTCCATGCTGGTAGCCAACTCTAATATTGCCATGTAGTGTTTCATTCACATCCGCTATTGCGAACGCGGAAGATAAAACTACCAAACCAAAAACCACTAAACTTTTCATAATAAACCTTTTAATATTGATACTCTTTATCGTTTTAGTTCCGAAGTATAACATTGGTTTCTTAAATAAAGATAATGACTATCAAAATAAATGTTTTTTGTGAGGAAGGTTTAGAGAGATGAAAGAAGCGTTATCTTCTTCCTCCAAATTTTAGATATAAAATTGGCAATACAATGAGTGTCAAAAGCGTTGAGCTAATTAGTCCATTGATTACCACGATTGCTAACGGTTTTTGAATCTCTGAGCCGACACCAGATGAAAACAAAAGTGGTATAAGACCCAGCATAGTAATAAGAGCTGTCATAAGTACGGGACGAAGCCTTTTGATAGCTCCATTAACTGCAGCGTCATATAGATTCTCTCCTTTTTCTACTAATTCATTGAAATAATTCACTAGAACCACTCCATTGAGTACGGCTATACCCAAAAGGGCTATAAAGCCTACCATAGCAGGAACACTAAAGTATTCTCCACTAAAATATAGTCCTACAAAGCCCCCTATCAATGCCAATGGAACATTTATTAATACCATTCCAGCTTGAGGTAGTGAACCAAATGAGAAAAATAACAAAACAAATATAAGTGCCAGAGCTATTGGAACGATAAAACCTAGCTTAGCTGTGGCTCGTTGTTGGTTTTCAAATTCTCCACCATATGTGAGGTAGTAACCTGCTGGTAGTTTCACTTTTTGCTCAATAGCCCTTTTGGCTTCATCTACAAATCCAACCAAATCTCTACCATCAATATTTGTCTGAACCACACTTTTTCTATATCCATTTTCATGCTCAATAGCAACCGCTCCAGTAGTAGAGACAAATGACACCAGCATAGAGAGTGGTATAGTATTGCCATTTGGCAGTGGATATCTGAGGTTTTGAATTTTTTGTAATGAATTTGCAAAATTCTTGTCTCCTTTTACCACCATTGATATTCGTCGCATCTCTTCTTGAATAGTTCCTATGCTCTCTCCACTAACCATAGATTTTATGAAGCTACTTAGCTCATCTTGTGTCACACCATAATTTCCCATCAATTCACTGTTAAAATGAAGTTCAAAATATTCAACACCATCGTTGGCTTTTTTATAAACATCACTACTACCTTTGATGCCCTCTAAAACAGTTTTTATTTGTGTAGCTATTTTTTCTATTTCAGCATTATTGCTACCGAAAATATCAATAGCCAAATCGCCCCTAACCCCTGTGAGCATCTCAGATACTCTCATCTCAATAGGTTGAGTGAAGCTATAATTTAGACCCTTAAAGCTATTTAGAACTTTTCGTATCTCTTCTGTGACAAATGCTTTATCTTGTACTCTCCATTCTTCCTTAGGTTTTAATCTAAGAAAAGTATCTGTGTCATTAAGGCTCATAGGATCAAGACCAAGCTCATCACTTCCACTTCTTGCGATAATATCTTTAATTTCTGGCACATTTTTTAATAGCTCTTTTTGAACAATTAGATTTAGCCTTCGACTCTCATCTAGTGAGTTTGATGGTGGTGTCTCTACCCCTACTATAATACTCCCCTCATCCATAGTTGGCATAAATGATTTACCTGTAATAAATGCAAAGTATAGTGAAATAATAAAAGCAATGACAACAGAAACTATTACCGTGGTAGAGTTTTTCATAGCCCAGATGAGTGTTGGCTTATATGCGTGGTTGAGTCTTTGCATAAGCCATGACTCTTTATCTGGGCGTTTTTTAAGTATAAACGATGTCAAGATAGGTATAAAAGTCAAAGCCAATATCAGTGAACTCACAAGAGCAAAGACTATACTAAGTGCAACAGGCTTAAACAGTTTACCCTCCAATCCCTCTAGAGTTAAAAGTGGCAAAAATACAATGATAATAATCAAAACACCAGTGATAATAGATGGTGACATATCAACTGAAGCATGATAGATTATTCGCAATTTATCATTAGCTTGATTCTTTTTCTCACCAAGTTCTGCTGTGATATGCTCTACCATTACAACTGCTGAGTCTACAAGTATCCCAATTGCAATAGCCAAACCTCCAAGACTCATAAGATTAGCACTAAGCCCAAAGTATCGCATAGCCAAAAAACTCATCATAAGAGCAAATGGCAAAATCAGAGCAACACTAAACGCTGAAGCGATATTACCAAGCATCACTAAAAGTACTATTATAATCAAAATTACTGCTTCCATAAGGGCTTTTTTTACGCTCCCTGTGGCAAGATTTACAAGCTCGCTACGGTCATAAAAAACATCTATCTTAGCTCCATGCGGAAGCGTTTTTTCCATCACTGCGAGTTCTTCTTTAACTTTATCCAAAACCACAGCAGTATTAGCCCCTTTTAGACCCATTACAAGTCCCTCTACAGCTTCTCCTTTACCATTTTTAGTTACAAAACCAGCACGATTTAGATGACCAAACTCGACTTTTGCTATGTCTCCTACTCGTATGACTCGACCACCTACACTAGCCACACTCACAGCATTTATCGCCGCTAAGGTCTGCAATTTACCAACTGTTCGCACTAGCATACTAGCTCCACCCTCAGTCACTCTACCTATGCCATCGTTTTGGTTGTTTTGCATTAATGCAGTAGTTAATTGGGCATACGATACACCAAACACTTCCATCTTTTCAAGATTTGGTGTTATCTGATATGTCTTCACCTCCCCTCCTAGGGCATTTACCTCGGCAACTCCAGCAATAGCACGAATTTTAGGTGCTATTGTCCAGTCTAGTAGTGTTCTTTTTTCAGCCAAGCTCAACTTGTCAGACTCAATAGTAAACATCAAAATATCACCAAGTGGTGTAGAAATTGGAGCTACTCCACCCTCGATATTACTAGGCAAATCACCTTTTATATTTGCAAGTTTTTCACTTACTTGACTTCTTGCCCAATATATATCGGTTCCATCTTCAAAATCAATCGTCACATCACATAAGCTATATTTTGATAATGAACGCATCGTTGTCTTCTTTGGGATTCCTGCCATTTGAGACTCTATTGGTATCACTATTCTGCTTTCTATCTCTTCAGGAGTCATACCATTACTTTTTATAATGATTTTAACCTGCGTCGGTGAAATCTCTGGAAATGCGTCTACTGGAAGCTCATTATAGGCTTTTACTCCAAACCCAAAAATAACCAAAAAAACTATAGAAAAGAAAAGTCTTTGAGACAAGACAAATGCTATTAGTTTATTTATCATCATTGCCACCAACAAGATTTTTTAGAATCACTATATTATTCATAGCAACAGGTACATTGATAGCATTTTTGATATAAAAGAAGTTATCATCACTATGCACAACATCCAAGTTTATAATTCTAAAGCCACCATTTACTTTTACAAAAACAACCTCTTTAGTCTTGATAGTCGTAACAGCAATTTTAGGAACTTGATAAAGAGTATTTGTGGCTTTAAAAACTTTCACCATATCTTTAGATCCAGCCATAAGCATGACTTCTTTTGGAACATTAAATAAAACCTTGACTGACTGGCTAGTACCCTCAAGCGTAGAAGCAATTTGTAATACAGTTGAGTTGAATTTTTTAGCTCCAAATTCAACTATAATCTCATCTCCAACTTTAAGCATTTCAATCGCTTTTTTGCTTAACAGACTCTCTATCCAAACTGAGCTTTTGCCTTGTACTTTAAAGATTGTACTTAACATAGGCACACTAGCTCCAGCACTAGCATTTAGGTCTGTGATTACACCGCTTAGCTTACTTTTTATCTCAAATGTTGGTTCAATAGATGAATTATTGATAATTCTAGATATTTCCCCACTAGATACTCCATAGCTACTCAAAAGGCTTTTGGCAATATTGGCTTCTGCTTGTTTTATTTTTAGCTCACTGTTTGCCATTATGCACTCTTTTTGTGCTATAACACCCTCCTTGCAAAGTATATTTTTGTTATTAGTCAGAGATTGTTGACTAGACGCCGCAATAGATGCACTAAGGAGTTGTTGTTGTCCACTGAGCCACTCTGGAGATGAAGCAACTGCTAGTATATCACCATTCTGAACCGTCGCATATTTAGACACAAGCACCTTATGTATAGTCGCGTTCATCGGCAGCGATACTATCTGTTTTGATTCAGGAGGCGTAGTAACTATACCCATCGAACTACTAATCGGTAACTCATTTAGAAGTACTGGCTGTGCTGTTTGCATCTGCCAAGTTTTTTGTTCATCTTCGCTAATTACTACATCAACACCAGCTATTTTGACTGGCGCGGCTGGTGCTTGGGCGACCTCTTTTACAGTGTCACCATTATTGGTATACAAATAGACTACTATTCCCAAAATCAATGCCAATATGGCTATTGTCAATATTTTAACTTTATTCATTATTTTCCCTTTGTTTCTACTATATCATATAAGCCAAATAGTGACTCATAATATCTCTTTTGCGTTGTGTAAAGCTCATCTTGTAACACATACAACTTTTGCTTTGCATTTAGATACTCTATGGCTGAACTCTCTCCATAGTCGTAGCTTTTTTTGATAAGTGGCAAAAGTTTAGTACGGTAATATCTGATATTTTCATTTAGCTTTTCAACCTTTTGATAGTCAATTTTAATATCATATAACTTTTTCTCTAGCTCTCTAACTTTTTCTTTAATAATATGTTTTTGTGCTGATTCTAGCTCACTATTTTGATACATAGCGGACGCTTTTTTATACTCGTTTTTAGCACTTGTGAATGAGAGAGGAATAGATACACCTAGACCATATTTTTCTTGCGTAAGCTCAGAAATATAAAACGATGAGATGTCAAAAGTGTCTATGCTTTTTGAGTATCGCTCTATAACATTTAAATTACTACCTATTCTCTTCTCATTTGCCATTCTAGTTAGAGAAAAAACTTCGCCTCCAAAATCTATTTTTGATTTTATAGGATAAACATCACTACATTGAAACTGTGCTTTTGGCTCAAGTGAAGCCATACCTATTATTAAATCTTTTGAAGTTTGTTCTCTTGCCCGTTTCTCATCAAGTCTCCTATTCATTTCAGCATATTCCATGTCAAGTTGCATTAGTTCAAGTTTTGATATCTCTCCATACCGATATGCTTTTCGTTTTTTATTATAAATTTTTGCAAAATCTGTATACTCTAGCTCAAATGTTTGATAGCTTTTCGTGTCAAGACATGATTGATGATATAAATTTTTAACTCCATTGCTCATAGATATTAATTGTTTACTACTCTCAATTAGTGTTGCTTCATTCGCTAGATTACTAATGTCTCTATCAAGTCTATTCGTATTGCCAATCTTTATGTTTTTTGAGAGTCCAACCTGATACTCCATGCCACTATTTTCGCCATTTGGCTTAGCTCTATTTGTAAATAGATTTAGATTTATTGGTACGCTAGCAGTTTCAGACATAGTCATACTTTCCAGTGAAGCCTTTTTATATGACAGGGACTGCTCAAGATAGCTATTAGTCTCTATTTTTGTTGCTATATCGCTCAAAGAGTAAGTTGAGCCATATAGTATATTAATCGACATTATCGACATTATGGTTATATATTTTATTTTATTTGCGGTCATTGCCGTCCTTTTATATTATTTTTTATTACAAAAAAATTATACTATCGGAGGTCTGACTAGCTTGTGTAATGGATTTACGGAAATAAAGTTAGTGCTATAATCTATTTTTTGAAATAAGTTATATGAACTTGAAACATTTTCACTTGCTAAAACGCCATCAAAGTGCAAGGCATGATGAATTTGATGAGATTGAAGTATTTTGGTTTCACTTACTTGATTGTCTTGATTTTCGAAGTGCTTTTGAGTAATTGTAACGCTATCTACGGAAAAATGATTTATAAATAAGTCATGAGCATAAGCAAAAGAGATTACAAAAATTAATATAATCAAAATTTTACTTCTCATTATTACCTCTCTTCTTATTTAATGTTGCAATGATAGCTAATATTTTCTTAATTATTTATTAATTATTATTAAATAAATATTATTATTAAAAATAATGATATTTATTTGCTAAAGGTTGACTATTTATATTGTTACTGCCCGTATAAACGGGCTATATAGGGTTAATTAAAGTTTTTAAATCCCACTGAGTACACCAATATTTACAAATATTTACAAAAATCACTATTTTTTTCATAAATTTTTCTGGCAAAGACTAATTTTTAAGTTTCAGCTAAAAGTAATGCTGTATAATTAATTTGCATTATATTTATATCATATTTCAATTTCAAGGAAAAAGACATGACAAAAGCAGAGTTTGTAGAGTTAGTACAAAAAAACGGTGAGTTTGAAAGTAAAGCAGCAGCAGAGAGAGCAGTAAAAGCATTTACAGCTTCTATCACTGAAGTTTTAGTAAACAAAGATAGTGTATCTTTGGTAGGTTTTGGCACATTTAGCACAGCAGCAGTTGCAGCTAAAACTGGTACTGTTCCAGGAACAACTAAAACTTATAGCAAACCAGCACACACAGCTCCAAAGTTCAAATTTGGTAAAACTGTAAAAGACGCAGTTTGCTAAACCTTTCTTAGTGTCTCTGACACTTAGAAACCCTCTTCATTTTAACCAATCTTTACATTTTTATATTATAATTTATCATCTGATTAATCCTCAAATTTGTGAGCTAAGCTCAAAATTAGGTCTTCAGCAGACAGCTCAAGCGACTAGTCGCTCTTTAATGTCATTCAAATACCCAAGGATAATTATATGGATTTTCATAACTCAATAGGAATAGGAGTTGCAGGTAATTTTGCCAATCATCTAGAGCAAGCTGGAGAACTAGCAGATTTTAAAGATGTGATTACGGCTGAGCCTGATGCACCAAAAGGAATATTTCCTTTCTATGTGCCTAATAGTGATACATTTTTAGGTCAGTATCCAATTAGCTCTTCAAGTCTCACACTACCAAATAATGAAGATGCACAAGTTGAGCCTGAGATAGCTCTTGTTTGTGATTTGATTTATGATGAGAATATGACAGTAGTTAATATAGTACCACTTAAATTTACCACCTTTAATGATTGTACTATCAGGAAAGAGGGATCAAAAAAAATATCTCACAAAAAAAGCTGGGGAGATGATAGCAAAGGAGTTGCTACTAAATGGATAGGTATTGATAAATTCTCGCTTGGTGGAATAATGGATAATTATCATCTTTGTTCGTTTGTAAAAAGAGATGGGATTTTGCACGAATATGGTGTAGATGCACCACTTCTTGGATATGGATACTTTTATGAGAAATTAATAGCATGGCTCATTGATAAATTTAATACCCAAAAAGATTTTGGACCTCTTGAAGATATGGCAATGCATCTTAAAAATTCTAACTATCCTGATACAGCTTTGATTTCTATTGGTGCAACAGCGTACGCTAGTTTCGGAGAGCATAATTATCTGCAAAGCGGTGATGAGATTTTTGTGGTGAGTTATGATAAAAGATTTGATGATAACTCACTAAATCCAAGCGACTCCAAAATCATTCTAAACCAAAAAGTTTTGTAAAAAACTATATGGCTTTATAGGCTATATCTAGAGCATCATATAACTCTTCTGGGCTAATAACAGGATTATTGTCTAAAATCTCTTTCATGACCACATTATCCTCTACTCCATTCCACATCTTAATATAGCTTCCATCCGAGTAGCCATTATCTTGTCTGAATCTATTGAGTATATTTTTGCCAATATAAAGTTTATATAGTGTTTCTAAGTTTAGTCCAGACTGGATAACCACTTTAAAATATTTTTCAACTATTGAAGTCATATCCTCGTTACGAAATATACTTTTTATAAAGTCTTCAATGCATTTAATCTGCTTAAAATAATCTTCATCAATCTCTTTTGTATTGGATTGCAATAATCCAAAATTATTAGCATAACAAATTCTGACGCTTAACTCTTCTGGAGTTAGTTTCTGAGTTATGCTATTTACTCTTAATATTTCACTTAACAAAAAATGCCATATATCTACAACTTCTATTTTTATATTGTCTATATCTGCCTTTGCATCTATATTTTTCCAGTGTTTCCATGGATAAGACTCGACAAGCTCAGAACATTCAAGATATATACATCTATTCCAGTCTATTGGTTTACCATTTTTTGTAACTCCAGCTTCCCAGCTGATGCCATTAGTGTTGTCGTTGAGCTGTTGCTGAAGTTGCAACATGGATAAAATTTGTGACATGAAATTCCTTGTTTATAATGGTTAATATTATATCCATTATGGGCTAAAATCTAAATGGCTCTACTGGCAATTCTAGCTACTCTTTTTGCAAATTCGCTCTTCTCTTCTATATCTATACCTTCTGCTATTTTTGCACTATCTAGTAGTACCCACGCCATATCATCAAACATATCTTTATCAGTTATATTTTGAAGTTTCTTTATCATATCACTATCAGGATTGACCTCTAGTATTAGCGGTGCGTCAGGAACATCTTGCCCCATTTGGCGAAATATATGAGCCATACTTGCCATTGGATCTGAACTATCTTTTAGCACACAAGCAGGACTATCTGTTAAACGACTAGAAATTTTTACCTCTTTGATAGCATCACCTAAAGTTTCTTTGAGTTTATCCGTAAATGGCTTCATATCCTCATCGATTACTTTTTGCTCCTCTTCGCTCTTAGCAGAAGGTGCCTCAATAGCTGAAATATCTTTAAAACTCCACTCTTTGTAAGCTCCTATCATAGGAGTGACAATATCATCTACTTCACTATCGTCCATAATTAGCACTTCAATATTTGCTTTTTTATAAGCCTCTAGCAATGGAGAGCTTTTAGCTATCTTTTCATTTTGTGCAATTATATAATAAATCTCTTTTTTGTCACTATTTCCACGACTAATATAACCCTCCAAACTTACCATTCCAGCTTCGTTAGAGCTTTTGTATCTCACAATATCTAACAAAAGTTCTTTATTTACATGGTCTGTATATATCCCCTCTTTTATTAGGCGATTATATTCGCTGGTAAATTTATCTCTATCTTCACCATCTAGTTTATTTATGGCTTGTAAGATTCTCTTTGTTGAGCCTTGTTTGATATTTGCTAAAATTCTATTCTCTTGGAGCAGCTCACGGCTCACATTCAGTGGTAAATCAGATGAATCAATCACCCCTTTTACAAATCTAAGGTATGGCGGCAAAAGCTCTTTATCACTATCAGTTATAAATACTCGTTTTACAAAAAGCTTCACTCCACTCTCCCACTCTGCTCTAAACATATCCATCGGGGCAATACTAGGGATATAAAATAGCGTCGTGTACTCATTTGCACCCTCAGCTTTATTGTGCAGATATGCTAAAGGCTCGCTATCTCCATGTGAAATTCCCTTATAAAACTCTACATAGTCCTCTTTTTTAAGCTCTGATTTATTTATAGTCCATAGTGCTTTGGCAGCATTTATTTGTTCACTTTTACTTACAATTTCTGTTTTTTTCTCTTCACCCTCACCACTACTCTCTTCTTCTTTGAAGTTTAAAGTGATTGGATAAGCTATATGATTTGAATATTTTTTGACTATCTCTTTAATTCTCCATGGGCTTACAAACTCTTTTTCATCATCTTTTAGCTTGATATAAATCACTGTTCCATGACTATCTTTGGTCACAGGAGTTATATCAAACTCACCACTTCCATCACTTGTGAATTTATATGCTTGATCCTCTCCAGCTTTTTTTGTTATCACATCAACGCTACTTGCAACCATAAATACAGAATAAAAACCTACACCAAATTGACCTATTAGATTGCTATCTTTTTTGGCATCACCTGTTAGATTTTCTACGAATGATTTTGTACCTGATTTTGCTATTGTGCCTATGTGAGCCATTAAATCTTCTTCGTTCATTCCTATACCATTGTCTCCAATTGTTATAGAATTATCATCAATATCTAGTGTAATAAAAACTTTTCCACTCCACTCTTTGCCCTTAAACTTTTCCTCAGTTAAATATGAATAGTTAAATTTATCTAGAGCGTCACTTGCATTTGATACAAGCTCTCGTACGAATATCTCTTTATTTGAATACAATGAGTGTGTCATTAAGTGTAAAAGCTGACCTATTTCTGTTTGATATGTATGTTTTGCCATTATAATTCTCCGTTAAATTTTTATGAATTATAATACATTTTAGAGATTTTTGCAAGAGGTTTAGTAAATTTTTGTAATAAAGTTTAGTGCAAGTCACTAAGGGTTTGTTTTCGAGATTCTGAATCATACCCAAGGGGCATAGCAAAGTTTGGGACGACATGATTTCTCTTAGTTTGCATTAGATTTGATGCAGTTCAAGAAAAAGATCTATTTTTCATTTTCTATCAGTTTGTATTAGATTTGAATGTTATTACGAAGGAGCTTACGCATTGTAAGTGACTAAGTAAATTCATTCAAAGATGATGCAAAATAAGAGCAAAATTATTCCCACTCGATTGTTGCTGGTGGTTTTGAACTAATATCATACACCACTCGGTTAATACCATCTATCTCATTTATAATTCTACGGCTAATGCCCTCCAGTATATCGTGTGGCACATGTGCAAAAGTAGCTGTCATTCCATCTACACTCTCTACCATTCGCACACACACAGTATTATCATATGTGCGATTATCGCCCATTACACCCACAGAACTTACATTTAAAAGCACTGTAAATGCTTGCCAAACTTTGTCATAATATCCATGTGATTTAAGCTCTTCTTGCATAATAGCATCACTCTCACGCACAAGTCTAAGAGCTTCATCATTCACCTCTCCCATTACTCTAATAGCAAGTCCAGGTCCAGGGAATGGATGTCTGCCTATCATATCACGAGGCAATCCAAGCTCAAGCCCAAGCTTTCTAACCTCATCTTTGAATATCTCACGCAATGGCTCAACAAGCTCAAATGTCATCCAATCAGGCAAGCCACCAACATTATGGTGCGATTTTATAGTTTTGCTAGGACCTTTAACAGAAACAGACTCAATAACATCAGTATACAATGTGCCTTGAGCCAAGAATGATACATCTGTATGTTTTTTAGCTTCTGCGTCAAATACTTCTATAAAAGTCTCACCTATTGCTTTTCTTTTCTGCTCTGGGTCTGTAATCCCTTTTAGTTTGGATAGAAAAAGTTCCTGAGCGTTGATTGTAATAAGTGGAATACTAAGCATCTTAAACATATCTTGCACTTGCCCAGCTTCATCTTTACGAAGAAGCCCTTGATCAACAAACACGCATATCAACTGCTCGCTTGGCAAAGCCTCATTTAGCATAGCTGCAACCACTGAGCTATCCACTCCACCACTAACTCCACATAGCACTTTTCTTGTGCCTACTTGAGCCTTTATGGCAGCTATTTTCTCTTTGGCAAATCCACCCATATTCCATGTACTCTCACAGCCACAAATATGTTTTGCAAAGTTTTTTAACATAGTCACGCCAAGTACTGAGTGATGAACCTCTGGGTGATACTGAAATGCGTAAATATTCTTGCTTTCGTTGGCGATTGCAGCGTATGGAGAATTCTCACTATCTGCGATAACTTCAAATCCAGCAGGAATACTCTCAGCTTTGTCTCCATGGCTCATCCAAACTATCGAGTCGTTTTCAACACCATCAAATATTGGAGATTTTTTTGTGATATTTAATTTCGCTTTTCCATACTCATGATGATCAGCAGCCACTACACTACCACCAAAATGTTGAGTTATTAATTGCATTCCATAACAAATACCTAATATTGGTAATCCAAGTTCCCAAATTCCATCATTTGGTTTATATGCATCCTCGGCGTACACGCTAGCAGGACCACCTGAGAGGATTATGCCTTGTGGTTTTCTAGCTTTAATAGCCTCTATATCTTCTCTGTATGGAACTACTTCGCAGTACACTCCACTCTCTCTGAGTTTTCTAGCAATTAATTGCGTATATTGTGAACCAAAATCTAATATTAAGATGGGTACTATTTTCATGATTAAATCCTAAGGTAGTTTATATATTGTAATTATACCCTTAGTAGTTTAATTTTTTAATCCCGTATGCTAGATATCGTTATCTTCGCCTTCCATGTAGTGAGCACCTAGTGATTCTTTGCGAGAAAGTGCAGCATCTACTATGTTTGCCGCTGTATTGAGCCTTAATTGTAACAATCTTCCTATTTCTCTATTTTTAAGATCATAGATAAAATTTCTTGCCTTGTGTAGTCCCTCGGTTGTACGAATTATTCCTACTTCATCCCACATTATTTTACGAAGCTGTTGTTTATACTGTTTATCATTCTCTTTATGGAGCGTATTGTCATAATCTTTATCAAACTTTGGTACAGATCCATCATAAGCATCTAATGACAGTATATGATTTACGGCTCTTTTTGCAAATACTATGCCCTCAAGTAGTGAGTTTGAAGCCAATCTATTAGCTCCATGCACACCAGTCCTAGCAGCCTCCCCAATTACATACAAGCCATCCATGCCATGAACCACCCCATGACTATTACAAGCAATTCCACCATTTGCATAGTGAAATGCTGGAGATATAGGCACTCTATCTTTTGGGAAGTCATATCCTACTGCTTCAAAAGTCCTAGTGATATTTGGAAATCTCTCTTTAAACCATTTTGGTTTAAACATAGAAAAGTCTAGATAAACTTCTTCTTTTGTCTTTCGCTTATAGTCAAAAATGCTTCTAGAGACTATGTCCCTACTAGCAAGCTCACCTCTCTCGTCATAATCAAATAAAAATCTATTTCCATGCTCACCAACCACAAAAGCACCCTCACCCCTGAGAGCTTCAGTTAGTAGCAACTTCCTAGCGAATGGTGTTTTAACAAATACAGTCGGGTGAAACTGCATAAACTCCATATCTTTAAGAGCAATTCCTTTTTCAACGCATATTCCATGAATATCAGCACTCACTGTTCTAGAGTTTGTATTGTACTCATAGAGTGATCCCACTCCACCACTAGCTATTATCACTGTATCTGCGTAAAGTGTAACTGGTTTATAATTTATTGTAGCTTTTACCCCAAAACATCTACCATTCTCTATTAACAAATCATGCACCAGAGCATTTTGTTCTAAGTGATGAGGATTTTGATTCATCAAGAAGTGGTGCATATATCTACCAGTAGCATCACCACCTGCGTGTATTATCCGTGCAGCACTATGAGCTGCCTCTTTTGTATATAGCAATTTCCCACTACTATCACAATCAAATTCCATGCCCCTTGCTATAATATCAGCCGTTGTTTCCATCGAATCTTCTGATAATATTTGCACAGCTCGTTTGAGATTATGATAAGCTCCAGCCTCAAGTGTATCCTTTACATGCAGTGCAATATCAGCTTCACCTAAAGCGGTAACCATGCCACCTTGAGCATAAAATGTATTACACTCCCATGGTATATCTTTGCACATTACCAAGACTTTTTTGGTAGTAGGAATATTCATAGCAGCATACAAACCAGCCACACCTGCACCTACTATAATAACATCGTATTTTTGCATTCGTTACCTTTGTGTAGTTGTTGTTTCGCTACTTTGTTTATACACGGGAGCGGTTTTGTATCCACAACCTGCAAATAACATAAAACTAAAACATGTTATAATTACCAAATGAAAACATCTAGTAGCATTATTGCTCTCATATCCAATCAGCCTCAATTTCGTCTCCTTACAACACATATATGCTATGGCAAATTTTTGGCACTTTTACCACCTAGATTTAGAACTTCAATAGCTTACATTTACATCAAAGATAGCACGCTTTTTATGGCTATAACTCATCCTGGAATGAAAATGGAGCTTAATTATAATCTAGATTTATTTAAAAGCATATTAGCTATGATTAACGAAAGAGATTGTTTATGTAGTTTTCCAAAAATAGACAAACTAATGACATTTATACCAAAATACAATCAGCAGATTTCATTAGATAACCAAAAAGAGAGTGAAACAACTGTACCATATTATAGTGAGAAATCTACAGCCAACTTTGAGCTAAACACAAAAGACAGTGAGTTGCAACAAGCTTATGAGAATATAAAAAAGGCTATTTTGTGCAATCTATCATAAATTCATTGCCCTCCTCTGCGGGGATATATCAATATTTTGATAAAAACAACAAACTGCTATATATAGGCAAAGCTAAAAATCTAAAAAATAGAGTTAAAAGCTACTGGAGGTTTACTCCATCATTTTCTCCAAATCACACACTAAATTTGCGAATACAAAAGATGCTTCATGAGGCGATAACTATATCATATATTATAGTGGATAATGAAGAAGATGCTTTGGTGCTAGAAAATTCGCTTATCAAACAGCTCAAGCCAAAATATAATATTTTACTTCGTGATGATAAAACATATCCATATATTTGCATAGATGAATCACAAAAATTTCCAAGATTTGAGATTACACGCAAGGCCATTAAGGGCAAAAATATTACATATTATGGACCTTTTACTAGTGGAGGAAAGGTGCTTTTAGACGCTTTGTATGAGATATATCCACTTGTGCAGAAAAAGAGTTGTCTTAATGGCAAAAAGGCTTGCCTGTTTCACCAAATAGGAAAATGCTACGCTCCATGTGAAAATAAAATATCTAGTGAAGATTACGCACTAATAGTGGCACGGGCAAAGAATAGTATATTTAAAAGACAAAATCTACTAAAAGCAATCGATGCGAAAATGATACTAATGGCAACTACTGAGCGTTATGAGGAGGCCGCTACCTTGCGTGACTGGATAGAAACCATAAAATCTATTAGTATATCTTCTGCAATTGACTTGGCATCAAATGAAGAATTTGATATTTTTGCTATTGGCGTTAGCGAAGAGAGAGGTGTAGTTGTGAAGCTTTTTATGCGTAGTGGTAGAATTATATCAAGTGACTTTAGCTACTTTAATAGTAGCGAAATATATGATGAAAATGACGCATATAAACAGTTGCTACTCTCATTTTACCAAGCAGATATGCCAAATGTTTGTAAAAATATATTGCTTCCGAGCGAGATTGAAGATACAAAAGAGATAGAAAATACACTATCAAAAAGATTTGGCTTCAAAATAAATATCTCTACGCCAAAGATAGGAGACAAACTAAGGTTAACCACACTTGCTACTACAAATGCAGCCGAACTTTTGAAACAAAAAAGCAATATCTCCACTCAGCCAATAGAAGAGAAGATAGCCTCCCTGCTAGAGCTATCACGCACTCCATATCGTGTAGAGATTTTCGATAATTCACATCACGGGGGAGATGCCACGGTTGGTGGCATGGTAGTTTGGAGTGATGGCGTATGGGATAAAAATAGTTATAGAAGATATAGCCTGGAAGCTAAAGATGAATACGCACAAATGAGAGAAGTTCTTGGGCGTCGTATTGCTAATTTTGGTTTTGAATCACCTCCTGACTTGTGGGTACTTGATGGTGGTGCAACTCTACTAAAACTAGCGATCTCACTACTGCGTGACGCTGGAGTAAACTTAGATGTAATTGCAATATCAAAAGAAAAACTAGATGCTAAAGCCAATCGTGCCAAAGGCTCTGCTAGAGATATTGTGTATTCAATAAATGAGAAATTCAATCTCCAGCCAACTGACAAAAGACTTCAATGGATACAAAAATTAAGAGATGAGGCTCATAGATACGCAATTGCTTTTCATAGGGCAAAAAAGAGAAAAGTGATGATTCAAAGTAAGTTGCTAGAAGAAAAAGGTGTTGGTAAAGCCTTAATTATAAAATTACTTAATCATTTTGGTACATTCGAAGCAATAGACAATGCATCACTTGAAAATTTAAGTGAAGTAGTTAGTGAAAAAATTGCATATATTATTAAAAATAGAACTCCATAAAAGTAAAAATATAAATCTTTTTTACGGGATTTTACTGTATAATTGCTTTACTTAATTTATAGAAAAAAATTAAATATTCAAGGGATGGCTAATGCATATTGTACTTAATCAAGAAAATAATATAATAGCAATCGACAACGAAACATTACAACTATTTCAAGCTACAAATATAATGGAACTTTACCAAAAACTAGCAAATGGAGTAGTTGAATTTTATATAAAAGACGGTATTCTAGCTATCATTTCAGGGATATCATCCAAACGATACAAAGTAGACACACGGAAGATATTTGGATCTTTTGAAGGAGATAAACTCATTATAGTAAAAGACGATGTTATAGCTAATAGAGAGATAAATCTAAAGGATGTAGTACCTGTTAGATTTGATTTTAGTCTAGAAAAATCAAGTAAAGAACTAGAGCTACCAGAAGAGATAATAATGGATTTTATAAAAGATTTCAATGAAAAATGTCGAATCGATACACAAAATATTATAGATGCCTACAAAGCAAAAGATATGAAGAAAATCTATGAAATAGCACATGAATTAAGGCTAGTTGCTAGTAATTTATTTATTACTCCACTTGCAGAATCATTATTGAAACTACAGTACAACAAAGAGATATACAAAGTGCCATCATTGGTTGAGAAATATTGGACACAATTTATATCATTTGAAAATCGGATTAAAAATATACAAGAGGCTATATAAACGCCTCTTTAAGAACCTCATCAACCGTTGCTACAGGTAATATAGTCAAGTGTTCTCTCACCTCAAGTGGTATCTCTTCTAGGTCTCTCTCGAAATTCTTTGTAGGAATTAATGCTTTTTTTACTCCAGCTTTATAAGCAGCAATTAGTTTTTCTTTAAGCCCACCTATTGGTAACACCTTGCCAGTTAGTGTAACCTCACCCGTCATTGCCACTTTGCTGTCTATTTTATTTCCGCTCAAAATAGAAGCGATTACCGTTACCATCGCTATACCAGCACTTGGTCCATCTTTTGGAGTTGCACCTTCAGGTACATGAAGATGCAAATCATATCTTTTGTATATTTCAGATGGGGTATCTTTATCGCATTTTTCATCTTCTAGTTCTGGGACGATTAATTTTTTCTCATCAATTAGTATCTTAACCACACTATATGCTATGTGAGCTGACTCTTTCATAACATCACCAAGGCTTCCAGTGAGCTGCAAGCTACCCTTACCTTTGATTTTAATAGCCTCAATAGTAAGGACATCACCACCCACAGATGTCCAAGCAAGTCCATTTACTACGCCAACTTGTGGGGCTTCATTAACAGCGGTTATCTCAAATGCTTTTTTGTCCCCATATGTAGCTAGATTCTCAACAGTTATCTCCACAGTTTTTAAAGTTTTATCCTCCAAAAGTTCTCTCACGCCTTTACGCATTATAGTGGCTAATTTTCGTCTTAGATTTCGCACACCTGCTTCTCTCGTATACTCTTCTATTAGCAAACGCAGGGCATCATCAGAGATATTTACCTCTCCATCTTTGAGTGCGTGTTTATGTAGCTCTTGAGGAATTAGATATCTTTTTGCTATCTCAAACTTTTCATTTGGTGTATAGCTACTAAGTGCTATAAACTCCATCCTATCACGCAGTGGAGCTGGTATCTGCCCTACATCATTAGCAGTTGCTATAAATATTGCTTTGCTTAAATCTATTCCAAAATTCAGATAATAATCTCTAAAGTTTTTATTCTGTTCAGGGTCAAGAATTTCAAGCAGAACTGAGCTAGGGTCGCCCCTGCCACCTCTACCTACTTTATCAATCTCATCAAGAACCACAACAGGGTCCATTTTTTTAGCCTCGATAAACCCTTGCACAATTCGTCCAGGCATTGCCCCAACATAGGTGCGACGGTGACCACGAAGTTCATTGACATCTTCAAGTCCACCTAGAGCTATACGAACAAGTGGTCGTCCCAAAGCTGTTGCTATTGAGTTGGCAAGTGAAGTTTTACCCACACCTGGAGGTCCATAAAAGCACAAAATAGCACCATTAATATCTTTATTTTTGACTTTTCTCAAAATCGCCATTTCACGCACCGAGAAAAACTCCACTATTCTCTCTTTTGGCTTTTCTAATGAGTAGTGATCGTTATCAAGCTCTTTTTGGACATCACTTACCTTGATTCGCTTTTTACCAAATTTACCAAAAGGCATCTCAAGCGTCCATTCAAGATAACTCTGTAAAGTATTAGCATCTCCACTATCAGGGTGCATTCTTGATAATCTCTCAAGCTGTTTATTAACCTCTTTATAGGCATCTTCGCTAATATGAGGTTTTATTGCCTCTATTTTAACCCTAAATGCAGCAATTTCTTCATCACGATTGTTATCACTTCCTAATTCATGCTGTATTTGTTTTAGTTGCTCTTTTAGAAAGTACTCTTTGTTATTTTGTTCTATCTTTGTATGAACTTTACTTCGTATCTCTTTTTGGAGCCTTGTAGATTCTATTTGTGAACTGATTATATCTATGATTGACATAAGTCTTTTTTCTATATCATTTTCTTTGAATAGTTCATATGCAACTACTCTATCAAGCTTTAGCATTGAAGCTATCAAGTCACTTATGCGATATGGTTCGTCATTTTCTTCTATTGCTTTTAATAAATCAGGAGAAAAAGTACTATTTACAGAAGATAGTGTTTTGATTTTATCTCTCATTATTTCCATAATAGCGTTTATGCTTGTGGCATTGTACACTTCGTGTTCTACTATGGATATGATTGCTTTTATGATTGTATCATTCTCTTCAATGGAATCTATTTTACCTTTTGATAACCCTTGAAACAGTAGCTTAACTCTGCCATCAGGCAAATGAACTTTTCTCATTATAGAGCCTATGACACCTATTTCATGGAGAGCATTCTTTGAGCTGTCGTCATTTGTGGATGTCACAAATAAAAGCGAATCATTCTCCATAGCAAACTTTGCAGCATCAATATCTTTTTGATTTGTTAGAAATATAGGGCTTATCATAAATGGGTATAAAAAAAGTTCATCTTCGACCACGACTGGCAAAGATGTAGGGAAATTATCGTAATTACTAAGTTGCATAAATAGTACTCCTAAATATAAAGTATTGTTACTTTATCCAAAAAGTGTAAAAACAAGTTTAAGCCATATTACTACCAATCAAAAAAAGAATCAATAATCCCAGCTTCAGGCATAGCGATATCATCAAGCTTTATCGCTGATGAACTATTTTTGGCTCTATATATCTTTGCAGCTTCAGGTTTACCAGTGCGGTCATACAGTGATGCTATATTTTCATTTAGCATATATTGACCCATTTGCAGTCTTATAAGCATTGAATTTACCAGTGGATTATATTCAGAATTAGGATATTTGACCCCAAAGCCTGATGCGTTTTCTATCGTGTCAATAATTAATTTTTGGTCACGATTTAGTTTTTTAATACCTAAAAATGCTGCTTTTATTTTCATGAAATCTACATATTGCATAGTTACAGGCGATGAATTATTGCCAAATCTTTTGATATACTCATCATAATAAAACGAAGCCAACAGATACTCATCGCTATCCATGTGAGCATTTGCAAGTAACATTATAGATTCTTTAATATATTCAGAATTTGCATGCTCACTTTTTAGTGACACAAAATATTGATCAGCCTTATCTAGGTTCTTTGAGGCCACACTATTGCCAATCTTTTGATACCAAGCCTCTGCTGAATTGTTGTACTCTTCAGTTTTGACTTTCGTAGAACACCCTTGAAATATGGCAGCTGCCACGACCAAGCTTGATATAAATTTAATCTTTTGCATATAAACTCCATGATTTATTTTCAATATCATACCTCAAAATAGGTAAAAACATTATGATATTTGATACAATGTTACTAAAGATGCAAAGGGGTATGTAAAATGAAACTCACAATAATAGGAAATGGTGCGATGGCAAAAGCACTAGTAGTTGGATTAAAAGATAAATTTGAACTAGAGATAGTGGCCAAAGATACTATCAAAGCTATGAATATGACAAATAAAATTTGTAACGATATAAAGGTTCATAATCTTGATAGTTTTAATATTGATGATAAAATAGTAATATTATGCGTAAAACCTAATGCACTAGCTGATGTAGCAAGTAAACTCACAGGCAAAGCAAGAGCAGTTATATCTATACTGGCAGGTACAAAAATAGAGGATTTGAAAAATGCTATCATGTCCGAATATACAGTACGAGCTATGCCAAATATCGCGGCACAGTTCGCTCTTTCTACTACCACGCTGGTTGGTGATGATGGATTTAAAGATGAAGCGATAGAAATCATGTCTGCCATAGGAGATACCATGTGGCTAAGTAGCGAAAAAGAGCTAGACATCGCCACAGCAGTGGCTGGAAGTGGTCCTGCATATCTCGCACTCGTAGCTGAGGCGATGATGGACGGTGGCGTAGCACAAGGACTTAAACGAAGTGACAGCATTGCTATTGTGAATTCTCTATTTCGTGGGTTCGCTCCACTCATATCAGCCACTCACCCTGCTCTCATAAAAGATAGTGTGATGAGTCCTGCTGGTACTACTGCTGCTGGATATTCCGCACTTGAGGATGGTGGAGTTAGAAGTGCATTTATAAAATCAATAAAACAAGCGTTTAAGGTAACACAATGAAGAGTATTTTATTAATATTCATATTCTTTGCTGTAATTGGCTGCAAGGATAAAATCTCAAATGAAACAAATAGAAGCAATATAGGACAACAATATACCGTACAAAAATTACCAAGTACCAAACCAATCATCATAAACAATATAAAAGATATTTTGGGTGAAAATATAGGAGATTTTAGAAGAGTTAGCTCATCTATTGGCTACTCTAATCTCAATTTGGCAGAACTTGTTTATACTAATGAAGAGCAAAGATTAACTGTGTCTATCACTGATGGTGCAGGAGCAGAGGGGGCAAAGCTTGTTGCACTCATCAAGCCAACTATGGATGCCAAACTAAATATAAAAACAAAAGATGGATATTTAAAATCCACAACTATACAAGGTGTAAAAGCAGTGGAAGAGAAAATCCAAAAAGGAGAAATGGAGCAATCCAAGCTTACTTTTCTAGTCAATCGACGCTTTTTGGTTTCATTAGTAGGTAATAGTATTTCCAATGAACAGCTTAGAAAGATTGCTAATGATACAATGATTATAGAAAAATTGCAAAATTTTGTTCCCAGCAAATAATATTAAAATATATTTTTCTTAATATTAGTTTAAAGCAAATAATACTATTATTATATAAGAGTGGTGCGATAGTTGAATTTGATACATGCACCAAAAGGATAAAAAGATGAAAACTGTTAAATCTTCGAAAAAATTGTTTCTCGTAATCATATCATTACTTTTACTAACTATTGGTGTATGGGCTGTAGTACTTGATACTGATGCTTTTACTACTGACGAAGACGGTTGGAGTGGAACAAATGTCATATGGAATTCTGGAAATGGTGGACAGCTATTTATGGATAGAGATGATGCGGCGACTAAAACCTTTAGTTTGGGTGCGGCATACGCCAATGCCACTGTCAATATAACTGTGACTACTACCGAGATTGGTGTATGGGAAAATGATGATGTGACCCAAATCACAGCAAACGGAATTAGTGTGTACAACTCAAATGTTGCCGGTAATCTCTCTTTTTCTGCCACATTAAACGCAAGCGGACAGCTTGTCGTGAATGTTATGCCAAATACCAATAATAATGCGGAAGATTTGTATATGGATAATTTTGTTATCAACTATACTCCTGCTCCTGAAATCAATGTGGCAGGTATTGCAGATGGCGGTGTGGATGCGAGTTTTGGTAGCACTGGGGTTACAGGTGGCACGATTGACAAAACTTATACTATCCAAAACACAGGTGCTGCAACACTTACTATCACGGGTGTGGCATTTTCAGGAGGCAATAGCGGCGATTTCTTGGTAGTTACCGCTCCCGCTGGATCTGTAGCGGTAGGCGGGTCGACCACATTTACTGTTAGGTTCAATCCTAGTGCTATAGGTACTAGATCTACGACGCTAAATATCGCCAATAACGATTCCAATGAAAACCCATATAATTTCACTATCAGTGGTGTCGGTATTGCTTCAGCAGATGCAATAGATGATGATTTTGCCATGAAACCTAATGGAACATTGACAGGAAATGTTATAACAAACGATGTGGGTTTAGGGATAACGGTTACCTCAAGCACCAATCCTTCGCACGGAACACTTTCTATAGCATCAAATGGACAGTTCACTTATGTTCCGACCGCAGGATATGTAGGGTCGGATTCATTTACATATACTATTCAAGATACGTATGGAGCAACAAATACAGCAACTGCAACAATTACGATCTCTCTCTCTACTGCTTATCAGTCTGGCTATGTGGATTTTACTATTATCAATCCAATAGACACTAGAAACATGATAGGCAATTATGCAATTGCAGGAAATACAGTAGAGTGTATCACAACCTCAGAAAGTGCGTACGGAGGCACATGTAGTGATAGTCATGACTATAATGACAATAACTATATGAGCAAATATATAGATATAGATACACATACTGGCACATGGAACTCTACAAGCTCATCTATTGAAATCCCAGAAACATATGAGAATAATGCTTCAGTTGGATCTAAAAGTATAGTATGGGCAGGACTGTTTTGGCAAGGAAATGCCAATAATGAAGATGGATCCTATCCGCAAAGAAGAGCTTACGCTACAAGTGCTACTGCCTTTAGTAACTTTGATATTACTACTGATAGTTCTCTTGATATTAAAACAACAAATGCAAACAAGATACTCCTTAAAATAGATAGTGAAAGCTCATATCATGAAATAAGTGCCGATAAACTGCATTATGACAACCGGTATGGAGCAAATGGTACAACTTATGCTGCATTTACTGATGTAACTGCTCATCTACAAAGCTATGGACTTGCTAATGGGGTACATACTTTTACTGTGGCAAATATCACGGCTAATGAAGGCAGAGAATCTCAGCTAGGAAACTATGCTGGTTGGTCACTTGTAGTTATCTACAAAGAAAATGCATTAGGAAAAGCTAGAAATATCTCTATTTATGATGGGTTTGCAACAGTGTCTAGTTCTATTGCTAGATCTATTACTATATCTGGGTTTAAACTACCAAAAAGTGGTGAGGTATCTTCTCAGTTTACCTCTTTTGCGGGGGAAGGTGAGGAGGAGTACAAAACAGATCATATGACGCTAAATGGTCAGAATATGCCTGGTGCAATAGATGTAAATAATATCTTCGATGCTAGAGTTGCGGGAATCACAAGATCTAGTACAAATACACTCAATGATATGGACAACACAAATGGTATAGATATAGATAGATATGATACTAGTACCATTATGACGGCTCTTAGAGATAGTAATGCCAATGCAAGCTCAGTTTCACTCAAATTGGATTCCAGTCTAGATTATTATACGCCTAGCATGATAGCTTTCTCGGCTGAACTTTATCGCCCAAACTTATGTTATGATTTTGATGCTACTATGGGAGATTATGTATCAGTGCCAATAGCAGAGGATAGGTCCATGACACTTCCATCTGCGACTGGAGACCCACTCTATATCAAACTGTTTGTTAGATCAGAAGAGAGTGACTTTCCTATACAAAATGCGAGCTTGAGTGTGGACATAAACCGTACTGGTATTTTGGATTTTGATTTGGCTCACAGTAGTGTACAACCACCTGATATAAATTGGTATGAACCAGCTATATTGATTAGTAGCTTATTTAAAGATATCTCCATCGGTGCAAACAATTCTACTACTGGTGGTATTATAGATGCCTTTAAAAGCATCTACGCTAGAGTAGCACATACTATCCTTCAAGCAGACGGTAAGCCTTTTCGTTTTGATGCAAATGTTAAGGGTGCATTGGATTTGGACAATGACGCCTCGACAGCAGCATCTCCTTTTGCACTCTCTACAGCAAACGGCTCTCTTCCTAGATGCGAGGGGAGCTTAGCCTATGCTCCGCAGTGGTTGCAGTTTAATGTGGAGAGAAAGGACGCTAGTGATTATCGGCTCTACACTCAAGTAGTAGGTAGGGCTTTCGATATGCAAGTAGTAAGCTATAGTGCGGCTAGCAATTATACGGCTTTAGCACCGATTGATGGAATTGTTACTGAACTAGAACTAATTAATGTAGGTAGATTTGAGAGTAATGCTACATCATCTTATGACAGAGTATGTGAGGATAGTAGCAATGCTATACCGTGGAGGGATAACGCTAAAATCTTTTTTCCTTTTAACAATACAGCAAAAGTCGATATAAATATACCAAACGAACTAAATAAAGTAGCACTTCGTAATGCTGCGATGAGAGTCTGGACACTAACTGATGGAAATCAAACATTAGTAAAACACAGTTGTACAAACTTCACAAGTGACTGTTTCAAGGATCTTTATACAACAGATTATTCTACTTTAACTCCAAATATGTGTAGTGCGGATTGTGAAAGTGGTGATAGTGATGAGACATGTTACAGTTGTCTTAAAAAATACTATGGGAAACCATACTGCTCAAGGGATAATTTTTCGGTTAGACCAGATGGATTTAGACTCAGAGTTGGTGATAATAATCAAACGACAAATACTGTATCAAAATGGATAACACAAAATATTGACAATCAGCCAATTAAAAATCTAGTCAGTGGATATAAATATGCCGTAGAAATAAATGCTACGCAATATCAGAAAAATGATATCTCAGAAGGATATTATAATCTCAACAATAGCGAAACAACTATTGCAAACGACCTTTTATCTTCATTGGATAAAACGGTAGATCTTTTTGTAATGATATTTAGTGACGACACAACAAAGTGTAATGCCACTACTCATCTTAAATTGCCAGTAGAGATATTAAATGGGCGAAACAACCCTATAAAGAGTGATATGTCATACAGGACTCACGAGCCAGAAGTAGGCAAATATAAACTTGCTATGATAGATAACACATGGACACAGGTTGACCAAGAAGGATATATTTATAAACCATTTGTAGGAGCTGATTGCAAATCTGCAAGTGGTGACTCAAATGCCTTGGGCAATGAGGTAGGATGCCAAACTCTCTCTGACAAAGGAGATGATTATTTTAGCCCTATAAACCTGAATTTTTTGCCAGCTAAAATAGCTATTGGCTCTATGGTCATGAGTAACCCAACTAGCAAAAAATGGCTATATATGGGACCGCTAGATAAAAATATGTCCATAAAAGTAGAAGGTGCTTTAAATGCACAAAATTATGAAGGAATAGCTACAAAAAACTTTGTAAATGAATGTGCTGCTAGTGATGTTAATATTTCAATGGATTTCAATAGTTCAATGTCAACTATGACTGCAAAAAACTTGAGTGATAACAGTGAAATAATAGTCAATTTAAAATACAGCCGATCAAACAATGAAGAAAATGCAACTATTGGCAATGCTTTACCGAATCAGTTTATAACTATACCTAAAGATAAATTTCAAAAAGAGAATAACGGTACAAGTTCAATGACAATGTTATATAATATAGAAAAAATATTTGATAAGGTACTAAATCCTGTCGTCATAGCTTTTAAAAAACTAAAATCTATACTTTTAGATGATAGTGAACTCAGAATTAGTGCATCCGCAGAAATGAAAAGTGATTATAGTGCGGCTGATGAGATAGCGTATAATAAAAACTATACATTTATATACGCAAGAGTACGTGGTGCTATCATGGAGATAACAAAGGGTATTACAGCAGCTAATACTCTTGGCTCATTATCTGTGCTAGGCTATTGCGTAGATGATGTGGATACTAAGTGCGATGATTATAGCAAAGCACCACATCTTGCATTTGAGCCTACACCAACAATAGCCTCTTGGTTTAGGATGATAAGTCATGAGAATGATGGGCACATCAACTCTATCACAATGGATAACGGACTTGCAACAATAGATGGGGTAAATCCTGTAGGCGCTAAACAATTTACAGCAGGAAGTACTGCTGAGATGACATTCGCATTTCCTATAGCTAACAGAGATCAATTAGTGCAATATACTGTGACTCCAAGTCCTTGGCTTTTATATTCGGCGACGGATGCTGATGGTATACCAAGATTTAATCTAGAGTGGATAAGTCCAAGAATGATATGGACAGGTAAAGGTGAAACTGGTAATGTTGTCAATATGAACGCAAATCCTGATTCCAAAAGATTATCATGGTAATAACTATGACACACAAAAGAAAAGCTGTTGCTATGATAGAACTGATATTTGCCATAGTAGTCATGGGCTTTGCTATGCTAGCTATCCCAAATATCACAGCCCAAGCTGCAAAGAGTGGAGAGAGTGCCATAAACCAAGAATCAGTAGCGGCAGCTGCCGCTCAAATGCAAAATATCTTATCTCTTTATTGGGATGAAGAAGACGCATCTATTGATGGCTCTCCGATATTATCTACTGATACAGAAGTAGCCAGTGTAGCAAATAGACCTGGAGCTGTTGGTAGACCAATAGCAGATATTCATGGGGTGATTCGTATAGCAACGAGCACTGATGAGGGTTCCAATGATATGGATGACTTTGATGGAACAGCAACAACAATTTCTTTATTCAATTACGAAGAGCAAAGCAGTAGCAAAGGAGATATAATCGATAAAGATATGATTTTGACATCTACAGTTAATTATTCTACTGATCCGGTTTTGGCAAATGACTATACATTTAATCCAGTTGCAGTTAGTGCAGGTACTACCAATATCAAAAGAGTAACCGTAACATTAACATCTACAAATACAGACTCTGAAATGATGATAAATAAAAATATAGTTCTTCATGGATTTAGCTGTAATATTGGGGCACCAACACTAAATGAGGTGCAACCAGTATTATGATAATTAATCAAAAAAAATATAGTTTCAGAAGTGCATTTAGTATGCTTGAGCTTGTGTTTGTGATAGTGATACTTGGCATAATAGCATCCATTAGCTCTAGCGTGATAGTGCAAGTATATCAAAGCTATATACCACAAAAAGCGGCAGCCGCTGCGGCAGCAAAGACGGAGCTAGCAGCCGTCCAGATAGCAAACCGCTTGGCTAGTGCAGTTCCATGGAGTATAGTTGCAAAAAATCCAGCGGCTCCATTTACTGATTTTAGACTATTGAGCGACATCGCATTGGCTGATACAGGTGAAAAATACACTGCCTTAGAGTGGATAGGTGTGGATAATGATGGATTTAATACAGGAGTGTGGAGTGGATTTTGCAATACTGCTACAGCTACGCAAACAAGTTGTACATCAAATGGTAGTGCTTTTCTAACTGCTAATACGATAATATCTAACCTATCAAATGGAGAAGTTGGTCTAAATGGCACTGCCCAACAACCAGTTGTAATTTTTAAAACTAACGCAAACTCATTTACTTCAACACCTTTAGTACAATATTCACCTGCATGTATGGGGATGACTAGTCCTGCTAATACTTCTTGTGCTATTCAGGCAACTGCTGCGACAGAGACTGGACTAATTATGCCAGCTGGTCTAAAAGCAATATCAGAACATTTCGTATTAGCGTGGAGTGCATACGCTCTAGTGCCAGAAGATTGTGCCGATAGAAATGGTGATGGCGTATCAGAGTGTGATTTAAATCTATACTATAACTACCAGCCATGGGAAGGTGAGCAATACACAAGTAACGGTGTTTCTAGGGTAACGCTACTAAACAATGTAACTGTATTTAAATTTAGTCAATATGATGCTGCCATCAGATTTAAAATATGCGTACAACAATCTATCGGCAATAATGCAAACACTCCACCAGTCACATTATGTAAAGAAAAGGTGGTCATAAGATGAGAAAAGCATTTTCGATGGTTACTGCTATATTTGTCATACTGATACTAGCTACTATATCTATGCTAATGCTCAATATGGCAGCCACAACCACAAATAGTACAGTAGAGCAGTACCGCCATGAACAAGCAGCATTGTACGCTAAAAGCTTCACGGAACTAGCTATATTAAAAGCCACACAAGACGATAGAACCGATGGGTGCATAACAAGCTCGAATGGCAGTGTAGGTAACTTTGCAGATGGATCAGGATATGAGGCGAATGCTACAATAACATGGGTTCTAAATGACACAACACAAGCCTGTACAGTTGTAGGAAACACATCAAATATTATAGTAGATACAACCGTACAATACAGAAATCCTATCGACCCTGCCAATGCCCCAATAACAACTTACTTCAAAAGAACTTTACAAAAAATATAATTATTTTTACGATTTGCCTAGCATTTGTGCTACAATATAAATACGGATTAACCCCGTAATTATATACAAAAGGACACACCATGAACAGAAGTATCGTAGGAAGACATTTTGAATTAACAGAACCAATCAAAGAGTATGCCAACAATGCAATAAATGAGCTAAAAAAATATAACCTTGATATCATATCAGTATCTACCCTAATATCAGCAGATGAGAAAAATGGCAAAAAAGGTTTCATGGTAGAGTTTGTAATAAATCTGAAAGACAAAAATACAGTTGTAGTATCTCAAAAAGACAAAGACACATACGCAGCCATAGATATAGCTATAGAGAGAGTCAAAAAAGTATTATCAAGACACAGCGAAAAGATTAAAAATCATAAAATCACTAGCTTTAAAGATTTGGGCAGTGACGCTGCAGCAATTAGCGAATATGTGGGAGAGGAAGAACCTGAAATTATCCCAATGGACTTAGAACTTCACAAACCAATAGATTTTGATGAAGCGGTATCACATCTAAAACTTGAAACCAATAGACAATTTATCGTATTTAATGATAGTGATGCTAATATGAGAGTTATGTATAAAAGAGCAGATGGTAAGTTTGGATTATATTAAGCCATTGAATGGTGTCACATGAACGCCACGAAAGCCACTAATTTTTGCTTTGTGAAAATAGTGAGCGATTCGTGAATGTGACGATTTTTGCAATACTTTTATAAAAAAGTATTAAAGAAGAAATTCATTGTTAAAGTTTTATGTAAACTTATAATAGCTTAAAACACTTTTCCCAAATCTCTTTTGTTTTTGAAGTATCAATTCTCCAATTTCAAGAGGTAATTCAAGAGTATTCATATGTTCAATTATAGCCATCTCACACACATCTCGTTCTATGGATTTTATCAAAGCTATTGTGTCATCATAAATATCTTCCATGCCAACTCTAGTGGCAAATGGTGGATCAAAGTAGAAGTATGTTTTTACTTTTAAGTTCTTAATCTCATTATATAACGCCTCAAATTTAGCAAAACTATTACCTTTGATAATTGTACATTTTTGTGGCTCAAGTCTGGCTACATTATGTCTCAAAATCTCCAAGGCATCGCTATTTTTTTCCATAAAATAGACTCGATTTGCTCCACGGCTGAGTGCTTCTAGTCCTACAGAGCCACTACCTGCGAATACCTCTACAAAGTTTTTGTCTATTATGTCAAATTGTAATGTGTTAAAAAATGACTCTTTTAAAATTGATTTTGAGCTTCTAGTAGTACTAATATCAGGGATTAGTATCATTTTACCCTTGAATTTTCCAGCGATTATAGGTGTTGTGAATGTTTTTATATTTATCATATGGAATTATATCACAAAGAGTTAAAAAGATATAATCTCTTTTAGTGTCTCGATAAGCTGGCTCTCTGGTCTTATATTTTCCATCTCTTTACCCGGTTCTGTTGTGGTAATAATTGTCCGTCCAGTGATAAGCTTTTTATAGTCTTTTTGGCGAATACCCCAGTATGCGTGCATAACTATCGGTTCATTGTTATACTCTCCAATATAAAGCACTATATGTCCTGGCACAAAAAGCATCGAGCGAAAAGGCACAGCATTTGCTAAAATTTTTGCTTTTTTCTCCTCTTTTGTTAATCCTTCAAGCGATATACTGGTTCCATCACCTGCTTGTTGCGACGAGTTACGGCGTAAAAATATACCAAATGGAGCAAAAAAATCTCTAGTTAATGCAGAACAATCTCTAGTCTCACAACTCTCACCCCAACCATATGGTTCATTAACAAATGCAGTGGCTATCTTTGCTATATTTTCTGGAGTAAACGCAACTGGTTTTTTGGCTATCATTCCTGCAGTTACAGGGAGGGCTTTTTGTAATACTGCCATACCATTTGCATCCCTAGTAGCAAACAAATAGCCATCTCTATCATACGGGAAAATAGTACCGAGTTTGACTAGACTAATAGATGTTGCTTCGTTTTTTAATCGTAAATTATCTTCAATTGTTATGGCATAATTTCCATTTCTGAATTTTGAGATGAATTCATCATCAACAAGTGCTATATCTTGTTTCCAGACCCAGCCAAATGCATAAGCACCATGCACAAATGCCCATAAACCGTCTACTGAATAGTGCGAAACAAATAATGGCATATTAATAGCATATGAGCTATTTTGATTATAGTCAAAAGGGAAACCCTCACCAGTTTGAGCTGGATCACGGTAATATGCATCACTCATCGGCAAAGATTTCAAGTCAACTCTTTTGACCGTAATTGCTCTTGCTTTGACTGTATTATATTTCCACATTGCAGAATTATATATCCAATAGTCATAATAATTTGCTCCATAAAGAGATCTATCTTCACGATAAATAGGTTTACTCTTTACGAAACGAGCTTCCCAGCCAAAGTCTCTACTATTTATATCAAGGGCTTCTATGTTCCATGGATTAAAATACTTTTTATTATATTCATCATCTTGTGCTTTTTGTTTTGCATAGTCTATCGGTTTTATTTTTGCAGCGTAATAGCTTAAATCTTGAGGAATATTTTCCATATCGCCAACAACAGCTTTATCCATTTTGTCTATTTTACTAGGTTCTCTAGTACTTGATTGAAGATAATAATCAGCATTTAGAGATGAGAAACAAACTGCTAATAATATAATAATTTTAATTTTCATCTGCACATTACTCTTTTTAGTTTATTTAATTATATTATACTAAAATAAAGTTAATCACTTATAAACACTCTTTAGCTTTTATTATTATATCTTCATCATTTCCCATATCTAGCCATCTAAATTTTATACCGCTTTGGATAGTGCCATCAAGTATATCTCCGCTATTTCTAAACTGTAAATCAAGCTTTGCTACATCAAAGCCACTCATTGTTTTAGTAAAAATATCTAATCTTTTATTTGGCTCACTACTATTAGTATATAAATAGCAATAACTCTTTAGTCCATTTCGCCCAACTCTACCTCGTAGCTGATGCAAGGTAGCAAGCCCAAGCCTTTCTGCCCCCACGATAACTACCATTGTTAGCCTAGGCAATGATATCCCCACCTCCACAACTGTAGTCGCTAGTAAAATATCTCCTTCTTCTCTAAACTCCATTAGCACCTTTTCTTTGTCTTTGTCTTTGCCGTGCGTTACAAAGACATTATCAAAATTTTTCTCCCAAAAACCTCTGGCAACATCTAGTGATTGATATGGTATCTGTTCGCTTTCATTCACCAATGGATAGACTATAAGCACTTGATGATTTTGTTCTATTTCATCTCTGATTCGACACAATAAATCGGCAAAATTTGATTTTGATATTACCTTTGTGGCTATATCTTTTGTAAATGGTGTGGTTGTAATTAGGCTTACATCTATAAGGGCGGAGTTCATCATGGCTTGAGTACGAGGAATAGGAGTAGCCGAGAACTGTAACATATGAGGCTTTTTCTTATTCTCCACAAATCCACACTCCAATCTTTGCCTCTGAGCTGTACCAAAACGATGTTGCTCATCTATCATTACAAGCCCTACTTCGCCCAAATCTTCTTTGTAAAGTAATGCATGAGTGCCAATTATCAAATGGGCTTCTTTATAGTCATTATGATTTGTTTTTTGTGTCACTAGAGCTATTTTCATAAAAGATGAGAGATATTTGCTAGCCTCTTCATAAAGCTGAAGTGCCAAAAGTGAAGTAGGAGCCATAAGCACACTTCTGTGCGGTAACGCCATCATCGCTGAGCTTAAAATTACCATTGTCTTTCCACTACCAACATCTCCAACGACCATTCGTTTTGTTGCTTTTGTGCTACTAGCGAAATCTATTTTTATATCTTCTATACATTTTAATTGTTCGTTCGTGAGCCTGAATGGTAATTGCTCTAAAAACTTATCAATCCTTCCATTCAATTCTACCTTTGGTGGATAATCTACTCTCTTGCCTTTGAGTTTTTTTAGATGATTTAGTGCTTCTGTATATTTTAGTGCATATATAATATCACTCTTGTATGATTTATCTTCGAATATATCGCTTAGCGTATTTGGAAAATGAAGCGTATAGATAGCTTTTGATATTTTTTCATCAAGCCCACTTGAGATTAAATTCTCTATTGTGACATATTTTTTTATTAAATCTTTTAGTTCTGTTGTTTTTAATATCGTTTTATATTTTGGAACTATTTGATTTGGAGTTGTGATTTTTTTTGGTTGCGTTAATTGCCAAAAGCCATTATATTGACCTACTTTACCTTGCAAGAAATGTTTTGTATTTGGTGCGAATGTAGCATAATGGTATGGCATAACTTTAAAAAAAGTAGCACTTATATTTGTTTTAAAATCAATTAGATTAAAAACTATTTGTAGTTTGCCATTGACATTTTTCAGTTTCAGCACTACTGCTCGTGCTGTTATGACGCTATCTAATTCTATTTTTTTTGATAGTGTCGTGTCATCATATCCACTGGGTATTATAAGCGCTAAATCTAGCAAGGTATATATTTTTAATTTTGAAAATAGTGCCTTGTCTTCACTCTCTATCATTAGGTATCCTTTAACGATATTTTACCTAAATGAGAAAAAAGACTCAAAAATATATCAAAATGTCATATTTATTTTGCTTTTGTAACCACTGAAAATGATAAGTCTCGTATTTCAGGATGTAAAGCTATAAACTCATTCATCTCTTTTAAGCTCACTTTTGATAGTAGCTCTAGTTGCGTTTTGCTATATCCTTGTTCTCTATCATTATAATACTCATCATACCCACGATTAAGTCTTTGTGATAGTGTCTCTACTCTAAGTGGCTCACTACCTACTAAGAACTCTTTAGCTCCAATTAGCTCTTCTTCTGTAATACCATTTTTGACAAAATCATCTATAACTTCTTTGACTACTCTCATAGCCTCATCTTGGCTCTCTAATTTTGTCTGCAAGTAACCGCTCAAGTGGCTATTATTTTTAGTGCGGTTTAGCGAAGCGTATGCACTATATGCCAAGCCTCTTTTTACCCTAATCTCTTCCATTATGCGACTACCAAAACCACCACTACCAAGTATATATTCCATAATTTTGGCTTTGTACTGGTCTGGCTCTTTATAAGAATAGTGAAATGGTGCCCCAAAATAGACATAGGCTTGTTGTGTATCTTTTTGATTATGAAACTCTGTTTTTGGTATAGCTCGAGCGGATACAGGTGCTAATGGTGTAGTTTTAACATTAGGGAGAGCTTCAAGTATCTCTTTACTATATTTTACAACCTCATCTTGAGTTATATCTCCACCTGCTAAGACTAGAGCGTTATTGTAGCCTAAATGTGTATTTAAAAAACTCTTTATATCTTCAAGTGTAATCAAACCAATCTCTTTTGGCTGTCCCTCATACGACCTAGCCAACGGCGTTCCCTCAAAAAGCAATTTTCGTAAACCAATATTAGCTATATAATCATAATCGCTTAATTTTGCACGCAAACTACCTATCTTTTGTCTTTTGATTTTAGATAGAGTCTCAGATGTATAATTGGGATCTTTTAAGAGTTCTTTTAATAGCTCGACGCCTTTTGGAAATTCACTTTTTAAGCCACTAACTTCAATTACAAAGCTCTCTCTACCTACATACGAAGAAAGTGTTAGTGCTTGATTATCAAGCTTAGTAGCAAAACCTGTACTCCCATCTTTTTTAGTGCCTTCATTTAGAAGTTTTGAGCTAAGCTCACCTAATGCATCTTTGCTTGTATTGAGTGAGCCACTATGTTCAAATATAAACTGCATTGTCACAATAGGTAATTGCTGATTTGACTCAAATACCATAGGTATCTTTTCACCTTTGATATCTATATACTGTAAATCTGTTGCCATTGCAAAAACTCCTAAAAAAAATATTATTAAATAACGCATAGAGATTAATATCTCTCTAAAATTTCATACGCAGTATTGCGCTTTGCAGGATGTTCGCCTATATCTCTAATAAGCGTTATCATCTCATCAGTATTCATACAGTTTGTTGCTCCAGCTGCTGCTACTACATTCTCTTCCATCATAGTCGAGCCTAAATCATTTGCTCCATAAAGAAGTGCCATTTGACCTATGTAACTACCTTGAGTTACCCATGAGCTTTGTATATTTTGGAAATTATCCAAAAATAGCCTTGATACTGCCAAAAGCCTTAAGTATCTGCTTGATGATTGTTTTTCTATCTCTGGCATTTCGGCTTTTAGTTGTGTGTGCGAACCTTGGAATGACCACATGATATAGGCTCTAAATCCACCTGTTTCATCTTGGAGTGAACGGATATATTCCCAATGCTCTACTATCTCTCTAGTAGTCTCCACAGTCCCAAACATCATAGTTGCTGTAGACATAATTCCTAGTTTATGAGCCTCTCTATGAACTTCAAGCCATTCATCTTTATCAAGTTTTTTTGGTGCAATTATATCTCGAACTCTATCACTTAGGATTTCAGCTCCTGCTCCAGGAATAGAGCTAAGGCCTTTTGCTTTTAATCGTTTTAAGACTTCATGAATAGAAATTTTAGAGCGTTTTGCTATATAATCAATCTCAATAGCAGAAAAACCATGAATGGTAATAGTCGGGTATTTATCGTGAATATGTCCCACTAAATCCTCATACCATTCAATTTCAAGCCGTGGATGTACGCCACCTTGAAACAGTATCTGAGTACCGCCAATAGCAATAAGTTCATCTATCTTCTCATCAATCTCATCAAATGTAAGAATATATCCATCTTCATCTTTTTCATGGCGATAAAATGCACAAAATTTACAATCCACCCAGCAAACATTTGTATAGTTAATATTTCTATCTACAATAAAAGTCGTAATACCATCAGGGTGTAGCTCTTTTTTTTTCTCCATAGCCATGCGACCAAGAGTTTTCAAGTCCACATTTTCGATAAGCTCTACTGCTTCATCGATACTCATCCTGCTTGTTGTCATATTTTATTCTTCTTCGTCACTTTTGCTCTTTGGCTCTTTACCTATGGAATCAAGTACGCCATTTATAAATGCTGGACCTTTTTCATCGGCTAGATTTTTTGCTAGCTCTACGCATTCATTGATAATTATTGCTCTATCAGTACCAGCTATCATAATCTCATACGCTCCAAGTCTCATAATCGCTTTTTCAATTTTACCAATACTATCCATGTCCCAAGTAGAGAGATGTTTGCTAAGCTCATTATCTATCATGGCTAGATTATCTATTGTGCCTTTGAATAGTTCATTTGAGAACTCTCGTTGTTTGTTTCTTATCTTTTGCTCTTCAAGTATCTCATCGAAAAATGTACCGATTGTCTCATTGCCCAAATCGTATGCATATAAAAGCCCTACAACCGCACTTCTTGCTTGCTGTCTAGTTGCCATTAGTTAAGCTCACTATATAGATTAATAAGTTCAATTAGACCAGTCATAGCCTCACCACCTTTATTTCCAGCTTTTGTACCTGCTCTCTCAATCGCTTGTTCTATACTATCAACTGTAAGCACACCAAAGGCTACGGGAATACCATGTTTTAGTGCAGCAGTTGCTACACCTTTAGTAGCTTCAGCAGATATATAATCAAAATGTGGAGTAGCACCTCTGATTACAGCACCTACACAACATACAGCGTCATATTTTCCACTAGCAAGGGCTTTCTCAAGTGCTAATGGTATTTCAAATGCCCCTGGAACAAGTATTAAATCTAAATTTGCAGAGTCTCCTCCGTGTCGCACATACGAATCCACTGCACCCTCTACCAATCTATCTGTGATGAAATGGTTAAATCTCGCATTGATTATTGCTACTTTTTTGCTACTGTCTACTTGTAAATTACCTTCAATAATTTTCATTCTGTCCCCTTTTTATTTAATTTCTTCTTAAAGTATAGCAAAGCCACACTTTAATTCATCTCAATGTCATACTGAATTTATTTCAGTATCTCGCTTTAGATTCTGAATCAAGTTCAGAATGACAGCATTGCCTACTCTACTATAGCTCGTATGGCATCTATTTGAGCTATTAGTTTATTCATATCATCCATCTTTATCATATTTGGTCCGTCACTTAGAGCGATACTCGGGTCAAAATGTGTCTCAAAAAAGAAGCCATCAACTCCAGCAGCTGCGGCCGCTCGTGAAAGATATGGGATAAATGAGCTATCTCCACCACTAGTAGCTCCACCACTTGCTGGCATCTGCACTGAATGTGTGGCATCAAATATCACAGGAGCGAACTCTCTCATTATAGGTAATCCTCTCATATCTACAACCAAATTACCATATCCAAAAGTAGTCCCTCTCTCGCAAAGCCAAACACCATATTTTTTCGAACTTTCATAATCAACTTTTCCATCATAGCCTCTAGTCTTTAGTACTTTACCTACCGAATGCTCCATAGCTGCTGGGGCTAGAAATTGACCTTTTTTGATATTTACAACAGCGTTAGTTTTAGCAGCTGCTACGAGCAAATCAGTTTGGCGACATAAAAATGCAGGTATTTGCAACACATCAGCTACCTCAGCTACGCTTTTTGGTTGAGATGCATCGTGTATATCTGTGAGGATTTTGTAGCCAAACTGCTCTTTGATTTCAGCAAGCATTCTAAGACCCTCATCAAGCCCTGGACCTCTAAAGCTATCTATACTTGTACGGTTTGCTTTATCAAAACTCGCTTTGAAATAAAAGTCTTTTGTGCAATCTTCATGGTAGCTTTGCAATCCTTCGGCTATTCTCATTACAGCATCTCTACTCTCTAGGACACATGGACCAGCGATTAAAATCATAATTTTCCTTTTTATATTATTCTTCTTAAAGTATAGCAAAGCCACACTTTAATTCATCTCACTCAAGCTTCAGCTATTGCTTCAGAATTTCATTTTCATTAACATTTGGTTTAATACTGACAAGAATCCCAGATATAATAACCAATATTATACCAAAAATAGTCAAAACATCAGGCAATTCATCACCCAACATTACTCCTATGATAGTAGCGAAAATAATATTAGAGTAAGATACGGTGCCTATGATTCCAGCTTTGGTGTACTCATATGCTTTTGTCATTAATACTTGTGAGATTGTCGCTGATACTCCTACCCCTATTATCCACAGCCACTCTATACCATGAGGCATCACAAAAGGTGCTATAAAAATATTATTCTTATCTCCTCCAGCAATTGTGCCAATCATCATCATAATCAGTGGCCCAACTGTGCCAACAATCATAAATGAGAGTACGATGGAGCGAGTATCATAATAGTGCCTAAGCTCCCTTATGGAAGTGTAAGCAAGTGCAGCACCAATACCCGAGAGGAGCCCTATAATATCATATATTCCTAGTCCACTGCTATCAGGCTTGGCAACCATTAATATCCCTATAAATCCAATAATAACAGCAATAACCGCCCATTTTGACAACTTCTCACGCAAAAACAGATATGCAAAAATAGCTACGAAAATTGGGGATATTTTATTATAAAGTGCGGCTTGACCAAATGGAATATAAGCCACAATGTAGAAAAATGCCACAAGTGATACAAAGCCCATAAACCCTCTAAAAAATAGAAGCCATGGCTTTCCACCAATCTCTACAATAGGAACTCTTAGGACTGTGATACCAATAATCACGATACCAAATAGATTTCTAAAAAACGCTGCCTCAATAGGAGGGATTGAACCAACTAGCATTTTTACAAATCCGCCCATAATAGCAAAGCATAGTGATGCTAATAGCATCATAACTATTCCACGATCTAAGGCTTTAAATTTTTCTATCAACTAAATCTCTTTTTATAGGAATTATATCCACTGGAGACTAATTTATACTTTTTTATCTAAAATCGTGCATATAGGTAGTTTATGATATAATAAAGGCAATATAGAATAAGGTATAAAATGAAAAAAGTAGCCATTTTAGGGCGTCCAAATGTAGGTAAAAGTTCACTGTTTAATCGTCTTGCTAGACAAAGAGATGCTATCACTTCTGATATTTCAGGCACAACCAGAGATGTCAAAAAAAGAATAGTAACTATCAACGGGAATCGTGAATTTGAAGTAATTGATACTGGTGGTATTGATTACACTAGTGAACTGTTTAGTAAAGTTGCAGAGTTATCTCTAAGAGCTGCTGCGAGTGCTGATATGATAGTTTATATGGTAGATGGTAAAACTTTACCTGATGATGAAGATAAAAAACTATTTTATTCCTTGCAAAAACAAGGTAAGCCAATAGCATTAGTAGTAAACAAAATTGACAATGACAAAGAGCGAGATGGCAAACTTTGGGAATTTTTGGATTTCGGTAGTGAAAATACTTTTGGGATTTCTGTTAGTCATAATAGGGAGATGAACCAATTTTATGCATGGCTAGAGCAATATATTCCAGCCAAAGAAGAAGAGCTTGAGCTACAAGAGGAGTTCGACCCATTTAGTGAGCAAGAGGCACGACCAATAGAGCAAGAAGATGATAAACATATCAAAGTAGCGATTATCGGCAGGGTAAATACTGGTAAAAGTTCACTTCTAAATGCCTTGCTTGGTGAAGAGAGAAGTGTGGTTAGCGATGTAGCAGGAACTACGATTGACCCAATCGATGAAGAGATGGATTATGGAGACTATAAGGTTACTTTTATAGATACTGCTGGTATTCGTCGCAGAAGCAAGATTTTGGGTATCGAGAAGTTCGCTCTTACTAGAACCGAAGAAATGCTCAAAAAAGCAAATATTGTACTGTTAACTATTGACGCAGCTGCTGGAATTAGTGAGCTTGACGAGAGAGTTGCTGGTATGATTGAAAAGCATAAACTTGCGTGTCTTATAGTAATTAATAAATGGGATATTAAGGGTGAAAAAACTTATGAAGAGACAGAGGCACATATTCGTCATAAACTCAAATTTTTGCATTATGCACCATTCATCACTATATCTGCCAAAACTGGTTTGAGAGTACACAAACTCATGGAAGAGATAATCAAAATATATGACAGATATACTGTTCGTATTCCAACGGCTGAGCTTAATGACTTATTGCGTGAAGCAATGAATAGACACCAAATACCATCACATAATGGTGCTGTTGTGAGAGTTAAATTTGCTACACAATATGAAACCAAACCACCAAAAATAGCTCTAATTTCAAATCGTCCAGAGATGATACATTTTAGCTATATTAGATATCTTGCTAATTTCATCAGAAGTAAAATGGATTTTGAGGGCGTGCCTCTTGATATAGTAGCACGAAAACGAGGCGAACGATTAGATATAGATGACGATGAGTAAAATATGAGAGTACTAACAGGTATACAAGCAAGTGGAAAACTGCATATAGGCAACTACTTTGGTGCAATGAAACCAATGATAGAACTTCAGGAACATAATGAGCTTTTTACATTTATAGCCAATTATCACTCTCTAACTAGCTCTACAAGTAGTGAGCTTTTACGCCAATACACTCATGACGCGGCTTTGGATTATCTAGCTATTGGTATTGATCCAAATAAAACTACATTTTGGGTGCAAAGCCATGTACCTGAAGTGATGGAGCTATATTGGATACTCTCTAAATTCACTCCAATGGGACTATTAGAAAGAGCTCATAGCTACAAAGACAAAGTAGCAAAAGGGATACCAGCTAATCATGCTCTATTTTCATATCCTGTACTTATGGCAGCTGATATTTTGATACTTGATACTGGGAAAGTCCCTGTTGGCAAAGACCAAATACAGCATATTGAAATAACCAGAGATATAGCAACTAAATTTAATAACGAATATGGAGATATATTTGTAATTCCTGAGTATATAGTTTCTGATGAAGTAGCCACTATCATAGGAATTGATGGCGATAAAATGAGCAAAAGCTATGGCAACACAATAGATATGTTTATGGAAGAAAAAGCGTTACAAAAACAGTGCAACAAAATAGTCACATCCTCCACTCCAATGGGTGAACCATTAGACTGGAATGGTTGTAATCTTTACAATCTCTGTTCGCTATTTTTAGATAACGAAGGAAGGCTTGGACTCCAAGAGAGATACAAAAGTGGGCTTGAAGGGTATGGTCACTTTAAAAAGCACCTAAAAGAGCTTATATGGAGCGAATTCGCAGAGGCTAGAGAGAAACGAGCATATTACGAGGCAAATCCAAAAATAGTTGCTGAAATATTAGCGAACGGTGCTTCAAAAGCAAGAGTAATAGCCAAGGCAAAACTTGAAATAGTTAAGTCCGCAGTTGGTCTGATTTAGCTTATGTCACTTGATATACTTCTCATTGCAGATATAGTAGGCACGATAGCATTTGCACTAAGTGGTTTATTTATAGCAAGTAGAAATAATCTTGATATTTTAGGTCTATTTATAGTCTCATTTTTAACAGCACTTGGTGGTGGTGTTATGAGAGATATTATCATAGATAGAGTCCCTTATAGCTTTAGCAATAGCACGCCTGCACTAATGGTTGTAGCTATTATCACTATTGGACTTTTGTTCAAGCTACACAAAAAAAGTGAAATTGAAAATCATTTTTTGTTTATTATGTTTGATACTCTAGGACTTGTATCCTTTGCTATCACGGGTGCATTACTCGCCCTTAGTATTCATCTTGAGCTTGTGGGAGTGATATTTGTAGCTCTCATAACGGCAGTAGGTGGTGGCGTACTTCGTGATATGCTTCTTAATAAAGTTCCATTACTACTAAAAAGTGATTTTTATGGGAGTGTCGCTTTGCTTGTGGGGGCAATACTTTATCTGCTAAATGAATTTAATATAATGAATAATTTTGCTATTTTAACGGTATTTGCTTTTGGGATCACCATTAGATTTATAGCCTATTATCGAGATTGGCATCTGCCAAAGTTGTAAAATTATTCCAAGGGGATTTTAATATGAAAATAATACATGGCAATATAATAGATGTTGACAAGGCAGATTTTGTAGTCAATGCCTCAAATACAAAACTTATACTTGGCAGTGGCGTAAGTATGGCGATTAAGCGTCATTGCGGTTTTGAAATAGAACGAGAAATGGAATTGTTTGCACCAATAAAACTTGGTAATGTAGTCAAAACAAGTTCGGGAAATGCAACCAATTTTAATGCTTTATTACACGCAGCAATTACAGACATTAAGATACCAACAACTATTCAAGTAGTACATGATGCACTAGTCAATATAGATAAATATTGCTCTAAAGATTCAAAACTTGCTATACCACTTTTAGGTACCGGTGCTGGCAAACTGGACAAAGTAGAAGTATTAGATTTATTTACAACTTTTTTCAAAAATGTAGAATATAAAGTATTTGTTTACATTTTATAGTAAATGAAGCATTTAAAAAATTTCTAATTTCCAAAGGATATGATGAGCTTAGAATAGCTACAGAGATATTTGGAGACTTTACTGGTGCAGGGGCGAGAGAAGCAGAGGAAGCATTTGCAAATAGCTTTACAAAGTATCTAGCCACTGGTAATGCACCAACAGAAATACTAAAAAATGTATTTGACAAATTCAAATCATGGATAAAACAAGTATGGGATAGAGAATATCTACCAAACGCTGATAAAGATTTTAAGCTCACGGACGAGCAAATAGATTTCTTTAATGCAATTATGGGCAACAAAGAGAGTGCTATGAAGCTATGGGGCAACATAGGAGATGAGATACCCACTACAAAGCTAGTTGACGAGAATGGTGCTGATGTACTATTTCAAGCTAAACAGTTAGAAAAAAAATACTTTTTTAAAGATGGCAGGGTTAATATTAATGCCTTACAAAAAGAAGCCGTACCATTTAGAAAGCTTGATTATACTATAGAAAATTTTAAAGATGAATTCCCAAGCAATAAGGCTCAAACTCCATTTGGCGAAGTATACATTCAAAATAGACAATTTGATAAATTAAATGAAAAAGGTAGAGAAAGATTTTTTGGTCTTATTAAACCAACACTCGAAAAGCCTACATTTGTTGTTGAGTTTGAAGATACAACAGTTTTCTTTAAATCTTTTAGAGATGAAAAGGGAATTGTAAAATTTGCCTCTATAACTAAAGATAAAAATGGAATTGTAGATAGTGTTTCAAACTATGACTTGACAAATAGAAAATTTGAGCTGATTGTAAAACAAGGTAAAATTGTAGAATTACCAACAGCATCTATGGCTAACCAGCCCGCGAATCCCTCTGTTGGTACTAAAATCATACCACAAAAAACTGATGATGTCAATACCTTATCAAAAGAGCAAAGAGACGCAAATCTAGTCGAGTGGCACAAAGATAGCCACCCACTTACAAAAAACGAAGATGGTATACCAAAGGTATTTTATCATGGAACAAACCCAAATATACTTTTTCAAGCTAAAGCATTAGAAGATGATTTTATATTAAACGGCAAAGTAAATACACAAGCCCTTGCTAAGTATGCAGTTGATTTACCTATACCACTTCATAGTGTAGATGATTTAGTCTCAAAACTAGAAATTAAAGATGGTAAAAACTATATATCTACCCCTATTGGAGATATAGATATAAAAGGAGATATTACTTTTAATCATCTACTAGATAATACTCACGGACAAAATAGGCTAGCATATAGTGGAGGATTTGTTGATACATTTAAAGACCCATTATTTATAGTTAAGTCTACTTATAGAGATGAGCCTGTATCTGTATTTTACAAACCATTCAAGGATGTTAGTGATGATATAAATCTAAAATATCTAAAAGATAAAAGTGGCTCTATACACTTAACAGGATATGCAATTGACAATAGTGGAAATTTGGTTAATACTACATTTTTTGATATAGGGCTTAAAAAGTTAAATGATTTGATTAAGGTTGATGATAAGAGTTTATTATATAAGAAAGGCGTATCTTCTGCTACCGCCAATGCTAATGCAGACGGTGCTATACACTCTTTCTTAAAAGAAACTATACCACAAAAAACAGATGATGTCAATGAGTTATTTCAAAAACAATCTGATGAACTAACAAAACTTGACAGAAAGATAGAAGTACTATAAAACTATATTTTCAGTCGATATATTTACACCAATTATCTTTTCTATCATTTTATCATTTATTTTTCCTGTAGTAAATATTTTCAAATTATTTACACCATTAGAAATTATATTTTGATCCTTCAAAAGTTTTACAAGCCTTTTAGATATAGGCTCACTGGTCTCTACAAGGACAATATTTTCACCCATAATTTTTCTAATACTATCACTAATAAGAGGATAATGTGTACAACCAAGAACAATAGTATCTACACCACTATCTCTCATTGGATTAAGCCATACATGCAGCATTTCCATGGTTTTTTGACTATTAAGCTCACCTAATTCTATCTGCTCCACAAGTCCATGGCAAGCTTGTTCATGGATATGAGCTTTAAATTCACTTGATAGCTCATCTCTAAGAGTTTTATACTTCTCTCCATTTAGTGTTGCTGGGGTTGCTAGTACACCTACTTCTTTGGTGTGGCTATGAGAGATTGCTGGTCTTAATCCAGGTTCTGTACCTACTATAATTAAATTTGGGTATTTTTCTCGAAGCTCACTTATGGCTGCACTCGTAGCAGTATTACAAGCCACCACTAGTGCATCAATATGATAATTTGATATAAGGTAATCTGTTATGGATATAGAAAAGTTTAAAATTTGTTCTTTAGTTTTTTCACCATAGGGAGCATTTTTGGTATCAGCAACATAATATATATTTGCTCCACTCAAGTGGTTAAGCATTGTTTTCACAACAGTTAATCCACCAAGCCCTGAGTCAAAGACACCAATGTTCATTAGGTTCTAAGCACCTTCATTCATGGCTGCCAAAAACTCTTCATTGCTTTTAGTTTTTAGCATTTTTGAGAATAAGAATTTAAGTCCTTCTACATCTTCCATATTTTGCATTGCATTTCTAATAGCCCACACCTTTTGTAACCTTTCAGGTGTGACCAAAAGCTCCTCTTTTCTAGTTCCTGATTTAACCACATCAATGGCTGGATATATTCGTCTATCAGCTACATTTCTATTTAATATAACTTCTGAATTTCCAGTACCTTTGAATTCTTCAAATATTACCTCATCCATTCTACTACCAGTTTCGATTAACGCTGTTGCAATAATAGTCAAGCTTCCGCCCTCTTCTATATTTCTAGCTGCCCCGAAAAATCTCTTTGGTTTATGTAAGGCATTAGCGTCCACACCACCACTAAGCACTTTACCGCTACTTGGTGTTACTGTATTATAAGCTCTTGCTAGACGAGTGATACTATCAAGCAGAATAATTACATCTTTACCAAGCTCTACTCTTCTTTTTGCTTTTTCTAATACCATCTCTGCTGTTCTAACATGATTTTGAGCTGGAAGGTCAAATGTAGAGCTATATACTTCGCCTTTTACTGAGCGTTGCATATCAGTTACTTCTTCTGGTCTCTCATCTACTAGCAATACCATTAGTGAAGCTTCAGGATTATTATATGTAATCCCATGGGCAAGTTCTTTTAATAATTCTGTTTTACCTGTTCGTGGAGGAGCTACTATCAATGCTCTTTGACCTTTACCGATTGGAGTAAATAGATCAAGCACTCTACCAGTTAGTTTCATTGGATTATATTCGAGTTTTAATTGCTCACTTGCGTAAAGTGGAGTTAAGTTGTCAAATAGTGGTCTCTGTTTTGATATCTCTGGAGAGAGATAGTTGATAGCTTCAATTTTAAGAAGTGCATAATATTTTTCTTGATCTTTAGGTGAACGAACTTGTCCTGTTACTATATCACCACTTCTTAGTGAGAAAAGTTTGATTTGAGTAATGCTTACATATGTATCATTGCTTGAGTTTGCAAAGTTGTTATCAATTGAACGCAAAAATCCATAACCATCATTCATCATCTCTAAAACACCAGTGAATAATATGTAGCCACCTTGGCTTACTTGAGCTTTTAGTATCTCAAACATCAAATCACGACGAGGAAGCTCATTTGGATTTTCTACCTTCATTTCATTGGCTATATCAAGAAGTTCATGTAATGATTTTTGCTGTAGGTCTTCTATCTTGTAACCAGTTACTGGAACATGAGTTCTGCTGTTTTTTTTATTTGCACTGTTTGGATTTGATTTTTTTTGTTCGCTCATTAGTCCTCTTATTTTTGCTTGAATTTGCATTGTGATGAAGTTAAACAGGTAAATGATACCATGTAGTTTGACAATTATACTACTTTGACTCTTAAAAAGTCAAACTCAAATCGAAATTTAGATAAAATTTCCAATAATTCTCTATTAGGACATATCATGGCAAATGTAAAATGCACACACTGCGGGCTAATTTTTGACGAGAGTGCTATGATAATAGAAGAAGAGAATGGTAAAAAAATCTTTTTCTGTTGTCATGGTTGTGAGGGGGTTTATCATCTACTAAATAGCGAGGGGCTTGATAGCTTTTACGCAAAACTGGGCAATACAACGCTAACACCACCAAAAAATAGTCTTCAAGACGACCTAGAGCGATTTGATATGGAAGGTTTTGAGAAAAAATATATCAAAATAAAAGAAAATGGCACAAAAGAGACAAATCTCATTATATCTGGCATTCATTGCTCGGCTTGTGTTTGGCTAAATGAAAAAGTGCTACACAAAACGGATGGGATTATTGAAGCTACCATAAACTACACAAACAACAAAGCAAAAATCATCTGGGATGGCGATATTTTAAAACTTTCCCGAATCATACAAATCATTCGCTCTATTGGATATGATGCCTTTCCATATGACCCTGCAATTCAAGAAGAACAAGCCACCAAACAAAGAAGAGACTACTATTCTAGGATTTTAGTAGCAGTATTTGGGATGATGAATATTATGTGGATTGCCATTGCTCAATACGCTGGATATTTCACGGGGATTGAGCAAAAATTCAAAGACATACTTAATATTGCAGAATTTATCCTGGCTACTCCTGTTCTATTTTATAGTGGTTGGATATTTTTTCGTGGTGCATATTATGGATACCGAAATCATGTTGTTAATATGGATACGCTTGTTGCAGTTGGGGCTTTGAGTGCATATATATACTCTATCTATGTGGTATTTAGTGGTTATGGAGAGGTTTATTTTGATTCAGTTGTAATGATTATTACATTTGTACTAGTTGGTAAATATCTAGAAGTTCTTAGTAAAAAACAAGCTGTTGATACTCTTGATTCCATCACTAGTAGTATTCCAACTGAAGTTCTCAAAATTACGAAAAGCAAAAAAGAGCTTGTAGCTGTTGAAAATATCAAAGCTGGGGATATGTTAGAGCTTAAAGCTGGTGAGAAAATAGTATGTGATGGTCTGCTTACTATTGGGTCTGGTATGTTTGATGAAAGTTCTTTAACAGGTGAAAGCATTCCTGTATACAAAGAAGTTGGTGACACACTTTTGAGTGGCTCTATATGTATAGATACAGTTGTGCAGTATAGAGTAACCAAAGAGGCATCAGACTCCATGCTACACTCTATTATATCTCTATTAGAAGAAGCTGTAACCAAAAAGCCTCGCATTGAACAATTAGCAAATAGCATTTCTGGTTATTTCTCAACCATAATACTACTAATTGCAATTTCTACATTTATAGGCTGGTATCTTTATGATGGTGATTTTGAAAAAGCACTTATTATCTCTATCTCTGTAATAGTCATTGCCTGTCCATGTGCCTTGGGACTTGCCACTCCAATGTCAACGCTTGTAGGTATTAGTGTAGCGGCAAAAAGAGGTATTTTATTTAAAGAGGCTTCATTTTTAGAGACAATGGCAAAGGCTACCACTCTAGCTATTGACAAAACAGGCACACTAACACATGGTAATTTGCGTGTAGTAAATGAAAAATATTACAATAATAATACAGCAAATATCTCACTAATTTACGCTCTAGTGTCAAGCTCAAATCATCCAATAAGCAAAGCAATAAAAGATTATATTTTAGGTAGTGGAAGTAAGATTAATGATTTGCAAATTAGTGAGCAAAAAACTATTCAGGGAAAAGGCATAGAGGGTAGGTATAAAGATAGCCTAATTTTTGGTGGCAATGAAATATTCATGAAAGAACATGGGGTAGAGATAATAGACACCAGTACATATTCTATATTTTATGTTGCAATTGATGATAAGCTAATAGCAAGGTTTGATCTAAAAGATAGAATAAAACCAGAATCAAAAAGGACCATGGAGTTAATGACGGATGATGGAATTAACTGTATTATGCTTACAGGCGACAATGAAATAAGTGCGTCAAATGTAGCGACAGAGGCTGGAATAAAAGATATAAAATTCAACCTACTACCTACGGATAAAGCTGAGGCTATTGATAACATGCACAAAAATGGTGATATAGTAATTATGGCAGGGGATGGTATCAATGACTCAATCGCTTTAGCAAAAGCAGATATTGCAATATCCATGGGAAGTGGTGCTGATGTAGCTATTAGTGTTAGTGATGTAGTGATACTGGACGATGATATATCAAAAGTTGAAGAAGCATACCGCATATCAAAACGAACTTACAGAGCTATCAGGGAAAATCTTGGCTTTTCTATTGTTTACAATATAATAGCTGTTCCAATAGCTGTAATGGGATTTGTATATCCGTTAGTCTCCGCACTCTCTATGAGTCTAAGTTCACTAATAGTAGTGGGAAATGCAATGCGAATAAATGGAATAAAATTTGATAAGGATAAAAAATGAGTAGTAATATAATGATTTTAATGCTTAGTGTATCCACTTTTTTGGGAGCATTAGGACTTCTAGGGTTACTTTGGGGGCTAAGAAGCGGACAGTTTGATGACCAATCAAAGTTTATAGATGCTGCAAGGTATGACAATGATGAAGATTTTAAAGATGCAGTAGCAATGGATGAAAAACAGAAAAAACAGAGAGAAAAAGAGAAAAATTATAGGCCAGTAGACTAAAACTTGCAAGCAAAACAACTCATTGCATTGTTACAGTGTTACAAATATATAAAATAAAAAAATATTATGCTAATTAAAGAAATTTTTTAAATAACTTTTGCTATATTATGTTTGAACTAAAAATAAAAGGATATAAAATGGCTGTAATAATTACTGATACATGCATTAACTGTGCTGCTTGTATTGACGAATGTCCGGTAGAAGCAATCGTAGACGAGGATGAGAATCCAACTGGTGAAGAGATTTACTATGTATATGCTGACAAATGTGTTGAGTGTGTAACTTATCACGATGTTCCTGCATGTGCAGAAGCTTGTCCAACTGAGGGATGTATCGTATGGGGTGACCCAACTGAGGGTATGCCACATAGTGAAACAAGACAATCAAACGGTACACCAGTTATCGACTAACTTCCAAATTGTCAAGAGTAACATCTTGGCAACATACTAAAGCAACATCTTAATCATCATCTTATCATCTTTAGGGTATAATGCACCCGAAAACTTCTATTGCATACTTCTATGCCAATTAAAGTAAAAATACCCAAGGAAATAATATGGAACAAACATTATCAATAATCAAACCAGATGCAGTAGCAAAAAATGTTATAGGTAAAATCCTATCTCGTTTCGAAGATGCTGGTCTTAGAATAGCAGCTACTAAAAAAATGCAACTTAGTGTAGCGGACGCAGAAGCATTTTACGCTGTACACGCTGCAAGACCTTTCTTTAGAGACCTTGTAGATTTTATGATTTCAGGTCCAGTTGTAGTAACTGTTCTTGAAGGTGAAAATGCAATGGCAATAAACAGAGATTTAATGGGTGCAACAAATCCAAAAGAAGCAGCAGCAGGAACAATCAGAGCTGATTTTGCAGAGAGCATTGACGCTAACGCTGTTCATGGTAGTGATAGTGTTGAAAATGCACAAATCGAAATTGATTTCTTCTTTGCTAGAAAAGATATTTGCTAAGTTAAACTTATGCAGATACATTTTGACAAAGTAGGTCACACTCCAAAGTCTCTTGAGATAAAGAGTGGTGATATTACTATGAACTTTATACTTAAAAAACTAAATCATCATAGAGTTGGTTTGGATGGCGAGTTGAATGGGACTATTAATTTAGTCTGTGACAGATGTGGAAAAGGTATCACAGAGACCATTTCACAACCCATAGAGTTAATTTTAAGTCAAAAAGTGATAGAAGAGAAAGAAAATTTAGATATAATAGAGTTTTTAGATGGAAATATAGATTTAGACTATATTTTATCTAGTGAAATTGAAGCTATCACGTGTTCATATAATTATTGTGATGAATGTGATGGATCGGAAGATTTCGAAATAGAATTTTAACAAACAAAAGGATAAAAAATGGCAGTACCAAAGAGACGAACGAGTAAAACAAGAGCAGCAAAAAGAAGAACACACTATACAGTAACTCTTCCAGTGCCTGTAAAAGATAGTGATGGAACATGGAGAATGCCACATCATATGAATATGACAACTGGCGAATACAAAACTAAAGCTTAATTCTAATGATAACAATAGCTATTGACGCTATGGGTGGGGATCACGGTCCTGAGCCTATTATTGATGGTGTTGTCGAAGCATTAGAGATTAGTAAATTTACTCCTATACTTGTAGGCAACAAAGCCCAAATATTATCACATCTTCCCCCATATTATCATGACAAAATAAAAATCATAGAAGCTAACGATGTAATTACTATGAGTGACTCATCTACTGACGCTTTAAAACGCAAAGACTCTTCTATATACAAAGCAGTTGAACTTGTGCGAGATAAGGTAGCTAACGCAGTAGTATCAGCTGGACATAGTGGAGCTACTATGACATTAGCGACTCTTCGTATAGGTAGATTGCCTCATATTAGCAAACCAGCACTTGCTACACTAATGCCAAGCACTGGAGCTAATAAAACTCTTGTTCTTGATGTTGGTGCAGTTGTTGAGTGTAAGGCACAAAACTTATATGAATTTGCTATTATGGGTGAAATGTACGCTAAAAATGTAATGGGATTAGCTAAGCCTAGAGTTGGATTACTAGCAAATGGCGAGGAAGAGAGCAAAGGAAATGATCTAACAAAAGAGACATTTGGCATGCTCAAAAAGTTTGATTGGTTTGTTGGTAATGTTGAAGGTAGAGATATATTTAACGGCCATGTTGATGTAGTAGTATGTGATGGATTTACTGGAAATATTCTTTTAAAAACCAGTGAAGGTGTTGCTGACGCTATATTTACAATGATGAAGCAATATATGAGAAAATCACTTCCAGCTCAGCTAGGTGCAATGCTTATGAAAAAAAGAGTATTCTCAAATCTAAAAAAACAAGTTGATCCACACGAATACGGTGGTGCTCCACTGCTTGGCATAAATGGATGTGCTATCATAGGACACGGAAATTCTAATGCAAAAGCGATAAAAAATGCTATACTCCAAGCGATAGCATATAGTAATTCAAATATAAATAGTTCCATCGAGGCACTTTTAACAGAAACAAAATAAGGAAAATGATGGCACCAGTATATGCATCAATGAGATCAATAGGTGCATATGCACCAGCTCGTATTTTGAGCAATAGTGACTTAGAAAAAATGGTTGACACAACCGACGAATGGATAGTCAAACGAACTGGAATAAAAGAGCGAAGAATAGCAGCAAGTGACGAGTACACTAGTGATATGGGTTCAAAAGCTGCACTTCAAGCAATCGAGCGTTCTGGATTAAGTGCAGATGATATTGATCTTGTTATTTGTGCTACTGTAACTCCTGATTATTTTAATATGCCTTCAACCGCATGTATAATCTCAAATAAAATAGGTATCAGTAATGTACAAGCATTTGATATCAGTGCGGCGTGCAGTGGTTTTGTATATATGCTAACAATTGCAAAAGCATTTATTGAATCTGGTATGAAAAAAAATGTTCTGATCATTGGAGCTGAAAAATTTAGCTCAATTGTAGACTATACAGATAGAAGTACTTGTATACTATTTGGTGACGGGGCTGGAGCTGCTGTCATTAGTGCGACTAGCGATAAAAGTGAAGCCATTGTTGATATTCATGCTAGTGCAGATGGAGCATATAGTGATTTTTTGGTTACACCAGCACCTGGATCTGTAAATCCTGCAACTCATGAGATGATTGACAATAAGCTCAACTTTGTACAGATGAAGGGAAATGAAACATTTAAATTAGCAGTTAAAACTCTAACTAAAGATGTAATTGAAATACTAAAACATAATAATCTCCATGCTTCAGATATTCCTCATTTTATTCCACATCAAGCAAACTACCGCATAATAAAAGCTGTTGGTGATGCTCTAGGCATGAGTAACGAACAAGTTGTGCTAACTGTTCATAAATATGGAAACACTTCAGCTGCCTCTATACCAATGGCTATCAATGATATATATGAATCAGGTAGATTAAAAACTGGTGAGCTAATGCTTTTAGATACATTTGGTGGTGGACTCACTTGGGCCTCTGCTCTTTTGCCATTTGCTGGTAAAGTTAAATAACCAAAGGGTCACACTTTATGACTATTGGATTTATGGGTGACATAGTAGGTAAACCTGCTAGAGAAATTATTTCCTCGCGACTTAATGAATTAAAAGAAAAGTTCGATATTGATTTTATAATAGGCAACTATGAAAATGCTAGTCATGGCTTTGGACTAACTGAAAAAAATGCTATAGAGCTTTTTGGCACTGGCATAGATATGATGAGTGGCGGAAACCATAGCTTTGACAAAAAAGAAATTATAGGTATGTTTGATAAATATCCACTCATTAGACCTCTTAATTATCCAAAAGCTATGCCAGGAAAAGGTATATTTAAAACTACATTGCTTGGTCATGATATAGCAGTTATAAATATCATGGGTCACTACACCATGCCTATGGCTGATAATCCATTTATTACGGCCAATGATGTTGTTGATGAGTTAATCAACGAAGGCGTTAAACATATAATTATAGACATTCATGCAGAAGCAAGTAGCGAAAAACAAGCACTATTACATATTCTAAAAGACAAAGTTAGTGCTATTTTGGGAACTCACACTCATGTTGGAAGTGATGATTTACAAATCTTTGATGGTTGTTGTTTTATAACTGATGTTGGGCTTACTGGTTGTCGAGATGGAGTTATTGGAATGGATAAAAAAGCACCTATAAAGAGATTTTTGACAGGTGTTGGAGAATATTTTGATGTCCCTACTGACTGCAAAGCAATACTCCAAATGATAATATTTACACTCGATGAGAACGGCAGATGTAGTGAAGCTAAAAAAATAAAATGTTATGATGCTGAAGATATTGTTATTACCCACTCAAGGGTTGAGCTTAGTTAGACTTTCTGTATAATTCTAACTTTAGTAGGCTCAAAGAGTTCGATAGTTTTTTCTACCATTGGCTCTTTTAATAGAGTGGCTGGATCCTTATCTTTGCTTGCTTCATTATTTGCATCACTTTTTGGCATCATACATGAGCCTGGCATTTCATCCTCCTCTTTGATAGGAGATTGTTCTAGTTCAGCTTTTTTTACTGGTTGGGTTGGTGTGTAAGATGATATAATAACTTTAATCTCATCTCCAAAAATAGTTTTAACAAATGGCAATATAATGCTTTTGTAGTGTTGGCGAAGCATTGAAAGATCATCTTTTGTATCAATCGTTTCAATTGGAAATGCCAAAGACAATTCATCATTATCACAAGCAACAAATCTAACTATTCGCTCAAAACAACTACCAAGTACAAAATCTCTATCTGAAAGTTTTATCATCAATGCATTAAAGAGTTTATGTCTCTCTTTATCTTCTGTCACTATTTGGTCCTTAACACTTTGCTTGGACTCTATTGATTCCTCTTTTGTAACAGTAGCTTTAATAGTAGCAGGTTTTAGAATTGCATCTTGATATAAAGCCGTTGGTATTTCAAGCTCTTTTTCTAGCTTTTTAATTACATTATCAATCTCTTGAATTTCAAGCGACTCCATCATCTTAAATAGCGTCAATGAAAGTACAAAATCTCCATCACTTCCTAGCTTAAGTAACTCTTTTGATTCGCCCAAAACTCTAAAAAATCTCTCAATTGTGGTACTTGTAATTAGTGAACTTCTACTAAATAGAAGTTCTTTGATATACAATGTAAGCTCATCAAGTATCATCTCAGCTTCATACTCACTAGCTAGTGTTATGAAATCAAAAATTCCATTCTCGTTCCTATCTACAATGTCATTTATTAGTCTTGAAAGGTGTGCTGTATCAATAATACCAAGCATGTCAGTAACGGTTGTAAGATTTACAAAATTCTTTGAATAAACAATTGCTTGATCTAAAAGCGTCAATGAATCACGAAGGCTACCAGCTCCACACCTTGCAAGAACGCTTATCGCTTCTTCTTCGTAACCAATTCCCTCTAGATTTAAAATATGCTCCAAATGAGCCATTGTCAACTTATGTGGTATTTTTTTAAATCTAAAATGTTGGGTTCTTGAAAGAATCGTAACTGGTAACTTTAGTGGATCAGTTGTTGCTAGTATAAACTTCACAAATGGCGGTGGCTCTTCTAGCGTTTTAAGCAAAGCATTAAAAGCTTGTGGTGTAAGCATATGTACTTCATCGATTATAAAAAGCTTATATCTAGCACTACTTGGCTGATATCTTGTATGTTCGATAAGCTCTTTGATATCATCAATACCACGACTACTAGCAGCGTCCATCTCAATGATATCCATATGACGGTTTTCATTTGCCATGATACAATTTGGGCATATATCACATGGATGAGAACTCTCGCCTTTTTCGCACAGCAGAGCTTTAGCAAATATCCTAGCAGTTGATGTTTTGCCACTTCCTCTAAGTCCTGAAAATAGGTACGCATGAACCAACCTCTTGCTATCAAGTGCTTGTGAAAGAGTTTGAGATACGCTCTCTTGACCAATAAGATCGTCAAATGTAGATGGTCTGTATTTTCTCGCTAGTGCTAGTGACAAATAACTTCCTTTTTGTTTAGTATATCCATTATAGTCAATTTTTACTTTTAAAAAGCATTTTACGGTATGTATATTTGCCTTATTATACTATTATGGTCACTAGCAAATACCCAACAAGTAAGGCTGTAATTGTTATAGCATTAAATATAGCAAAATATTTAAAGTTCTCTATACTCCCTAGAAAAAAACTATAAATTAATTTTGATATCTGGTTAGATATTGAGGCTACAATTATAGAAAAAATAGCTATCGAAGCAGTTATATTTTTCATTTCGCTAATAGCAATAGTAATAGCATCTACATCGCTTAAACCAGCTACAAGAGAAACTATATAAAGCCCCTCATTTCCTAAATACTCATATCCTAATTCTATTGAAATAAAAACTATCCCAAAAATAAGACCAAATTTGATAGATTCAAATACATCAAAAGGATTAGTAAATTCTATTTTTTGCTTTACTACTCTTGCACCACTAGAAAGAGTATATAAATATAAAAATCCACTAATAGATGCCAATATAAAAGGTGCCACTATCAATTTAGCCAAAAGTGGATTAAAAATAAGAACCAATACAAACACTCTAAAAAACATCATGGAATTAGCAAGCCCAATTCCAATAGCTGTTTCTTTTGATAAACTTTCATTGTCTTTACTTCTTTTTGAAAATATCATCGTTGTGGCAGTTGAAGAAGCGAGTCCCCCTAGAAATCCAGTAATATATATACCTTTGTCACTATATATTTTACTAAGTATATATCCAACAAAAGATATTGAAGATACCAAAACTACAAAGAGCCATATTTTGTATGGATTTATCAAGTCCCATTGATCAATCGTATCATTTGGCAAAATGGGCAAAATGGTCAATGTAATTAAAAGAAAAATAACAGTAGCATTAACCTCTTCTTTGTCTATTCTTTTTTCAATTTCAACTAATTTATCTTTTATATTTAAAATAAATACAACCAATATAGCGACAAATATCCCAAGAACTTCATCTTTGGCTATCACCATTCCCAGCAAGTATGTTAGAATAAGTGAAACTTCTGTAGTAATTCCTTTATGCTCACTTTTTATGGCGTTAATATAATAGCCTACGCCTACTAATGAAACAACTCCTAGAAATATATCAATATTTAAAAATACACTCAAATACCCCATAAGTGCAACTAGGGCAAATGTTCTAGATCCTGCTAAATCCTTTTTATTATTATAAATATTATTTAATTCTCTTTGTAACCCTATAATAAAACCAATAATAAGAGAAAGAACAATATGAGTTGCTAAGCTATATTCTATCATTACAATTAATCCTTTCAACATTAATAAATATTTTAGCACTAATTTGCTAAAAAGCTTATCTTATAATTTCATGCTAGGTGGTATAATTGGACTAATTTTACACTATAGGGATTTAAATGAAATGGGAAGATAGAGAACGAAGTCAGAATGTAGACGACAGACGAGAAAGTTCAGGAGATAATGGAGGTAGCAGAGGATTGCCATCTATGGGGATGATGATGTTCGTTTGGCCACTTATAAGACCTCTTCTTAGGACGAAAACTGGCTGGCTTATTATAGGTATTGGAGCATTATTATACTTTAGTGGATTTAATCCACTAAAATTTGTAGGCATGGATAGCTCATCTGGTACGACTGTAGCTAATAAAGCAGAGGATGACAAACAAGCAACCTTTATCTCAACAGTGTTATCTGATACAGAGCATGTATGGCAAGATATTTTTATGCAAACTTATGGCAAAAATTATACCAAACCACAAGTAGTTCTCTATCGAGGTAGCACCCACAGTGGCTGTGGTGGAGCATCTGCTGAGATGGGACCATTTTATTGCCCAACTGATGCTAAAGTTTATGTAGATTTAGGATTTTTTGATGAATTGGCTCAAAAGCACGGTGCTACTGGAGACTTTACAAAAGCATATGTATTAGCTCATGAGATAGGACATCATATCCAAAACTTGCAAGGAACCTTAGATAAGGCTCATAGTTTTCAAGCTTCCAATTCAAAAACAGATAGCAATGCAGTTCAAGTGCGAATCGAGCTACAAGCTGATTGCTATTCAGGAGTGTGGGCGAATCAAGCACAAAAAAGATACAGAATGTTAGAAGCAGGAGATATAGAAGAGGCTCTCAACGCTGCTTCTGCTATTGGCGATGATGTACTTCAAAAGCAAGCTCAGGGCTATGTATCACCAGATTCATTCACTCATGGAAGTGCTGCACAAAGAAGCGAGTGGTTTAAGCGAGGGTTTGAGCAAGGCACACTTGAAGCGTGCAATACTTTTAAGTAATCCTTACTTAATTTCTTTATGTGCTAGCATGCTTGGCATACCATTTTTCTCTTCAAAGTTAGCAATTATTTCTCTAACTTTATTACCTTCAATTACTTCAACTTCCAGTAAAACTCTTGCCATTTCTTCAATGGCTTCACTATATTTAGTCAAAATCCCCTTAACTTTATTATAATGCTCTTCAAGTAGAGATTTTACAGCTTCATCTATCTTTTCAGCCATTTTATCGCTGTAATCTTTTGTAGTTTGATTACCGCCTATAAATGAGCCACCAGTTGACTTTTCAAGTACCATAAGTCCAGCCACATCACTCATTCCATATACGGAAATCATAGCTTTGATTATATCAGTAGCTCTTTGCAAATCATTAGATGCTCCTGTACTTATCTCACCTAGAAACACCTCTTCAGCACCTCTGCCTGCCAAAAGAACATCAAGCTCTGCTAAGAGCTCATGTTTTTGCTTTAAAAATCTATTCTCTTCTTCTGGAAGATGTAGCGTATATCCCAATGCACCTAGCCCTCTAGGAATAATAGACACTTTGGTTACTCTAGATGCCCCTTTTGTTAGCTCAGCTAGAAGTGCATGACCACTTTCATGATACGAAACTATCTTTTTCTCAATATCATTTATCTTTCTATTTTTCTTCTCAAGCCCTACAAATGCTCGCTCAATTGCCTCCATAAGGTCGCTTTGATCAATCTGTTTTTTGTTGTTTCTACCAGCGAGCAATGCACCTTCATTAATGATATTGGCTAGATCTGCACCAGCTAATCCTGCTGTTGCCTTTGCTATTACGGTCATATCTACATTGCTACTCATTTTTACATCTTTACTATGTACTTTAAGGATTGCCAACCTGCCCTCGTAATCAGGTTTATCCACAAGCACTTGTCTATCAAATCTACCTGCACGAAGCAACGCCGCATCTAATATCTCTGGTCTATTTGTAGCTGCTAGAACAATAACTGGTGTATTACTACCAAATCCGTCCATTTCAGCCAAAAGCTGATTTAGTGTCTGCTCTCTCTCGTCATTTCCACCAAACTGAGCACCACTTGCACGACTTTTACCTATTGCATCAATCTCATCAATAAATATAATAGAAGGTGCATCTTTTTTGGCTTGTTCGAACAGATCACGCACCCTACTAGCACCAACTCCTACAAACATCTCTATAAAACTAGAACCACTCACAGAGAAAAATGGCACACTAGCCTCACCTGCAACTGCTTTTGCAAGTAATGTTTTACCAGTCCCTGGAGGTCCTACTAGCAGTAGTCCTTTTGGAATTTTTGCCCCTAACTCTATATATCTCTCTGGAAATTTAAGGAAATCCACTATCTCTTTTACCTCTTCTTTTGCCTCTTCTACTCCTGCTACATCGCTAAACTTTGTATCTGGTTTTTCTGAGTTAATTAGCTTATCAGCCTTGCCAACACCAAGTATTCCACCGCCCATACCTTTTGCCATTTTCTTTGCTAGAAACATCCAAATAGCAAAAAAGATTAATATAGGGAGTAGCATTCCAATTAAATCAGATATTATTCCACCACCCATAACACCTTCGTAAACTACTTTTTTCTCCTCTAGTAACGGCACTAGTTCTTTATCGCCTGTTGGAACAAGCTGGGCTATTAGTTTTGTTTTTTGATTTCCATCAACCGTGGTTGCTTCTATAGTTGATGGCGTTATTTTTACACTCTGTACTTTTCCACTTTTAATTGCATCTTTAACATCAGAGTATTTCACGCTTTTGGTTTGAGTAGATCCTCCAAATGTACTAGCCACATCACCATTACTACCAACATCTCCTACAAATGTCTTAAAGAGAAGTATCGCAATTATTGCGAATATTGCGAATGATAAAAGAGGATTATCATTAAAAAAATTCTTATTGTCATTATCGTTTTTATTGTTATTTGGCATATTATTTTGCATTCGTTTCCTTTTTATATACTAGTGTAACCCATTCATCTTTTAGTATTCTATCTATTAGCTCTAAATCTTTGTATGCTTCAAGCACTAAAGACTCCTTTTTATCCAAAATTCCTGAAAGAACTAATAAACCATTTGGATTAGTTATTTTCTTTAAATCTTTTGCAATCCAACAAAGCACATCAGCAATGATATTTGCTATTACTAAATCATATGTACTTTTAGCCTTGTCACTTGAACCTTCCCATAGATTGTCAAATGTCTCGCCATTTCTCTCAAAATTCTCTTTAGCACTCTGTACTGCTAGTGGGTCTGTATCGCACAAATCAATAGTTCCAACTCCCAGTTTTTTACATGCAAGACCAAGTATACCACTTCCACAACCTATATCTGCAACCTTGTTACCACTTTTTGCATACCTACTAATCATCTCAAGACAGCTAGCAGTGGTAGCGTGATGACCAGAACCAAATGCAAGAGCTGGGTCTATCATAATGTTAATTTTTTGATCCAATGGCTCATACCAGCTAGGGTGAATATAAAAGCTACCTGCTTCTATAGGCTCGATAGAGTTTTTATACGCTTCTATCCAATCGCTATTCTCTTTCTGCTCAAGTTCAAATTTTATATCTAGTTTTTGAGTATATTCGCTCATCAGCTCTTCTAGCTCTATTTTTAGTTCATTTAGTTCATTTTCGCTTCTCACTATAACTGCGTTATCGGCAATCTCAATACCCTCATCAGTAATGCCAGATACTACATCGGCTATTGTCTCTACGAAATTAGGGTTTAGTGTAATTGTTAGTTCGTAATATTTATCGTTATTCATTTTCTCTCTTTCTTTGTCGTCCTGAACTTGTTTCAGGATCTGTTATTGTGTTAGCCGAGATTCTGAAATAAATTCAGAATGACAATATCAAACATCTACTATTCAAGCATCTTTTTTTACAAAATGGAAAGCCTCTGCTAAATCAAGCGTTCCCTCATAAAAAGCTTTTCCTACTATTGTTCCATTAATTCCATTTGCAACCAAAGCTTTTATATCTTCCATGTCTCTAAGCCCTCCGCTTGCAATAGTTTCAAGTCCACTAGCTTCTTGGATAGATTTCGTAAACTCTATATTTACGCCTGTCATCATACCATCTCTGCTCACATCAGTACAGATAATAGCCTCCACTCCAGCGTTAGCAAACTCACGAGCCAAATCAGTAGCTTTCATATCGCTAACTTCAGCCCAGCCCTCCACGGCTACCATTCCATCAATAGCATCAATACCAACCACAACACGATATTTTTTTGCCATATCTTTCACGAACTGTGGATTTTTTACAGCAATTGAGCCTAAAATCACTCTATCAACACCAAGGTCAATATACATTTTTATAGTCTCTTCGTCACGGATTCCACCACCGATTTCAAGCTTTAGATTACAATTTTCTCGTATCTTTTTTATCTGCTCTAGATTTTGTGGAGTTCCTGCAAATGCACCATTTAAATCGACTAAATGAACCCATTCGCTTCCAAGCTCTTCAAACTTTTTGGCTACTTGCCATGGCTCATCACTATATATTTTTGCACTATCCATTAGCCCTTTAGTGAGGCGTACTGCCTTGCCATCTTTGAGGTCAATTGCTGGTAATATTGTCATTTGTTTCCTTATTTTAACTTTCCAAAATTTTCTAAAATTTTAAGCCCATTATCATGACTCTTTTCGGGGTGTGGTTGCACTCCATAGATATTCTCAAATTGTACAGCACTTACAAATTCATATCCATAATTTGTTTTTCCTATTGCAAATTTATCATCACATACGGCGTGGTAAGAGTGAACAAAATAGAGATAAAAATCATTTTTCATACCCTCGAATATAGGAGATGAACGCTTCACGAACATCTCGTTCCATCCCATATGTGGCACCTTTAGTGGAGTGTCAAATTTGCTTTTATCAAATAGTTGAACTTTTCCGGTTATAAGCCCCAATCCTTCGTGTGGACCAAATTCTTCACTGCTATCAAATAAAAGTTGCATTCCTAAACATATTCCAAGCATAGGTTTGCCACTAGACGCAAACTCTTTTATGGCAATATCTGCTCCATTCTCACGCAAGTGCTTCATCGCATCGCCAAATGCACCCACTCCTGGCAAAAAAAGTTTATCATAACTAGCAAACTTTTCAGGGTCACTCTGTATCTCTGCTTTTATCCCAAGTTCTGCAAAGGCATTCATCACAGAGGCAAGATTACCCATATTATAATTAACTATACCTATCATCTATGCCCCTTTTATATTTATGATAATTATAGCGTATTAATCTTTATGGGTATAGATTTAGCTATAATTGTGACAATAAATAAATAGGAATATAATGATAGAAAGAATAGAATATTTTGCGGTGAAGCTACTACTTTGGTTTGCGTCATGGTTACCAAAATCTATTATTTATAGCATTACAAAAGTTATCGCTATGCTATTTTATTATGTTATTCCCAGTAGAAGAGTACTTGTGGCTACAAATCTACAAATGGCATTTCCAAATCTAAATAGCAAATCAGACACAAAAGAAGTTTATATAAATCTATCTCAAAGTGTGGCGGAGATACTACTAATGTTTGTAGATAGATTTGATATAGATAATGCTATCATTAATCATGATGAGGCTACGGCAAAGCTTTCACAATTAGCTAATAAGAAACAAGGCATTATTGTCGTAACTGCACACTTTTCAAATTGGGAATTAGCAGCTCAATTTTTGGCAAAAAATGGACTTCCGATGTTAGCAATCGGCAGAGAAGGAGAAAATAAACTTATAGACGAGAATCTCACTATCCCATTTAGAAATAAGTATGGCAATAGAGCTGTATACAAAGATAATGCAATGATTGCTATGGCAAAATCACTAAAAAGTGCTGGCAATGTAGGCATGCTCACAGACCAAGCAATAGGTGGAACTCACAGTGCGAAAATAGAGTTTTTCGGACGTAAAACTAGTACCACTCTCTCCGTGGCAGCACTAAAACTAAAATTCAATCCACTTGTAGTGCCTATTAGTATCATAAGGATAAGCAAAGGCAAATACAAAATGTATATAGATGAGCCGATTGATTATATAGCCAGTGAAATAAATGTTGAAAGAGAAAAAATGGAAGCGATGACCTTGCATTATAATCAAGCTCTAGAGAAGATGATAACTAGGTCGCCACTAGAGTGGTTTTGGGTGCATAATAGATGGAAACACTAATGCAAAAAAGTGTTTTGATACTTAGCGATGGACGTAAAGGTCACCTAAATCAGTCTATTGCATTAGCAAAATATTTGAATTATGATTACGAGATAATCACAGTAAGGTTTAAATCCAAACTTCATAAACTACTATCATATCTGTTTGATAAAGTTGGTTTATATACTTTGTCTATTCTTGAATCAATGACTATAGTCAAAAAATACAACTTAGTCATAGGTGCAGGATCAAGTACCTATTATGCCACAAAAACTATATCAAAAGAACTAAAAGCAAAAAGTGTCACCATGATGTTACCTAGTGGGTACAGATATGATTTTGATACTATATTTGCTCAATCTCATGACAATCCTCCAAAAAAGCCAAATATTGTTGAAATCCCTGCAAATTTTTCATATATTGAGCCTACTGGAATATATAAAGCACAAAAAAAATCAATAGGAATTGTCATAGGTGGAAGCAATAAAATTCTAACAATGAACTTAGAGTTAATAAAAGCTCAACTTGATTTTATCGTAGCAAATTTCAAAGATTACGAAATTGCTATCACAACCTCCCCAAGGACACCACAAGAAATAGAAGAGCTGATAAAAGGCTATAATTTTGACTATGAAGTAATATACTCCACTAATCCTGTCAATCCAATTCCAGATTTCTTGCATGAGTGTGAATTGGTATTTATCACAAGCGATAGTACTTCAATGATAAGTGAAGCTATATCCTATGGAAATTCAAGCGTGATTGTGTTGCCTCTAAAATCTAGTAAGGAAAATAAGTTTACAAAATTCATAGACCAGTTACAAGATGATGGATATTTGCATATATTTAATGGTATAATTAAACATAATAATCGCAAGATTGATTTTTCCCATTTGGCACGAAAGGTAATTTTATGAAAATAGTCCAGATATTACCAGAGCTAAATGAAGGTGGCGTTGAACGCGGTACGATGGAGCTTAGCCGTGAATTTGTGGCTCTTGGTCATGAGAGTATTGTCATTAGCTGTGGTGGTAAATTAGTCTCAAATATAGAAGCAGACGGTGGCAAACACATAAGCCTTGATGTTTGTAGCAAAAATCCACTAACAGCTTTAGCAAGAATATATAAATTACGAAAAGTCCTAAAAAGTCTAAAACCAGATATTGTGCATGTTCGTAGTCGTGTTCCTGCGTGGCTAACTTATTTTGCGAACAAAAGTCTCAAAATCCCATTTGTTACTACTGTGCATGGACTTAATAGCATTAGCTCATATAGTCGCATAATGACGAAAGGCGATAGAGTGATATGTGTTGGTGAAGCCGTACAAGAATATATTATCAACGGTTATGCTTTAGATAACAATGATAATCGCATTACTACTATCCAGCGGGGAGTTGATTTATCTAGATTTAATATTCTAAATATTGACAAAAGCTTTATTAAATCTTTTAAAGAAGAACATGAACTAGAAAATAAGTATATTGTGACCTCTGTTGGTAGAATTACTTGGCTAAAGGATTATGAAACATTTATAGAGGCTATTGCTATTGCAAAACTAGAAATTCCAAATATAATTGGTCTTATTGTTGGTGGTGCAGGAAAAGGCAAAATAGATTATTTAAATTCACTTAAAAGATTAGTGGCACAATATAATTTAGAGGATAATATAAAATTTACTGGTAGTCAATCAAAAATGCCAGAAATATATTTTTTGAGCAATATACTTGTTAATGCATCACTTAAAATGGGTAATGTGGCTCGTACAATAATAGAAGCATTAGCATTGGACACTCTAGTAATAGCTACAACATATGAAGGACTAAATGATATCGTGGTCGATGGCAAAAATGGAGCTATTATAGAAACAAAAAACGCGAAGCAATTAGCCAATAAAATCGTAGAAGTTAAAAACAATAACTATCAAAATGTGTCGAAAACTATTCCAAAGGAATACACACTGGATATGATGAGTGAAAGCACATTAGATGTGTATAAAAATCTTCTAAATCATAAAAGGGATATTAAGTGAAGATTTACAGCATTGGAAAATTTATATGTCAATAAAAATTTTAAAAATCACAGATAGTAGAGCAGGTCATATTGCAATCAGCGATGGGATCATAAGTGCTATTCAAAAGACACATCAAGTGGAAATTATTGTGCTTGACATAGCAACAAGAGCAAAAATTTTCTTGAGAATTTTTAGATTTATTCTTAAATATAATTTAATGTATAATAAATTTGTACTAAATGATTTATTTATTAAAATCTTTTATAAAAACTATCATAAGCCATACGAAAATATAGATTTAATTGTCTCAACTGGCGGTGACACTTTGTTTATAAACACATGGCTAAGTCGTATATTAAATGTAAAAAATATATTTTCTGGCTCATTAAGAGGGATAGATCCAAAATATTTTTTTCTTATATTAAGCAATTTAAATACAAAAAACTGTATAAATTTAAGCATTGCACCAACTCAAATGATTGACTCAAATGATTTGCATAACAAAGTTGAGCATTTTTGTAATGAGAATGAAATAGACAAAAATTCAAAATATTTTGTTTTGTTAATTGGTGGAGATGGGGGTGGATACAAATACACAAAAGAAGATTATGAGAATTTAGTTTATTCTTTTATATCATTGGTAAAGAGATACAATGTAAAAGCTCTTATAACTACATCGCGTCGGACAGGTATAAAGTATGAAAAGCTACTTAAAGAATCATTTTCAAATTATAGTGATAATATAGCTTATAGTGTTTATTATGCCGAAAATCCAGAAAAAGTTGTTGCAGTGTATCTCAAACTAGCTTCTGTTGTTTTTGTTACAGAAGAGAGTGGATCCATGATAACGGAATCATTAATTTCAAAAAAACCTGTTTTTACGCTATCACCAAAAATAGTTAAAGAGCAAAAACAATATAAATTATTTTTAGATAACTTAGTTGAACAAATGAGAATAAATAGACTTTCTATTCATGCTGATCTAGATGGTATTGATTTAGACAAATTCGTCTTTAAATATCTTGAGAAGCTACCGAACGAAGAGCTTTCGGAAAAATTACAACCATTTTTAAAGGAGATCAAATGAAAATAGCATATTTTGTAAATTCATTTAACGCAATCAATTGGGGAGGTCAGGCAACATCGAACGGTATAAAATACATGTTGAACATAGAATATCCAAATGCAGAATTTGTGCCACTAAATTTGCCAAAATTTCCTTTTAATAAAATTAAAATTTTAAGAAAGTATTATGAGTGGAAGTTAAAAAATGCGATTTTAAAAGATGATAAAGATACAGTAATCAAAATGCTTAAAAAAATGAATATCAAAGAGAATATTTTTGATGAATTTACTCATATTTGTTTTAATGGAGAGGGTGCAATACATACAAAATCAGGACATTTAATAAGACTAATGGGTATGCTTTATTTAGCCAAAATCAAAGGTAAGATAATAGCTTCGATAAATCAATCGATTGATTTGCAAGATAACCACAATTTAGAAGTTTTGGTTGCTAAGGTCTATAATTTATGTGATTTTGTATCGGCAAGAGAGATTGTATCTTTTGAATATGCAAAGTCTATAGGCATAGAAAAAGTTCAACTTATACCAGATGCTGCATATGGGATTCCAAGATTATCACAAGAAGAAATTGATACAAGAGTTGATAAATATAATTTACCTAAAAATTTTATATCAGTTACAGGGTCATCTTTTCTTAAAAAAGATAAAAAATCTATTTTAAGAGTTGCCAGAATCATAGATATATTAAAAGAGATGCTAAATGAGCCAATAGTGTTTTTAGCAAATGCAAAAACTGATATTTGGATAGCACACAAGTTAAAAAATAAATACAATTATCAAATAATAGAACCACCAGTAAAATATCAAGATGCCATGGCGATAATATCAAAATCCAAACTTGTTGTGGGCGGAAGACAACATCCAAATATTTTTGCTTATGAATACAATACTCCATATGTTCCATTTGGTGCTAATACTATTAAGAATCTAGGTGTAGGCAGATTGCAAAAATATCCACTAGAGCCAATTGGCTGGGATAGTCCAAAAGAGCAAATAAAAGATGCAATAGGAACTATACTTAATAGCAAAATTGAGTTTGGAAATGTAGTTATTAACAATTTTAAGATATTTGGATAAGGATATAAACATGTGTGGTTTTTTTCAGGTTGTACAAAAAAGTAAACCTATACAACAAGATAGATTTATGAAGGCTCTTAACAGCATGAAGCATCGTGGACCGGATGCAAGTGGAAACTATTTTAAGGAAACAAAAGAACAAAATTCATCGATTTTTATAGGATTTGGTCATCAGAGACTTTCTATACTGGATTTAGATCCTAGGTCAAATCAACCTTTTATTGACCATGAAGATGTACTTCTTTTTAACGGTGAGGTATATAATTTTAAAGATATTAGAAATATCTATACAAACAATGGTGTTAGTTTTAAAACAGGTGGCGATACGGAAGTTGTTATGAAATGTCTTATGCATAAACAAATTAAAGATATCAATCTTTTTAATGGAATGTGGGCTTTTAGTTATTATAGCAGTATCAACAATAGCATTATATTGTCGCGTGATAGATATGGCAAAAAACCACTTTTTTATTATATGGATGAAAATATTTTTTGTGCTTCATCAACCATAAAAGCATTACAAATATATCTTGATTTAAATATTAATTTTGAAGAGAAAGAGCTTTTAAATTATATATTGCATGGTGATATGTGGCCAACAGATAATAATTCTACACATTTTAAAAATATAAAACAAGTGATTCCCGGCAATCATGCATATTTTAATATTAGCCAATGGAAATTAGAACAAAATAAATATTTTGATTGCTGCACAAAAGAAGATAAATTAGATTTTAGTGAAGATAATTTAATAGAGAAATTAAAAAATAGCGTAAAATTACGACTTGTTTCAGATAGACCTGTTGGCTTACTTCTCTCTGGTGGCATTGATAGCTCTTTGATTCTTTCTATACTTCATAGTGAGGGTCTTCATAAAAATGTAAAGATTTACATGGGAGATACGGGCAGATCGGATGATTATAAATATGCAAAAGAATGTGTTCAAAAATTAGGTATTAAAGCAGAAACTATTGTATCAGATTATGGAAATAATGCTTTTGAAAGGTTTTTGAAAATTTGTACTCATCATGAAAAAGCTTTTCCTTTTAATGGAAATGCAATAGCCATGTCGGAGATGTATGAACAGATATCAAAAGATGGGGTTCCAGTGGTACTTGACGGTAGTGGGGGTGATGAAATCTTCGGAGGATATTGGCAACGCCATATTCCGTTTGCTTTAAATGACGCACAAAAACACAATGATTCTAAATGGATAGATATGATAAAAAAGTACAATCCAAAAAAACAAGAAGTCATAAATCATAATACATATATTTCTAACGATATTTCGCTGTCCGGATATTTTAATCCATTTTTAAAAATTCCATTTTCGACATTTAAAAATGCTAAGTCGCATGACCCTTTGCGCAATAGAGACTTGAGTTTTGACGATGCTCTTTGCAAAGATGCAAGCCCAGGAGGACGACTTGGCGAATGGATATGGCATAATGATAGAAATTCAATGATGTATGGTATTGAAAGCAGAAGTCCTTTTTTGGATCATAATCTTCATAAATTTATCTTTTCTGGTTATAAAAATAAATTTGATAAAAATTGGAATAAACATGAATTGAGAAAAGTATTTAATAAATTTACACCGCTACCTACTCAATGGAGAGCCGAAAAACAAGGTTTCAGGTGGGATGGAAAACACTTTTTCTATAATAATAAAGATCAAATTTTAGAAGTAATACGAAAAAGTGAAGTTCTAAAAGAATATGTTCATAAAGATTTATTTGATATTGTGGCAAATAACTTTCCTAGAATTTTTAAATCATCAATTGGGCGAAGATTTTTAGGAATTGCTGGCATAGAATATACAATTAATAGCTAAATTAATATGTTGAATATTCTATGATATAATACTATAATATAATAGTAAGGTAATAAATGAGTGATATTTTTATACATCCAACTGCAAATGTATCAAGCGATGTGATAATCGGTTGTGGAACAAAAGTTTGGATTAATTCTCAAATTAGAGAAAAGTCTGAAATTGGTAAAAATTGCATCATCTCAAAAGATACTTATATAGATTACGAAGTGAAGATTGGGGATAATTGTAAGATTCAAAATGGCGTTTCAGTTTATCATGGTGTTACTATCGGCAATGATGTTTTTGTAGGTCCAAATGTATGTTTTACAAATGATAAAGTGCCAAGAGCTTTTGATTTAAACTGGATAATTACTCCAACAATTATACAAAATGGTGTTAGCATAGGGGCAAATGCCACGATAGTATGTGGAGTTACTATTGGGGAATATGCAATGGTAGCTGCTGGTAGTGTAGTCACCAAAGATGTGGAACCATACAGCTTGGTGATGGGAAATCCTGCAAAACATTATAGTTATATTGATAAAATGGGGAATAAAATAGATGGAAAATAAAATGCTTAACATAGCACTTATAGGTTTTGGATATTGGGGTCCAAATGTGGCTAGAAATATACATGTCAATCCAAATTTAAAACTTCACACCATATGTGACCTCAAAACAGATAGGCTAGAAAAAGCAAAATCAATATACATAGCTCAAACAAACTATGAAACTGATTATAAAAAATTACTAGCTAATCCTGAAATTACAGCTATTGCAATCGCAGTTGAGACCAGCGGACATTTCACTCTAGCCAAAGAGGCACTGCAAGCTGGTAAACATATTTATGTAGAAAAGCCTTTCACCTCCACTGTAGCAGAAGCCAAAGAACTTGAAGAGTTAGCAAATAGACTCGGACTAATCATTCATGTGGATCATATTATGATTTTTCACCCTGTAATTCAAAAGATCAAGTCACTTATGGAGGCTGGTGAGCTAGGAGAAATACTCTTCATAGATGCCATGAGAATGAATCTAGGGCAAATAAAAAAAGATGTGAGTGCAATGTGGGATTTGGCGATTCATGATTTAGCTATTATAGACTATCTCATGGATGGAAAAGTACCATTTTATATAAGCTCTGTTGGCGAAAAATACTACAATCCAAAAGAGAGCTTGTGTTTTTTAACCCTTAGATACGAAGGCTTCATTTCTCATATCCAATCAAGTTGGATTTCTCCACTCAAAGAGAGAAAACTAATAGTTGCTGGCACTAAAAAAATGGTGGTATTTGATGATATGAAAGTATCCGAAAAATTGATGGTATACGATAAGGGCGTCAATGTTATATCTGGCGATAATGTAGAATATAATGATTATGCAGTGAAAACTAGAGATGGTGATGTTTGGATACCTTATATATCCCAAGAAGATGCTTTGTATAATAGTATAAATCACTTTTACGAGTCCGTGAAACACAATAAGCAATCCATCTCAAATCCAAAACAAGCGATAAGACTTCTAGAAATTTTAGAGCTAGCAGATGAAAAAATGAATAAGTAGGAAAAATGAAAAATAGACCAAGCATAAAAAATAGTACGATTCTAGTCACTGGTGGGGCTGGTTTCATAGGTAGTCATCTAGTTGACAGGTTAATAGCCGAAGGTGCAAAACAAGTTATAATTGTTGATAATCTTTTTGTCGGTAGTGAGGAGAATATAAAAGATGCTATTAAAAAAGGTGTCATATTTTATAAAGATGATATAGAAATCACTTCTTCTCTTGATTATATCTTTGAAAAACACGATATCGATATAGTATTTAATTGTGCTACAAAGGCACTAAACTATTCTTTTGTAAATCCAAAAAATGCTTTTGATACCAATGTAAATGGTATATTAAATATATTAGAACACCAACGAAAAGGTCATTTCAAAACTTTAGTTCACTTTTCCACCTCTGAAGTTTATGGAACGGCAGTTTATGAACCAATGGATGAAAAACACCCAATCAGCCCAACTACAACTTATGCCGCTGGAAAAGCAGCAGCAGATATTGCAGTAAATAGCTGGATTAATATGTTTGATATAGACGCCTTTATAGTCAGACCATTTAACAACTATGGACCAAGACAAAACCACAAAGGATATTTAGCAGGTATCATTCCTATTACAGCGTATAGAATACTGAATGGTATAAATCCAGAAATTCATGGTACAGGGCTTCAAAGTAGAGATTTCATATATGTGCTTGACACTGTAGATGCTATCATAAAACTATATCCACTTATGCAAAAAGCTGAAAGCATAAACATATCCACAGATGGTCAAATATCAATGAGAGATGTGATAACAAAAATTGCAAAACTCATGGACTATAATGGCGAAATACTAAATATGCCTGCTCGTGGTGCCGATGTAGAGTGTCATAATGCTAGTAATGAAAAAGTCAAATCGATGATAGATTATCAACTAACAACTTTTGAAGATGGTTTGGCAAAAACAATACAATGGTACAAGGAAAATATAAAATGATTAAACTCATAAAACCATATATTAGCTTCGAAGAGGTGCAAGATGAATTCAAAGAGATTTTTGAAAGTGGCTGGTTTACTAAAGGAAAATTTGTAGAGGAATTTCGCAATGAAATTAAATCCTACACTGGTGCTAAGCATGCATATTTAACTACTTCTGCTACCACCGCCCTCACTATGGCATTAAAGGCACTCGATATAAAAGCTGGTGATGAAGTGATAGTGTCAGATTTTTCATTTCCTGCTACAGCTAATGTAGTAGAAGACTTGGGGGCTATTCCTATTTTTGCCGATGTGAGCTTAGATACTTTCAATATGCTTTTCGAGCAACTAGAGAGCAAAATAACCACAAAAACAAAAGCGGTAATCTTTGTAGATGCTCTTGGTAGTCCAGATGGGATTAATGAAATAAAAAAAATCTGTCAAAAACATAATTTACCACTTATAGAAGATGGTGCCTGTGCGATTGGTAGTAGTGAATTTGGCATCAGATGTGGAAACATAGCAGATATCACTTGTTTTAGTTTTCACCCTAGAAAACTTCTCACAACTGGAGAAGGTGGAGCCGTAACATTCAATGATGATAAATTTGTTGATTTTTTTGATATTAAACTAAACCATGGTGCTGTTGTAAATGATGGCAAATTTGATTTTGTAGATTATGGATATAATTATAGAGTTCCTGAACTACAATGTGTTATGGGAATCAAACAACTGCAAAAACTTGATAATATAGTATCTTCTAGAAATATTATAAGAGACCAATTTATCAAAGCTCTTGAAGCACTTGGATTCAAGGCACAAAAAATCTCAAAAGATATTGTTTACAATGTACAGTCATTAGTATTCAAAGTTCCAACAGATGTTAATCGTGATGAGCTAGTAAGCTATCTAAGAGACCATGATATAGAGACAACTATAGGAACTTATTGTCTTAGTGGTACAACTTATTATAAAAATAAATATAACGATGTTCAGCCAAACGCCAAATATTTACAGGACAATACTATAACATTCCCATGTTACGATGGTGTAGATATAGAATATATTGTAAATAAACTAAAGCTATATAAATAATGCTACAAAAATTCATAGATAATATTTTTTCTAAAAGAGATCGGATTAAAAAAGATTTTAATAGAGTTACTCCTATTGGCGATTATATATCTGACAGATGGGAAAAAGCAAAATATTTAGGCTTTGGTGAAGGTAGTAGCATTTACGACTCATCATTGGTTTTAGGGAATGTAATAGCTGGTAAAAATTGCTGGATTGGACCCTTTACTATACTTGATGGTTCTGGCGGAGAACTTATCATCGGAGATAATTGTAACATCTCAGCTGGAGTTCATATCTATACACATGATACAGTTGATAGTGTGATTTATGGTGGGAATACTTCAATGGCTAGCGTATCTATTGGAAGCAATGTATATATTGGACCGAATGTCATAATTTCTAAAGGTATCACGATAGGAGATTTTGTAGTTATTGGTGCAAATAGCTTTATAAATAAAGACATACCGAGTAACTGCAAAGTATTTGGAACACCAGCAAAAGTTATAGAGCAAAATTAATGAAAATAATACAACTTCCAACAGAGATTGCAGGACAATCGTATCTTACAGCAAAAGGCTTAAGAGAGATAGGGCATGATGCAATGAATGTAGCAAGACCAAATTATTATGGCTATCCATGTGACTATAATTTACGATTTTCTAATTTTGGTCCATTGAAAAAGATGTTTAATCCATTACCATTCTTTAAATGGGCAAATGAATTTGATGTATTTCACTATCATAAATCATATCTTTTACCTTTTGGCTTGGATATTAAATATCTTAAGCTAATCAGGAAGCCTTTTTTTATAGAATTTTTTGGTTCAGATATACGCATTAACAAGCTAGAAAAGGAACGCAATCCTTATTTTAACGAACCAGATATCAATGGGTCAAAAAAACAGATTAAGCGTTTGGAATACTGGTCTAAACAAACAGATGAAGTTATTTTTTCTGATAACTCTTTTGATATTTTTCTAAAGCCATATTTCAAAAAAATTCATATAGTTAGACAGCGTGTAGACACATCGGCTTTTACCCCTACTTATCCAGACATCGAGAGAGAAATTCCAAAAATTGTTCATGCCCCTAGCAAACAAAGCATTAAAGGAACAATATATGTAGAAAATGCAGTAAAAGCTTTGCAGGATAAAAAAATACCATTTGAATATATTAGAGTGGAAGGCTTATCAAATATAGAGGCAATGAAAGTCTATGCCGATGCAGACATTATCGTCGATCAACTTATTTTAGGTGCTCATGGTATATTTGCATGCGAGGGGATGGCACTTGGAAAGCCTGTTGTGTGCTATATACATGATTCTTTGCTGTCAACTTATCCTGAAGGATTTCCAATTGTAAATGCTAATCCAGATACGATAGAATCAGTACTAGAGGAGCTTCTTTTGTCCCCACAAAAAAGGCATGATATAGGCATACAAAGTCGTGAATATGCAGAAGGAGTTCATGATATCAAGGTTGTAGCAAAGAGATTAGAAAAGATTTATCTTGGGGCTACGAAATAGTTAAAACATCACTAAGCATAGCAAAAAACTTTATGCTAACTATATTTTATTTGGCTTATTGAGTTTTCGCAAATACAATGAAATCAAATACGCACCGATAATCGCACCAATAATATGTACAGAAAAATCAAGTAGCTGATTTAAGAACTCACCGTCTTTTACATAGTCGATTAATTGATCAATTGTAACATAAAATGAACTCACCAAAAATCCAATCAAAACGCTTTTAGATTTATATTGATAAGAGTATTTAAATACCAAATAAGCTACCAATGCAGCCATTATCAATCCACCAATAAAATGGCTAAGTTCGCTCTTGAAGCCGTTACTAGCACTGGCAAACGAGCTAATAACCAAAAGTCCAATAAATATATTTTTATACATCAAATCTCCTCTAATTTTCGTAATTCAATTTTTGGTAATATGGGATTTTATTTACCATTTTGACAGTTAATAATACAATTAGCCATGCAATAAGCATTGTGATGACCGTATGGCTAAAGAAATGATCACCTACAAGCATTTTATACATTCCCATACTCCAGCCAATAGCCATAGCTCCAGCTAGAGCCAAATATCTATTTCTCTTAGTATGAAATAAGAAAAATAGACTCAAAAGTGCAAAGCCACCACTAGCATGGCCAGCAGGCCAACATTCACGCTGCTTCATGGTGCAAAACTCAGGTGCGTAGCACTCCCATACTGCAGTTCGTGGCATCTCTCCATTGTACCGTATCTCGGCGTGAGGGCAAGGCATATTTGTAATCTTTTTAAGACTGCCAACAACCACAGGCACAAGCACACTAGCGACTATAACTATCAAAAGACCTTTTTGGTATCCAATAAGTTTCTTTTTGTACAAAGCATATATAAAAATAACAATTAAAATCGCACCAAGTATCAATAAAGCACTTTTTATGCCATCATAAAATATAAATTTATATGGTTGCAGCGTCTCATCGACTATCCACATATGGGTTTGGAAATCATAAAAATTGTCTTGCAGATTAACATCAAAATTGCTAATACCAAAAAAAAGTATTGAAACTATAAGTAATATAGTTGTGATGAGAATATCTCTATTTAGTTTCATGAATTGTATCCTCTTTTATTATCTATGTAATGATAATGGAATATTATTAACTATAACTTAACAGCTCTATTGTCAAATGTAAATCTATGGCAATTTTAGGTAAAATCATCAAAATATACAACGAAACAAATCAAGGAGATATATTGATTCATTTAGATGAAACTCTGTTCATTGGAGAGGGCAGAAATAGAAAATGCTATATACACCCAAATGATACAAATTTGTGCATCAAAATTCCTACGCCACGGGGCGAACGAAGTGCAAATAGAGAAAGAAGATATTTCAAGAGACTTCACCTTTACTCAAAAAATATGGAGATGATTAGTGATTATAAAGGTGGTGTCAAAACCGACTTAGGGAATGGTGATATATTCGAGCTAATTAGAGATAGTGATGGTAATATCTCTAAAAATCTGAAATATTATTTAGAGTTAGATTTAGATATTATAAACAAGCAAATTATAGAGCAAATAGAATTACTAAGAGTTTACCTAAAAACTGAATATATATTGATTTCTGATTTAGGGCTTGATAATATTTTGCTTCAAAAAGATGGTAACGAGAAGTTGAGACTAAGAGTTATAGATGGTATAGGAGATAATAATCAAGTGCCATTTTTGGAATTTGTGAAACCACTTGGATTAAAACGGTCTGCAAAAAAATGGGAACTATTTAAAGCAGTCATCGCAAAAATTTCACTAGATATTGCAATAAAAATAAAGTCGTTTAACACATGAGTAATTATGTTGATTTCATAGGTATATTTGGTGTATTTATAATAATTGTTGCCTATATAATGATGCAAATTGACCGTATGAATCCAAAAGGTGTAGCATTTTCGCTTCTAAATACTATTGGTGCAATACTTATTCTCATTTCATTAATTTATGATTGGAATTTAGCATCATTTGTGGTGGAAGTTATTTGGTTTATGCTCAGTTTATACGGCACTATAAAAGCTTATTTTATTTTAAAAAGCATAAACATATAATGCAATCAAAATATTTAGCTCATTATCCAAACACCATTAAAGAACAAGTTGCAAAACTGATAAACGAAGGTAGACTAAGCTCACACCTAAAAAATAAATATCCAGAAGTTCATAATCATACAAATGATAAAGCACTGTACAATTACACAATGGATTTCAAAAATAATCACATGCGAAATTCACCACCTCTAAGCAAAGTGGTTTATGATGGAAAGATAAATGTCATCTCACATGCTCTTGGTACTCACACATTTGTCTCTCGTGTACAAGGTGGCAAGCTAAAAGCCAAAAATGAGATACGCATAGCTTCAATATTTAAACAAATGCCTGAACCTTTTTTGCGTATGATAGTCGTGCATGAATTGGCTCACTTCAAGGTTAAAGGACATGACAAGGCATTTTATGCTCTTTGTACACACATAGAACCAAACTATCATCAGTTTGAGTTGGACATGAGATTATATTTAACTCATATAGATTTATACGGTAAATTGTGGATTTAAGCAACATTTGGATAAAACTACTAAATATTACAAAAGGCAACAAAAATGAAGATTGATTTATACACAACAGCAATGGAGCATTACGCAAGAGGTAGACACAAAGAAGCATACGATATATGTGAGGCTAACCAAAGCGATATTAGGTGTGTTTACGCTCTAGGAACGATGTATTATAATGGGCAAGGTGTCGCTAAAAATCTAGCTAAATCAACAGAGTGTTACGCCAAAGCTGCCGAGGCTGGGATAGTACCAGCTGCTGTAAGTGCAGGATTTGCATATGCAAACTCTATGGGAGTGCCAGAGGATTTTGAAAAAGCAGCATATTATCTAAAAATGGCAATCAATGAACCAGCAGCCAAAATCACTCTAGCAGAGATATACGCTATGGGTCACGCAGGTGGCACTCGCAAAGATGCGGCAGTGCTTATCAAAGAGGTACTTGCGTCTATTGGTGGCGAAGAAGCTTATGATGTCTACAATAGATATGATTTGGGAAATGTATAATGGCAATAGGTAGCACAGTTTGCAAAGCTGAACTTAATATCGCAAATATAGATACCAATTATTATGAAACACATGAAATAACAATCGCAAAACACCCATCTGAGACTGAGCTGCGAGTGATGGCTAGGCTTGTAGCTTTTATATTTAATGCGAACGAAAGACTTGTGATTAATCAAGGTGTTGACAATGATGATGATCCAGCATTGTGGCAAAAAAACTATGGTGGCGATGTTGAGCTTTGGATAGATTTAGCTCAGGTTGACGAAAAGAGACTACGAAAAGCTTGTGGTCGTAGCGAGCAAGTAATAGTTTACCTATATAATCTAGGAAGTGCAACTACTTGGTGGAAACAAAATGGTGGCTCATATGCTAGATTTAAAAATCTTAGTGTGAGATACATAAATTTAGATGGAATTGAAAAATTATTTAGTAGAACTATGAGAATTCAAGCCACTATCACTGATGGTGAGCTCAGCCTCAATAGTGATGCTGGAGATTTCCAAATCACACAAGAAGTTTGGAAGTAATTTTACTTATTTCGAGAAATAAGCCTTGATATCTTCAACTCTATCTAATTTCTCCCAACCAAATCCTTGGTCTTCTCTACCAAAATGTCCATAAGCAGCCGTTTTTCTATATATTGGTTTAAGTAAATCTAACGACTCAATAATACCTTTTGGAGTAAGATCAAAAAGCTTCTCAACACAACCAGAGATACTGTTCTCATCAACCGTAGCTGTACCGTGCGTATCTATGAAAATAGATACAGGATGAGCAACTCCTATGGCATAAGCTAACTGTATAGTAGCTTTTTCACAAATACCAGATGCAACTAGATTTTTAGCAATGTGTCTAGCTGCGTACGCTGCACTTCTATCTACTTTTGTAGGATCTTTACCACTAAATGCACCACCACCATGAGGGCAAGAGCCACCATAAGTATCTACTATGATTTTTCTACCAGTTAGCCCAGCGTCGCCTTGTGGTCCGCCTATTACAAATCTACCAGTTGGATTAATATGATATTTGATATCATCATGTATAAGCTCCGCTGGAATTGCTGCTTTTATTACATCTCGCAATATAGCTTCTTTAATTATATGTTCAGGTACATCATCATGATGTTGTGCTGATACTACTATTGTATCGATACTCACAGGCTTTCCATCCACATATTTTACACTAACTTGAGCTTTGCCATCTGGTCTTAGAAATGGAACTGTACCATTTTTACGAACCTCTGCTAGCTTGCTTGTAAGTTTATGAGCTAAAGAAATCGGTAGTGGCATAAGCTCTGGTGTTTCACTGCAAGCATACCCAAACATCAACCCTTGGTCTCCAGCACCTATCTCACCGCACGCTTGGTCAACGCCTTGGTTAATATCAGGACTTTGCTCGCCTATTCCATTTAGAACTGCTGCACTTCTATAGTCAAAACCATAACTAGCATCTGTATATCCAATCTCTTGAACTACTTTTCTGGCTATCTCTTGCATGGGACAATATGCAGTTGTTTTAAGCTCTCCAGCAATTACGCAAAAACCATTACTCACTAGAGTTTCGCATGCTACCCTAGCATTGCAGTCTTTTGATAAAATATCATCCAGTATCGCGTCACTAATCTGGTCAGCCATCTTGTCAGGATGTCCTTCTGTTACTGATTCGCTTGTAAATATATACTCTTTTGTCATTATTTCTCTCCTATTGTTTCTTTATGTAGTTTCTTCTGTGATATCTTTTATCTTTTTAGCTAATTGCAATGGAAGTAGTCCTAAAGACTCTTCTACTAGTGCTGTTGCCCCATGAGTTATGAATTCGTCATCATACTCAAAAGTTACTAAATCTACGCCGTCGATTTTTGAATTTGATAAGAATTCCAATATCGCCGAACCAACGCCACCCATTTTAGAGCTATCGCTAAATATAAACCAATGTTTATGCGTAAGAGCGAGTGATTTTAATAGTTCGCCATCAAGAGGTTTTACAAATCTCAAATCAACCACAGTAACTGTTTTATCAAGTAGTTTAGCCGTTTCCAATGCCCTACCTACTCCATTTCCATATCCTATAAGAGCTATATCACTACCATCGTTACATGATTTGATAATCTCGCCTTTACCAAGCTCGTAAGGCGTAATCGCGCATTCATTGTCCATAAATGCACCTCTAGGATATCTAAATGCACATGGCATTTGTAGCGTCGAAGCAAACCTCATCGCCTCTACCATACTACTCTCATTAAATGGAGCAAATAGTGTCATATTTGGAATAGCTCTTAGGAATGATATATCAAATGCTCCTTGGTGTGTTTCACCATCTTCTCCAACCATTCCAGCCCTATCAATAGCAAATACCACAGGTAAGCTCATCAAACATACATCATGAATTACTTGATCATAACCTCTTTGCAAGAAAGTAGAATATATGGCACAAAATGGTTTAAACCCCTCTTTTGCTAAAGCACCCATGGAAGTAACTGCGTGTTGTTCAGCTATTGCTACATCCCAAAAACGATTAGGAAATTTAGAAATTGCATCACTCATTCCTGTTCCACTTGGCATTGCAGCTGTGACACCTACTATTTTCTCATTTTTAGTGGCAAGCTCTACAAGAGTATCAGAAAAAATGGCTGTTGCATTTTTGGCTCCAGCTTTTTTTACACTAGTGCCAGTTGATAGCTCAAATGCACCAACGCCATGCCAATGCTCCTTGCTATCGCCCTTACCCTCTGCTATTTCGTAACCTTTGCCTTTTGTTGTTTGAGCATGTACGATTACTGGTCTGCCTAACTTCTTGGCTATCATTAATGTCTCTATTAAACCAGCTATATCATGTCCATTCACAGGACCAATATAATCTATCCCCATCTCTTCAAATAAAATTCCAGGAGTAATAAGCTTTAATGACTCTTCAAATCTCTTTGCCACATAAGTAGCACTATCAGGAAAATGCTCCAAAGTCTTTTGCATAAAACCTTTGAATTTTTGATAAAATGGACTTGCCATTGTTTGTGAAAGTAATTTACTTATCGCTCCAATTGGTTTAGCAATGCTCATCTCATTATCATTAAGTATTATCACTACTGGATATTTGCGATCACCAAGCTCATTTAGTGCCTCGTATACCATTCCAGCACTCATACTTCCATCGCCTATAAGGACAACTGGAATTCTATCTTCACCTTTAAGTGCAATAGCTTTAGCTGCACCAACAGCCAAAGATATAGATGTAGAACTATGTCCTGCTACGAAATAATCATGTGCTGACTCACTAGGTTTTGTGTATCCACATAGCCCACCAAATTTACGCAATGATCCAAACTCTTCCCATCTACCAGTGAGCAGTTTATGAGCGTAGGCTTGATGGCTCACATCAAATATAAATGGGTCTTTGCTGGAATCAAATACTGTGTGCATTGCTACAATTAAATCTGTTGCACCAAGAGTTGAGCTTAGATGTCCACCATTCACGCTTACTGTTTCTAATATTTTGGTTCTTATTCGACTAGCAATATCATTCAACTCATCTACGCTGCATGCACTTATCTTTTTATCTAATTTCATTATTTGAGCTCTTCACTTAATCGCTCAAAAAATATATCATTTTGAGCACCTGTTCCTATTGTAATACGAATGGCATTAAGACCATAACTAGCAAGATTTCGTATAATAACACCTTTGCGAAGCAAATTATCGGCAATTACCGTAGAGTTAAATTTATCATCAAGCAGGTAAGTAATAAAGTTGGTATAACTTGGTATAAACTCAATATTATTCTCTTTGGCGAACTCTTCATATCTAGCTATTTGTTCTGTATGAAGCACTAATGATTGTTCTATAAATTCATCTTGTTTTAATGCTGTAATTGCAGCTGCTAGAGAAAGTGAAGAGATGTTAAAAGGTGGTCTCATCTTGCCAAGCTCTTTAATTAAAGCTTCACAAGCAATACCATACCCTACTCTCATACCACCAAGTCCGTAAGCTTTTGAAAATGTCCCTAGATATATTACATTTGGATATTTCAAAATATCACTAGGTGTTATCTCACAATCTTTATCCTTGTATGACGCATATTCCATATATGCACCATCTACAACCACAAGCGTATCACTATCCACAGCGTCAATTACTCTAAAAGCTTCTGCTTTAGTCATACAATCACCAATAGGATTATTCGGAATGCACAAATATATGATTTTAGGTTTATGTTTTTTGTATTCTTCTATAAATTCATCAGCTTTATGCACATAGCTAGGTGTTCTATGAATTACAGCTCCTAATTGCTTGGCATATATTTCATACATCGCAAATGTAATACGACTCATGAGCACGCTATCACTTGAAGTGAGCAATGCTCTAGATATAAATTCTAAAACTTGATCGCTTCCTGCACCAATTAGAATTTCATTCGCATTAACATTAAATTTATCAGCAAGCCCATCTTTGAGTGCATACATACTATCATCAGGATAGAGATGTGCTTTTGTGGCGTGAACAGCGATAGTTTTGGCTACCTCGGGGGCAGTTCCTAATGGATTTTCATTTGATGCTAATTTAACAACTTTGCTTGGTTCAATTCCAAATTCACGCACCACAAGCTCGATAGGCTTACCTGCTTCATAAAGCGTAATATCTTCTAACGCACTATTAAATTTCATATCTATATATCCTCTATCTCTTTGATGTACGAGCCCAAAATCTTAATGCTACTACTATGTTTTTCTAAAATTTGTTTTATATTTTCATCATTCTGATGCCCATTAAACTCTATAAAAAATATACTCTCACCACCAACTATATGTGATTTTATCTTTGTAAGATTTATTTTGGCATCTTCAAAATCATTCAAAAACTCCACAAGGCTACCAGGTCTATTAAGTAGCTTTACAAGTAGAGATGTTTTATCATTTCCTGAAGGCATATTGTCAAAATTACTAATTATAAAAAATCTAGTACGATTATCGCTACTATCTTCTATATTTTTAAATAAAATTGGCAAATTATACATTTTCATAGCTATCTCTGGAGATATGGCTGCACTTGTGGCATCAAGTGAGGCTAGTTTGGCAGCTTTTGCTGTTGATTCCACTGGCACTAGAGTAATCTCATCAAGACCAAAATCTTGCAAAAAGTTACGGCACTGATCAAATGCTATATCTTTTGAATAAATTGTTTTTATATTTTTTATATCGTCACTAAGTGAAGCGAATGACAAATGCACATCTATCATCACCTCTGCAACGATTTTTAATCCATATGTATCTAGTCCATAAATCGTATCGCTAACTATTCCATTTGAGCTATTTTCTATTGGAACAACACCAAACTTTGCGGTTCCTCTCTTTACCTCTCTAAAAACACCTTCTATAGACGAAATAGGGAAATATGTGCTTGTCGCACCGAATTTACTCTCTGCTGCTTGATGGGTAAAACTAGCCTCTGGTCCTAGGTAGGCGACTGCTTCAGGAAGCTCAAGATTTCTAGCAACTGCGAATAGCTCTAGAAATAGTGCATCAATGGCCTCGTTTGTTAGCCTGCCAGCACTTGCACTATTTTGACTTTTTAGTCTATTTAGTATCGACTGTTCTCGCTCAGGACGATATATTGGAGAGTTCGTGGTACTCTTCAGCTCTCCAACCATATGAACAAATTCCATTCTTTCATTAATGAGCTTTAAAAGCTTGTCATCAATGCTATCAATATTTAATCTTAATTCATCAAGTGTCATACGAATCCTTTATTGCAGATATGCAACCTCTAATCTAATCTGATCTTCAAAGCTCTCTCTAGCTCTAATAATTCTATCATTTCCATCTTGCAAAGCAACTTCAGCTACACGATTACGAGTATTATAGTTACTAGACATGCTAAATCCATATGCTCCTGCACTATGCACCACAAGCAAATCATTATGCTCTAGTGGTGGCAAAGAGACATCTTTGCCCAAGAAATCTCCACTCTCGCACACAGGACCAACAACATCAGCTAGAGTCTTATTGCCTTCTACGCCTACTGCTTCAATACGATGATAAGCTTCGTAAAGACTAGGGCGTAAAAGGTCATTCATGCCACCATCTACTATAACAAATCTTTTGCTATCAGTTTGTTTTTCATATAATACTTTTGTGAGAAAATATCCACTATTTGCAACCATATATCTACCAGGTTCACACAAAATCGTAACATCTAGTTTTTTTGTCTTCTCTTTTATCATTTGTGCATAATCATTCACACTTATAGTGCTTTCATCTTTATAAACCACACCAAGTCCACCACCAACATCAAAAAACTTAATATCAATCTTTAAAGCTTTTAGTGTTTTTGTTAGATCCGCAACGATTTCACAGGCTTCACTAATTGGCTCTAGCTCTGTTAATTGTGAGCCTATATGAAAATGGATACCAACTGGATTTAGATTAGCTGATTTTTTTGCATAAATATACATTCTTTTTGCCATATCAATCTCTACACCAAATTTATTGTCATGTAGTCCTGTTGAAATATACGGGTGTGTTTTGGCATCTATATTTGGATTTACTCTTACAGAAATCCTAGCTTCAATTCCAAGCTCCATTGCTACGGCTTCAACTCTTTTCATTTCAGCTTCGCTCTCTAGATTGATAAGCAAAATATCAGATTCTAAAGCCTCTTTTATCTCTGAGTCCAGCTTGCCAACGCCTGAAAATATAATTTTATACTTACTAACTCCAGCTTTCAATGCTCTTCTAACCTCACCAATGCTAACACAATCAGCACCAGCACCTTGAGTTGCTAAATGAGAAATAACAGAAAGATTAGAATTAGCTTTTACGGCATAATTTATAAGTGATTTTTGCCCACCAAAAGCTACCTTTAGCTCTTTATATCTCTCAGATATATAGTCAAAATTATATATGTAAAGTGGTGTATCGTATTTTGTTGCCATCATTTTAAAATCTAAACTCATATATCTCGTTCCTGCATTTATTGTTATAATATTATATATCATATTTTACCAAAATTTTTAGATATCTTGTTGAACTGTTGGCTGATAGGCAGATTAGAAAAGTTTTTCTTTCTGACTTAACAAATATAAAGCATACGAAGTGATAACAACAATCGGTAATCCAAATGCGACCTCAGAAGTAATTACACCACTAGCGCCTAACCTTCCAAATCCCATAAGCACACCCCATAAGACAAGAGTACCACCAATGGCAAACGCCGATACTATTGCACTATTGGCAAATCTAGTATATGATGGTATTTTATAAAATAGAATAATGATAGCTCCAAAAATAAAAAGAGGGAAAATAATTTTCTCATATATTGTAGCTCGTACTTTTGTCGTATCCATCTTCTGTTTTTTTAGCAATTTCCATGTTCCAAATGCATCTATAAGTGTCATGTCTTGACCACTTTGAAGTGACTCCATAATAGTTGGTTTATATCCTTTTAGTGTCACAAATGTTTTATGAAATGACTCGTTATATCTTTTAAGAATATCATTTTCATAAATATTCGTTTTCATTTTACCATCATGAACTACCCATGATTTTCCATCAAACGAGGCATATGGTGCTTTCATAGTATATAAAACTTGATTATTTTTTGTTTCAAAAAGTGATAATCCTTTTATCTGTTTTGTTATAGCATCCAATTCATCAACATAGACATAGGTATTATCATACTTAAAAAATAGATTTTTACTATTTGAGGCACTTTGACCAGTACGAAGTGCAAATGCATTCTCGTCACTATTAGCAAATGAAGTCGTTTGCAACCAAATAAATGATAGATAGACAATAAAAGCAACTAACATCATTGGCACGATTAATCTTATCTTGGTATAGCCAAATGAATGCAGTGCACCTATTGTATTTTGTTTTACCATTGACATTTTAGTCATAATTACCGCAAACACTAATGCTAAAGGATAGACGACACTAAGTGCTTTTTGTGATATATAATATATATAAAGTATGTGTCCATTTGCCGAACCTTTAATCTCATTAGCAGAACCTAGATAATCAATGAGAGAAAATACAAAAGATAATCCAAATAAAATTGCTAATACATTTTTACTATAAAGTCTAATAATATACCAAAAATATAGTCTATTAATATCCATTATTTTAAATCTTCTACGGTTTTAAGTGTGTATTTAGACTGTATGATTGAGAGTTCTTCACCACTTGTAATTGCATCTATACTTTTTACAATATGCCCTAATAGTGGCTCAATTTTAGCCTCTTCTTCAATAGAAAAATTACTAAGTACAAAATCAGACACAGCAGATTTATGTATCGGTTTACCTATTCCAATACGACAACGAAGATAGTTTTTGCCCATCATAGCATCAATGGATTTAATACCATTATGACCACCATCTCCACCAGCCAATTTAAATCTCACAGCACCGAAAGCCAAATCTAAATCATCCTGAATAACTACAATATTATCCATATCTATCTTGTAAAAATTTACAACAGCTTGTACGCTTTTACCAGATAAATTCATATATGTTGATGGTTTTAAATATAATACTGATTTGAGTTTGAAGAGTTCACCATGAAATGAGCTTTTGGAAATATTTTGAATATTTGAAGAATTTTTAGCAACAAAATCAACGGCTCTAAAGCCGATGTTATGTCGTGTCTTTTCATAAGCCTGACCTATATTGCCAAGACCTATGACTAGCCACATTATTTAGACTTAATTACACCACAAATAGATACATGTGGTCTATCCATAATACGAGTATTAGCAGGAGCTTCTATATCTCTTACTAATATACCATCATTTCTATCAAGATCTTCAACATCAATAGTGATATTTGCAGGCATATCTTCGATTTTACCTCTTAATTTCAATCTTTTTTTAGATTGGATAAGAACACCTTTATTTTTAAGACCTTTTGGGATACCAGTAGTTTTAACTGGAACCATATAGTCACTAACCATACCTGGAAGAGCTACACGCAAATCAACATGCGTAATATCACCATTTACTGGGTGGAATTGATACTCTTGTATAACTGCATTATACTCTTTGCCATCAACTGTAACACCAAGCGTAAGTGTTGTTTTAGCTCTTGCCGCTCTCATAAAATCGCCTCTCTTAAATGCACAAAAAACGCTTTCTACGCCGTGTGCATATATGTTGGCAATTAGATAACCATCTCTTTTTAGGCGCTTTGCTGGGCCTGAACCGATACTCTCTCTAACGATACCTTCTAACATTGGATTCCTTTTTGTAATTTTAGGTGTAGATTATACCTAAAAAATACTTAAGAGCGTCATCTTATGGTATTGGATTTGCCCAAAAGTTAATACTTGGTATATATTTTGTTAGATTGTTTTAGAGAGTTAATACTTAATGGATATTTTTGTTAGATTGTTTTAGAGAGTAATAATAGTAAAAAGATATTTATCGTAAGTTTGTATGAGATTTGTCTTAAAGTTTTGAGTGTAGTGAAATAGCTTACATGTAGTAAGTACCTGAACGAAACTCTAAACTTTTAGGCAAAGATTGTGCAAAATCGCGGTAAAGATTAGAATATCATACCGTCAACGGGAGAAGAGGCAGTTGCAAATGGTCTTTTTGGAATTCTTCCAGCAAGGTAACTCATTCGTCCTGCGATAACAGCATGCTTCATGGCTTCTGCCATCATCATTGGATTTTTTGCCTGAGCGATAGCAGTGTTTGTTAGCACTCCATCAGCTCCAAGCTCCATGGCAATACTAGCATCACTAGCACACCCTATTCCTGCATCCACAATCATTGGAACAGAGATAGCTTCACGGATAAAGTGTATATTAAATTTATTCTGAATTCCAAGCCCACTTCCAATAGGAGAGGCCAGTGGCATAATTGCAGCAGCTCCAGCATCTTCAAGTCTACGAGCCATAATAGGGTCATCACTAGTGTAAGCCATGATAGTAAATCCCTCACGAGCCAACACCTCACACGCTTTTATAGTCTCAATAACATCTGGATATAGAGTTTTTGCTGTATCACCGATAACTTCTAGTTTTATGAGGTCAATTCCTGTGGCTTCTCTAGTGAGTCTAAAAAGTGTAATAGCCTCCTCGGCCGTAGTACAACCTGCACTATTTGGTAAAAATTTGACATTTGTATTCTTGAAATAATCCATCAAATTCTCTTCTTCAGGATTTGTGATATTTATCCTGCGAACTGCAACTGTGATAAGCTCGCTACCACTTGCCAGCGTTGCATCTAGAGTAGTTTGAAAACTATCATACTTACCACTTCCTACTATTAGCCTACTATTAAGTTCATAATTTCCGATTTTTAATTTATGCATCTATTCTCACTTTAATATTTTTTTTATCACTTCACAAAGAGCAATTTTTTCTATATTTTTTATCTCATTATGATACTCATCAAAACTTAAACCATCTTTGAGAATAACCTTTTGCAAAATAATATCTCCACCATCAAGCTCATTATTGACCCAGTGAACACTTACGCCACCATCATTATACTCATCATCATAGCTTTTTTCTATCGCTTTAACTCCTTTGTGTCTAGGCAATAAAGATGGGTGTAGGTTGATAGATTTAATTTGCTTAGTAAAAACAGGAGTTAAAATACGCATAAATCCAGCCAATACTACTAAATCAACACTAGCTTTTTGTATGATTTGCACCAAAACTTCATCAAATTCTTCTCTTATTTTAAAGCCTGATGAATCTATAATCTCAAATGGAATATTGTGATTTTTGGCTATCTCTATCCCTCCTGCATGTGGATTATTGGTAATCGCCAAAGCTATTTCTATATCATCTAAATTTTGAGCTAAATACTCAAAATTACTTCCTGCCCCACTGAATATTACTGCTATTTTTTTCATTTTGGAATTGTAGCGAAAATTATATAGAATCCAAACTAAGAAATCAATTTAATCTACCTATAAATAATTTTAGATATAATTCGCAAAACAAAATGCTTCTATATAAGAAGATAAATTTTAAAAGAGAGGGGGTGATTTTATATGCCAGGGATAATACTTACTTCAAGAGATTCATTTGATGATGCTTACCGCAAATTCAAAAGACAATGTGACCGTAACTTAATCGTTACAGAAGCAAGAGCTAGACAGTATCACGAAACTGAAACTGAAAAGCGTAAAAAAGAGAAGATTACAACTAGAAAGAAAATTCTTAAAAAAATCTATATGCTCAGAAGATACGAGTCAAGATTATAAAAGTTTCTGCACGAAAACAAATTATAGTCACCCTGAACTTGTTTCAGGGTCTATGATAAATAAATAAGATTCTGAAACAAGTTCAGAATGACTTCCAGCTTCTAATTACCAAATCCTAATAACTTTTTCGCTACAATCATCATATATTACTCAAGGATAATTCTATGCAATTTAACGCACCATTACAACAAAATTCTACCAAAATAATGCTACTTGGAAGTGGCGAACTAGGCAAAGAAGTAGCCATAGAAGCTCAGAGATTAGGCGTAGAGGTTATAGCTGTTGATAAATATGAAAATGCTCCGGCTCATCAAGTAGCCAACAGAAGTTACGCAATTAATATGCAAGACAAAGAGGCACTTTTGGAGCTTATAGAAAAAGAGAAGCCGACTTATATATTACCAGAAGTTGAGGCTATAAGTATAGAAGCACTATTTGAAGCTGAAAAAAGAGGCTACCATGTGATACCAAATGCAGAAGCTGTAAACAAAACTATGAATAGAAAAAATATTCGTGTATTTGCTGCTGAGGAACTTGGGCTAAAAACAAGTGGTTATAAATTTGTATCCACACTTGATGAACTCAAAATTGCAGGAGCAGAGATAGGCTATCCATGTGTTATTAAGCCAGTTATGAGTAGCTCGGGTCATGGTCAAAGTATCGCTAGAACTCCTGAGGATATAGAAAACTCGTGGGAAATAGCAAAAGAAGCAAGGGGCGATGCTAGTGAGCTTATAGTAGAAGAGTTTGTGCCGTTTGATTATGAAATCACACTTCTTACAGTACGAAATGAGACTGGAACTGTTTTTTGTGAACCAATAGGTCATGTGCAAAAAGATGGTGATTATATACTCTCTTGGCAACCAATGCAAATGAGTAGTGAAGCACTCAAAAAAGCTCAGCATATAGCTAAAGCAGTTACTGATGGTTTGGGTGGCAGAGGGATTTTTGGTGTGGAATTTTTCGTAAAAGACGAAGAGGTGTATTTCTCTGAACTTAGCCCTCGTCCACACGATACAGGCATGGTTACGCTAATCACACAATCTCAAAGCGAATTTGCACTACACATTAGAGCAGTGTTAGGCTTGCCGCTCGATTATACTTTTTATGGTAGTGGAGCTAGTGGAGCATATAAAGCTAAAAACGAAAGTCATAATCCAATCATCGAAGTACCAAATAGTGCATTTACAAAAAATAGTTTTGTGAGAGTTTTTGGTAAACCAGAATCACACATAGGTCGTCGCATGGCTGTTTCATTGGTACTTGATGAAGTGGAAAGTGCAAAAGCCAGAGCTTTGGAAATTGTGTCACAAATGAGTGATAGTTAAAATTTATCATAACTATTTATACTTTTCTTTTTATAAAGAAAAGTACCAAAAGAAAAGCATCATTCTCTTGAATCGCACACTCTTTTGTTATGCACTACTGCACAAAAGAGTGGCTTTCAATGTGCATTCGAATGATACTATTTTGAAAAGGAAAAATTTTGGAAACTGATATTTTAATAATTGGTAGTGGTGGTGCTGGGCTAAGTGCAGCACTGACTGCTAAAGAGCTTGGGGCTAAAGCTATAGTTGCCTGTAAAACTATGCCAACAAATGCTCAAACTTGCATGGCACAAGGTGGCATTAACGCCTCAAACACACAAAATGAAATTGAAGCACATATATCTGATACACTAAAAGCTTCAAATGGCTTGGGCAATAAAGAGATGATTTCAAAGATGTGTGCAAATTCAAGCAACGCAATAGAGTGGTTAAGCTCTCTTGGTGTTCCATTTTCACTAGATGAAAATAGCGAATTAGAAACGAGATTTATGGGTGGTGCGACTCTCAAACGCACACATTATGCACAAGATTATAGTGGTCTTAAAATACTTCACACACTATATGATAGCTGCATCAAAGTTGGTATTGAATTTCAAAGTGAAAAGCTATTTTTAAATCTCATTGTAAATGACGGTGTTGCTTGTGGTGCTATTTTTATAGATATTGCCACAGGCTCAGTTGAGGAAATAAGAGCAAAAAGTGTTATACTTGCCACTGGTGGATATGCTAGTGTGTATCATGGATTTACCACAAATGGTAGTGGAAGCACAGGAGATGCCATAGCTGCCGTGACTAGAGCTGGTGGCGTGGTTAGTGATTTGGAATTTGTACAGTTTCACCCAACTGCTCTGAAAAATTCAAGTATCCTCATAAGCGAAGCAGCTAGAGGTGAAGGTGGGTATCTAGTCAATAGTGACGGTGAGAGATTTGTAGATGAGCTAAAACCACGAGATGAAGTTGCTAGAGCTATTTTGGCAGAAATTGATGCAAAAAAAGATGTGTTTTTGGATATTAGACATATTCCAAATATCGCTAAGTTGCTCCCACAAGAGATAAAACTATGCGCAATTCACGAGGGCATCGACGCAACCAAAGAGTTAATCCCAATCAAACCAGTTGCCCACTATACAATGGGTGGTGTCGAAGTGGACGAAAACCTAGAAGTATCAAAAATCAAAAACTGTTTTGCTGTGGGTGAATGTAGTAACGCTCATGTACATGGAGCAAATCGCTTGGGCGGAAATTCGCTACTAGAGATAGTAGCATTTGGAAGATTGGCAGCCACAAGTGCTATGAATGTTATCCAAAATCATAAACCAACAGTGCCAAACAATGAAAAGTTAAATCAGGATAGAATCTTTGTGAGAGAAATTTGGAACTTCACAAACCAAATTAACTTTTACGAAAAGCGAGAATTCTTGGGTAAAATTCTCTATCATAATGCTGGTATTATTCGTAATGATATTGGACTTAAAAGCGTTCTTGCTGTTGTGCGTCAAATGCAAAAAGAGTTTCCGTTTATGGGGCTTGGAGATAAGAGTTTGGAGTACAATATGAACCTTGTTGAGTTTATAGAGTTTGGTAATACACTTGAGGTAGTCGAGATGATGCTTGTGGGTGCATTACACCGTACAGAGAGCAGAGGAAGTCACTATAGGGAAGATTTCAAAGAACTTCGTGAAGACGAATTTAAAGCCCATAGTATTTTCTGGAAAGAAGATGGTGTACTGTGTGCTGACTTTAAAACTCCAAAAGGAGTAACCAATGAGTAAAATAAAAATAAAAAGATTTGATAGCAGACGAGAGCCAAATACAATTGATATGGAATATCCACTGTTTGATGGGCTTACCCTACTCTCACTTTTGCATAAACTCAAAAACACTCTTGACCCAACTCTGAGTTTTGGTGGGGTTTGCAGAAGTGGAGTGTGTGGGAGTTGTAGCGTAATGGTAAATGGCAAAGCAACTTTAGCTTGTAGCTACAAAGCGAATAATGGTGACTACATAGAACCTCTAGCCTACCATACCGTAAAGCGAGATTTGATAGTGGACAAGAGTAAAACTAAACAGACCTTGGTAGATTCAAAAGCTTATTTACAAAGTAAACTTATACCAGAAAATGCACCAAAAGTAGAAGTTCAAAGTAGCTGTATACTGTGTGATAGTTGCTACTCAGCTTGTCCTGTTATGGCTGTGAATAGTGATTTTTTAGGACCATTTGCCCTAACCAGAGTATACAAATACACACTTCAAAGTGAACAAAATAATGAAAGCATAGACGCTGTGCAACAAAATGGTGTTTGGGATTGTACACTTTGTGGAGAATGCACTGCCGTATGTCCACAAAATATTGACCCAAAAATGGATATTATGAATCTACGAAGCAAAAGCGTACAAAACGGCTATAGTGACCCCAACTTTGCTAATATGAGTTTTGGACTTGATTTTACACAAGGATTTTAAATGAACCAAAGCTTAGAAGTCCACCGTAAAAAAGCAAGAATCATATCAGCAGGTATTATAGGTAATGTTATAGAATATTATGATTTTGCAATTATAGGCTTTATGGCTGTGATTATGGGGCAACTATTTTTCCCATCAAATGACCCATTTTTATCACTACTTGGCTCTTTTGGAGCATTTGCTGCTGGTATGATAATGCGTCCTGTTGGTGCTATATTTTTTGGACATATCGGAGATAAAATCAGTCGCAAGTATGCCCTGCTTGCCTCCTTACTCATGATGGCATTGCCTACTTTTTTGATTGGTTTTTTGCCTACATATGCACAGATTGGGCTTTTGGCTCCTATTTTGCTCATACTTTTGCGAATGATACAGGGCTTTTCTGTGGGCGGGGAATATGCTAGCTCTATTGTCTATCTAGTGGAGAGTTCGCCTGAAGGCAATCAAAATCTATACGGCTCTTTTGTCTCTTTGGGGGCTAAGCTTGGTATGGCTATTGGGGCTGGATTTTGCGGTTGGCTTATTGCTTATTATGGAGATAATGCGATGCTTGAATGGGCGTGGCGTATACCATTTTGGGCTAGTATTTTACTTGCACTTTTTGGTCTATATCTGAGACAACATCTAAGCGATGAATATAAAGCACCAAAAAGCAAAGAGATTCCAATAGTGCAAATTTTAAAATACCACAGAACGGCATTTTACAAATATCTCATATTAGCCTCTGCAATTTGGCTTTTTTACTATACTCTCTTTATTTACCTACCTATTTGGCTGCAAACATATGGTGGTCTAACGAAACATATAAGTTCTAGCCTAAATACATACTCTATAATACTAGGTGTTATATTTATTCCTATTATGGCGATTATTGCTGACCGTATAGGCTCACACAAGCTAATGAGATATACAATGATAGCTATTGCTATTTTGATAATTCCTATATTTATGCTATTAATTAGTGGGGATATTTATCTAGTAGTTTTTGCACTTTCGCTTATGACTATACTATTGTGTGCATTTCAAGCTCCTATATTTGCAGCTACTGTGAATGCAATTAGCCATCATGAATACAGAGCATCATTTACTGCTGTAATTCTAGGTAGTGCTGCAGGAATAGTAGGTGGCACAACCCCTGCACTTATGACACTACTCACCAAAATCACAAATGAGCCATTAGCTCCAGCTATCCTCATAGCACTTTTTGCTATTATTGCATTTATAGTCACAAAAAATATAAGTCAAGAATAGACTATTTAATAATAGCCTCAAAGTAACCACATTCTCTAGTTGGGGCAGCAATCGTTCCAGTTGCTACACTCCCGTAGTTTATCGTTATATCATTACCACTCACAGAGCCACTAGCTGTACCGCCACCAGCTGCACAATTACAAGCTCCAGTTGCTACTTTTGGAATGGTTGGAGCATTGAATATACTGCTAAGTGCATCAGTAGCAAAAACATTAGAAGCTGCTCCTATTCCAGTATTTGTTACTTGTACAGCGTAACGAATGGTTGCTCCAGGAATTCGCTTTGGATTTGTAGTTCCATTAATTGGGTCGTTTAATACACAAGAATTTTTAGTTACGACAATAATCGGTAGTGGATAATAAACAACATCGACTGCTTCATTAAATGCTGCATCGTATGAATACTGATCATAATTAGTTCCACTCTCTTGTACTCCAACAGTAGCTCCAGGGTTATTAGTAGCAGCTCTGGTCCCATCTGCATCACTTGAGTCAAGATAACGCATGATGATTTTGCCATCCTCGTATAGCACCGCTTGAAAAGTATATCTTTTTGCAGTATTATTATAATGTCGCATATTAGTCCATGTAACAACAAAACGACGATCCACCCCAGCTGTTCCCATGGTGCCATAAGTAATAGTACCATTAGCTCCAGTGCCTCCAGTACGGATAAGATCGTCCCAATATGGATAGATACTTTGAGCTACTGGTCCAGAAAGAGCAGTATTTGCATAAGCTGTATTGGCGGTTGTGAAATTTAACACTCCATTTGAACTAAGAATTACTTGCGTGTAAGTAGTATTATTAAAAGGAAACGAAAAGCCAAAGTTGACAGTAGTTGAGGCATCATCTCCAGCTGCCCAAGAGGTTACCGTAGACGGAACATCAAACGCAGTATTAGCTTGTGTTGTACGAACTAAATATTGCAATGGAGCACTCCACGCCATGAGACTAAATATAAAAAATAAGATTATCTTTCTTACCATGTCAACGCCTTTGCTGTTTCAGCTAGAGTTTTTTGATCAAATCTCATGCGGAGTTTTGCATAAAAACCGTCATTACGATATGTTTGGAGATTAAAGTCACTATCCCTAAATCCACTATAATTATATCCTATAGTAAGCCAAGCTGCATCAAAAACATTATATCCCACATATGCTCCTATTCCTATATCGCTGTTACTATTTGCAAACAACATACTGGTTTGCACACCTATATCTATCTTTTTTGTAATATCATACCGTGCATCAACTCCCGCTAAATGCACCCATCCATCAAATTCAAATTCATCTATTTTGTCAAAAACATACTTCGTTCCATACTGCAAAGATAATTCAAAATCATCATATGGCGTATAATTGGCTTGTAGATTATTTATCAGTTTTTGTGTTTTATACTCTCCTGCTTTATTATTCTCTTCATGTGCATACTCTAGCTTATCAAGCACAATCCACTTTGTATCTTGTGGTCTATATACTAATGCTAGTGATGAATTGATATATTTTGTAGTGTTTATATCATCATATGTATGTCCATATAGAGTGCTAAAAGCTATTCCTACATCATCATTTGGCTGTGTGTAAATCCCTGTTGTTATATTTCTTTTATTTTCAATCGTGCCATCTCTGTATTCACCATTTAGCGTAGCTGTGAAATTATCTCCCTTGTATGCTCCACCAATACGATACGCATCGAACTCATCATTTATCTTTGTAGCATTTCCGTCTAGTAAGAGACCTTTTTCGTACCCGCCATTTAGCCAAATTCTCTTTGTGAGCTGATAGCTTTGCAAAAATCCAGTTGTATTGTATAATCTGTTGGTATCATTTTCAAATTCACTTAGCGTACTATTTTCCACAACCATTCCACTCCATGGTCTCACCCTAGTACCAACTCGTCCTAGCTCAATCTTCTTCTTATCGCTATTAATCCACTCATAATTCCCAAACACATCCACAGAAGAATTAAGTGCATAATTAATCCCCAAAGTTGTCTTTGTAGGAAATAGTTCATTTTCATCAACTCCCAAAGCTCTATCATGAGATGCTGTTAGCCTTAATCTCTGCTCAAAAAGTGAGTAAGAACCACCAAATAGTATCTGATTCACGGCTGTAGTATCTGTAGCATTTGCATATCTATATCCCGCATATGCACTCCATATTGTTTCATCTATTTGTGCTTTTATCTCTGCCGTGTCTTGGTCTTTACTTGTGGCTGTGTCGGTATCTCTATATACTATCCCTCTAAGAGATAGGCGATTTGCAAATGTTTTTGAGGCATCAAGACCTATCTTTCGAGTCCCTCCCAGTGTTTGTGATAGTTGACCTAGCCCATATGAGCTATCTTGTTCTCTATAATATCCTCTCAAATATAGCCCATTTGATAAATGTTCTATCTCAGCTAGCTTGGCACCTCCTGCCTGGGTCACGCCATCTTTGGTGGTTTTAGTTGTAGCTATTTCAGCCTTTAGAGTAGTGAATGGAGTGATGCGAATAGTGGTATCTAATCCAGCCATTTTATTATTAGTCGTTCCCATATCCTCAGATACTCCACTAGCTCCTATCTCTATATCTCCATCTTTTAATTTTACTGCACCTCTTCCACCATATGTGTAATGTTTGCTTCCATCTCCTTGTATCTCATAACTTGCCACTATATATCTAGGATTGAAGTTATCATCTACACTATATATAGGCTGTTTAAAGAAAATTCTACCCAAGCTATAATCAATATCATAATCCTTGTAGCGAACTAGCTCATCTCTTGATATGATAATCTCACTTCTATATCTATCTCTAACTTCTATGGTTATCTTTTCGCTATTGATAATAACTGGTGTTGATTTGAGGTAATAAAATCCGCTAGTCCCATCTCCTCTTATCTCGTCTCGCTTAAATGCTTGATCAGTATATGCTACAAAAGCCTTGCCTTCAAAATTCTCACCATGATATTCGCTTTTGAGACCTGTAAATGTTCTACTGTATTGTGTCAGTTGTGTAGTTGTTAAATCAGTATTAAAATCTCCAAACAGAACATTAAACTTATCACTCTCTATTTTGATATATAATTTTTTACGGCTACTAGCCTCATATCCTTGGATAGTGTCATCATTATATATTGTATAGTAACTATTTGGGTCAATTTCACCAAAATATCTCATATTTTTTGTATCTTTACCACTATCATACGCCATACTTAATAGCCAATTTGCTTTTATAGTGCCTTTAGCGAAAAATGAAACTCTACCCTCTGTAATTGTCTCGTTTTTAGACTCATTTTCTTGATGTGATTTGATTGTATTGTATCCGACAGTCCCCTCCGTAAAGCCCACCATTATCCATTTACGTTGTCCAGGTTTTAGCCATGCCTTAATTACTTCTGTTTTTACCTCAAATGGGAAACTCATTAAAAGCTCTCCAGTTTGAGTTGTAGGTGCTATTTTTATATAAGCTACACCATCAGCTCCCACTGTATATCTACTGCTTGATTCAACTGTGGCTAATGGATTGTTTTTGAGCTGCTCCAAATCACTCATGGTACGATAGGGTGTATTTACACTAAATGAGCCGTTCATTCCAGCTCGCAGTGGTTTATTTGAGCTATCTAGAAGTTTTACGGCAATCACACAAGGATTTATACCATCAGCTAATGGATTTGAAAGTTTTGGCATATATATAGCTTTTATCGCTCTTGAAGCTACAAAAACATCTCTATTTAAAGTATCATAATGCTTATCACTAGCATCAAATAGTTTTATTTCTATACTATTGGCATCATTTAGTAAATCCACACCTTTATATCTATCAATCACCATATTACTATTACTATCAGTGGTTTTACCATCAAAATTTAGCATACTAACTTTTATACCATTTAGCCACACCTCTGCTCTATGCATTTTGGGATGTCTTATAGATAGATTTGTAGATGGGATTGATGGCACGAAATCAGCTTTTGGCCATAATATTTCGGTTGTTTGAGACTTCAAATCAGAACTATTATATATTGGCATTTTCTCTTCTGTGGTAGGAATAGCGTATGGTGTTTTAGGCTCAATATTGGTGCTATTAGTGTCCACTACAGAGACTATTTTTTTATTTAGACAAAAATCAACCCTCTTTAAAGAACCTTGGTTTACCTCCACAAACTCTGAAAATGACCTATTTCCAAATCTTGCATTCTCTTGGCACACACCCATCTCATAACCGTTAGGCAACATCTCCTCATCTACCTGAATCACATGAGTACCTACCTCTATACCCTCAAAGTGATATTTACCATTTTTATCAGTCACTACAAATGTACCATTTTCGAGGTAAATCCTAACTCCACCTACACCATGCGTCTTTTTATAATTTTTAAATGCACTATCATACACTTGACCCAATATAATTGATTTGTCTCTGTACAACTCCTCTTTTAGTAGCAGAGTCGCTGTTGCTATATTTGTTTTATCATTTGTGCTTGAAGTCGCCCATGCTTGATTTATCAGCTCTTTTTTTGTACCAACTGCACCTATTGTTGCTACTAGCGTAATCTCTGCTATACTTTTTGAAGCAATAGTAGGGATATTTAGAGTTATTTCAAGCCCATCAGATAACTGCATTGGCGTGACTATACTACCATTTAGCTTCATTGTTCCGTTCTGATATTTCAAGCCACTAGGCATCAAATCAGTTAATTTTACATTTGTAGCGACCGAACTACTTTCATTATAAACTCTCATAGTGTATAGCACACTATCGCCTATACCTACGATAGATTTGTTTACGCTTTTCTCTACCCATAAATCTTTATTAACCGTAGATACTATAATAGCACTTATGGTCTCAAAGACCCCCCCTTGGTCAAGATATTTTCCACTGATAATATCTCCTGATTGCACGAACAGTGTACCATTCGCAGATGGACTTGCAGAGCTTGTGAGCTGTAGGTAGGCTGTGAATGTTCCACTGTTTTGTGTAGTCTCTACAAGTCTAATGGTTTCACTATCACCTGCTAAAGATGTTACAGTTACCTCAATACTCTCACGAACATTTGGGTCTATATTTCTATCTATATCTTTTAAGGAAATTATTGCTATATCATTGTTTGCATATTGCGTCGTTACGCCTAGTGGCTCAGGCGTGGTGGTGCTTAGTGTTTGCCCATTTGACATAAGCGGAAGTGGCGAATTTTGCCACAAACCACCACTATCTAGATACTGACTTACTCCTAGCATTATATTTGTTGGTGAAGCTGGAGTGTATGCCATAAACTCTATGATTGGCTTAGTCCCCACCACTACTGTCTTGACTTCATTTGATATAACAATAAAACTTGTACTTGAACCAGAATGGCAACAAGTTGCCTTAGCACTGTTTATTATCACATCACCCACAGTAGCACCATGCGAAAAAGATAGAAATAGAGATGCGAATATAAAAGATTTTAAACCTATCACAATATTTTTGAGATACGCATAAATGCTTTTGTGCAGACACAGCTCTCCTGTCGACTGTCTTGCGACCGACTGGAAAACTGTGTTATCTGCTCTATTTTTCAGTAGTTTAGATTTACTTTATTGTTACATCTATATAAGCACACTCACTGCTATTTGCAGCTACTGTTCCGAATGTTGCAGTAACAGCTTGTCCAGTTGCCGCAACCGTATCACCATTAGTAGCGCCCAATGCTCCACAAGTAGCACTAGCTGCT
>DHVW01000014.1 GCA_002412865.1 Sulfurovum sp. UBA5198
CTAATGTCGATGACTTAGGAACTTTGACTATCCTAGGAACAGCCGTTGTCGGAACAACTTTGACAACAGCACTTGCCGATCCTGATGGAATCAGCGGTACACCAACCTACACATGGTCAGTGGATGGAGTAGAAGTTGTTAATCCAAACGCCGATCAAAGTACATTTACTTTAACCACGGCAGAAGAAGGGAAAACGGTAAGTGTAAGCGTCGCTTATAGTGATCCATTCGGAAGCCACACTCTGAGTGATGCAATTGATTCGGGTAATAACGGCGGAACAACAGTTGGCGGTGTCGATGACTTAGGAACTTTGACTATCCTAGGAACAGCCGTTGTCGGAACAACTTTGACAACAGCACTTGCCGATCCTGATGGAATCAGCGGTACACCAACCTACACATGGTCAGTGGATGGAGTAGCAGTTGTTAATCCAAACGCCGATCAAAGTACATTTACTTTAACCCCGAGCGAAGAGGGAAAAACGGTAAGTGTAAGCGTCACTTATAGTGATCCATTCGGAAGCCACACCCTGAGTGATGCACTCGATGCGGGTAATAACGGTGGAACAACAGTTGGCGGTGTCATGCATCGACAATCTACGCTAGTAACCATTGTTGTGGATAGTGCCACCAACGATGGAACTATTTTAGAAAGCGAAAGAACTACGGCTACTCCTAATCTCACATCCATTAAAATTGAGATTCCATCAGATGCACAAGCAGGTGATGTTATTACAGTAAGCAATGAACTAACTGGCAGTGTGATTGCTACATGGACGATAGGTACTAATGCAAATGCTGGTGAGACAAAATATCTTTATGACGCCGTGACGCTACCTACCGGAAGCCAGGAATTGATTATCTCTACTACTATTATTGATAGTGCCGGTCGTCATGGTCCAACAGGTGCTGACAGTGCTATATTAAACCAAGCAGCTGTCGTGAGTGCCAATAACTCTACATTATTAGGGCTTGTTGGTGCAGAGGCGTTGGGCGTGCTTGATATTTCAAATCAGGCAGTATTTGCGATGGATGTTAACAATAATATCGAAACGGTTACGGTGACATACTCATCTTTGGTAAATTTGAGTACATATCAGCTCGCGGTTTCCAATGTGTTGGCAGCAGAGTTAGGATTGACCATATCGATTGTTAATAATGCAGGACTTTTGGGATTGTTGGCGGCTTCATCGGTGATTACGATTACTGCTACCGATGGCGGTGCGATGGATAATCAAAAACTTAATGAGTTGTTAACTACGATACATTTTGAAAATACTACTCTAGATGTTGGTGTGGGGGATACATTGAGTATTACTGCGACTGATGCGGATGGATTATCAGCTACTGATAGTAGTAGTGATTTGCTCAATATTGGCTTGCTTGCAGCACAAGGGACAAACTCCGGTATCCAAGAAGGCACTTCTGGAAATGACGGTTTGGTCGGTACAGCCAATAGCGATAGACTCTATGGCTATGCAGGTGATGATACACTATCTGGAGATACAGGTAATGATTTGCTCCGTGGCGGTGCGGGAATAGACACTCTCAATGGTGGGGATGGTAATGATATTCTCATCGGAGGTGCAGGTCATGATATTCTCAACGGTGGCAATGGGGATGATGTGCTGTATGTTGATTATAGTAACGAATTAAGCAATGATAGTGATAAAATAAATGGAGGAGCAGGTTTTGATACGCTGTATATTAGCGGTGGAAATGTAGGGTTTAATATAAATACTCTTTACTTCATTGACCCCACAGCAATAAGCGGTATTGAAAAAATCGATATCACAGGTACTGGCATTAACGGTCTTGAACTTTCATATGCAAATCTACTCAATCTGAGTGATACAAGCGATATTTTGTATGTTACCGGAAATGAAGAAGACAATGTTACGCTTACGGATACTGAAGCATTTAGAGGATCAGCTACCGTAGATGGAGTTGTCTATAATACCTATGATATAGGTGGAACAAGTGCTGCTGATATTTGGGTACAACAAGATATTCGGGTGATTTAATTCATCTATGTTTGCCCTGAACTAGTTTCAGGGTTTAATGTGGTCTAAAGAGATTCTGAAACTAGTTCAGAATGACGAGAAATAAATCAGAAATGACAAACCACCGTCATTCCTGCGAAGGCAGGAGTCCAGTGCCAATAGAGCATTGATTTTTAAGTCATGTCATAAATTATAGATACCTGCCTACGCAGGTATGACTAGAAGTAAATCATTCAAAGTTAGTATAGAATCTAAAAAATAATTTGGAAATAACCCTAATACACCTCTTTGCGATGGGCGATTTTTGAGACTAGCATTAGATTATTCTCTTGATAAAATATCACTCTATAATCTCCAATCCTAAGTCTATAAGCCCCATCAAATGGTGTTTTTAGCTTTTTGATTTTGGTTGGCATAGGAGTAGTGGCGAACTCCTCGATACCATCTAATATTTTTATAGCTATTGATGGATTTAGTTTTTGGAGTTGCTTTAGAGCCTTTGGGTCATACTCAATATCATAAGCCAAGTGATTTTCTCACATCACTATGTTTGATTGTTTGTAATGTTCCCATTTTGTAATCTTGTACAGTTTTCGTAACTGCATTTATATCGAAATAATCTTGTAGAGCTTCTCTGATGACTTGAGTTTTTTTCTTTCCACTTTGCACGGAAAAATCACAAATCTCTTCAATAAGGCTCTCTTCAAGTGTAATAGTCATTTTTTTTGTCATTTTCACCTCTTTATATTTACCATACTTTACCATATAATAAAAGAAATGTCAAATTTCGTAGAACTATAGTAAAGCTTACTGGATTCCGTATCAGGTACGGAATGACGAACCAAAAGAGAATTTTGTCGTTCCTGCGAAGGCAGGAGTCTAGTATCAATGGAGCATTGGTTTTTTAAGTCATGTCATAAATTATGGATACATGCCTACGCAGGTATGACGACGAAAATTAGCACTTATCGGTTTACTTCAACGCCTCAAGTCTCTCTATTCTCTGTTCAGTAGTCGGGTGAGTGCTAAATAGTTGTTTCATAGAACCACCCATGCCCAAAAATGGATTTATGATAAACATATGTGCATTTTGCTCTTGAGCTCCGTGCAATACACCACCTCTGGCATAATGGTCTAGCTTACTAAGTCCACTTTGTAGCCACTCAGGGTGTCCTGTAATCTTTGCAGCCCCTTCATCGGCCATAAACTCACGGTTACGACTAATAGTCATCTGCACTATACTAGCAGCCATAGGCATTAGAATCATCATTGCCATCATTACTATTGGATTTGGTCTATTCTCACTGTTGCTATTGCCAAAGAACATTCCAAAGTTTGCAAGCATAGCAATAGCTCCAGCGATAGTGGCTGCAACTGTACCTATGAGCATATCGTAATGTTTGACATGACTAAGCTCATGAGCGATAACAGCTTCTACTTCATTTGGTTCAAGTAGTTCCAAAAGCCCCTCGGTAACAGCAACAGCGGCGTGATTGTAGTCTCTGCCTGTGGCAAAAGCATTTGGAGTTTGATCTGGAATTATATAAAGTGCAGGCATAGGAATGCCAGCCTTTTGCGTAAGTTTTTCTACCATATCAAAAAGACCAGTAGCGTGACCTCTGTCGATTGGAGTGGCGTTGTAGTGTTTTAGCACTTGTGTGTCACTATAATAATAGGCATAAAAATTCATACCAATAGCCACTAGAAATGCTATCATCATACCATTCCGACCACCAATCATGCTACCAAACCATATAAATATTAGAGTCAAGCCAATCATCAAAAAATAAGTCTTAAATTTTTCCATTTTGTAATCCTTTTTACAATAAATACGATTGGAATTATACCAAAAATTTATCTATTAGCTTGGACAGCCGCCAATCTCTTCAAGTCCTTTGTTTAGCAGTGCTTCATCTATGCCTCTGCGTAAAATTGCGTAGCTAGGTAGTGTAGTTGGTAGTACAATATCTCTCTCATCTCCACTATGAATAGAGTCAAATTCTCGCCCCCCAGTGGAGATAATTTTTTTGATAGTGAGCCAATATGAGCCATTTTCAAGCGTGATTGTGCCGTATTCGTTGTCTATTTCTTCTACTGTTGCACCTACTGGTAAGACTATTTCTAATTTATCGCCTATGCTTGTTTTATCTTTGCATTTCCATGTTTTGCCATCCAAATTTACTAATGCTGCTACTTGATGAGAGCCGTATTGGATAGTGAAGTCATGCGATTGCGTGTCGTTTCGCTCAAATGGTCTACTAATGAGATATGCGTCTGTAAAGCCTCTATTTTGCGTGGTATTTAGCTCGTCTTGGTATCTTTGTGCCACAAAATCATTTGCGTAATAATCATCAATAGCGTGACGATAAGCCTTTGTCACCACTCCAGCGTAGTAGGGCGATTTGGTACGACCTTCTATTTTAAGGCTATCTATAACGCCACTTTTGATTATCTCATCTATGTGCGATGCCATATTCATATCTTTTGCGTTCATGATATATGTGCCTACACCTTCTTCTTCATCTAGTCTAAAAGTTGTATTGGTTTCAGGATTATGAGCGAATATTTCGTATGGAAATCTGCAATCATTCGCACAGCTTCCACGATTTGGCACCCGCCCCATCTGAAGAGCAGAGATGAGACATCTACCACTATACGCAAAACACATAGAACCATGCACAAAAACTTCTATCTCAAGCTCAGGGATAGCCGTTTTGATAGCCTCACAATCTTTTAGACTTATTTCTCTAGCTGCGATTATCCGCTTCACGCCCATATCGTAGTACACTTGTGCATCAAGAGAGTTCATTACATTGGCTTGAGTAGATAGATGTATAGGGATATTTGGAGCGATTGTGTGTGCCATTTTGACAATTCCAGGACTCGCCACAATGAGGGCGTCAGGAGCTAGCTCGCTCATCTGAGCTATATGCCTCTCGTAGAGTTTTATTTGTGAATTAAATGGAAAGCTATTGATGGTTACATATACTTTTTTACCAAGTGAGTGTGCGTAATCAATCCCATCTTTGAAGCTCTCCATGTCAAATTCTTTGCCAGAGCGAATACGAAGCGAAAAGCTACTAACCCCTCCATAAACAGCGTCAGCACCATACCCTAGGGCTATTTTGAGTTTTTCTAAGTTCCCAGCAGGTGCTAGAAGTTCTACTTTTGTTTGCATTATTTATCTTTAGTTTTTATATTATTACCGCACCAAGTAAATACCTTAATTTTGATACAATTATTTTGTGCATAATTAAGGCAAAACTTTGAGAGCATAGCCTAAGCTACGCTAAGAAGTTTTAACGATGAGTATGTGTAAAAGCATTGTACCTTTCAGGGGGCATGATAGATAATAATCTTTGAATAATAAAAGTCTCGAATTACCTATGGGTAGTCCTTTAACTTTTTTCATCCAAATCTTACCACCTTTGATGCTCTCAAAACTAAGGTATTTACTTGGTTTGGTGATATAGATATATAACATAATTAGACTAAAATAATAGTGAGGTTTATAAGAATAAATGTGAGATTTGATTTGAAGTGGCGCGGTGGACGAGGCTCGAACTCGCGACCCCCTGCGTGACAGGCAGGTAATCTAACCAACTGATCTACCACCGCACCGAAAAATTATTTAATATTCATTATTGCGTTATGCAAATTGATGATTTTAAATTGTAATGGTGGTCCCTACAAGACTCGAACTTGTGACATCTACCTTGTAAGGGTAGCGCTCTACCAACTGAGCTAAGAGACCATTAATGTTTTTGTGGCGACCCTTAGAGGATTTGAACCTCTGTGTCTGCGTTGAAAACGCAACATCCTTGGCCACTAGATGAAAGGGTCATCTAGTCCAAACAGTCATAAATAATGGTGTCCCCTCTAGGATTCGAACCTAGGACCCATTCATTAAAAGTGAATTGCTCTACCAACTGAGCTAAGGAGACAACAATAATAAACATGGCGCGGTGGACGAGGCTCGAACTCGCGACCCCCTGCGTGACAGGCAGGTAATCTAACCAACTGATCTACCACCGCACCGAAAATCTAAATCTTTTAAATAACAAATTTGTTATTCATGGTGGTCCCTACAAGACTCGAACTTGTGACATCTACCTTGTAAGGGTAGCGCTCTACCAACTGAGCTAAGAGACCAAAATAATGGATTAAAATTATAGCAAATATTGCTTAATCTAAATCATTTTTTAGTGGTGTCCCCTCTAGGATTCGAACCTAGGGCCCATTCATTAAAAGTGAATTGCTCTACCAACTGAGCTAAGGAGACATAAATGGAACGGCATTATAGCTTATTGGCATTGTATTGTCAAGGCAAAATGAGCTTTTATGAAATAATATTTAGCTCCATAGTTAACTGCTCGATAGCAAACGATACAGAAGACTCCTGTATTTCTTGTCTATTTCCATCAAAGTTACAGTGCCAAACACTACTACCATTAGGAGTTATTACCCCAATATATACAGTACCTACTGGCTTTAGCTCGCTCCCGCCATTTGGACCTGCTATGCCTGATATTGCAATAGCATAATCACATTTTGCCATCTTTTTCACACCAAATAGCATCTGCTCTACACATTTACGGCTTACTGCACCAACTGTATCTAAAATTTCGTTTGTAACACCAAGCCATTCATGTTTTATTTCATTCGAGTATGTCACAACTGAACCATTAAAAACATCAGACACCCCACTAATAGAGCTAAATGTAGTAGCTAAAAGTCCACCTGTGCAACTCTCTGCAAAAGATATTGTTTGATTTTTATCCCTAAGATGATTTATGATTTTTTCTAGTTTATTTTTTTGATTCATATTATAAGTTTACCATATTATTTCGCTTTTATTTTGCATTTTGAGTATCTTATTTGTTTTACTAAAATGCTCGCAACCAAAAAAACCTCTATATGAAGATAGTGGGCTAGGGTGTGGAGCTGTGAGAATATGATGCTTTTTTGCATCTATGAGCTTTGATTTTTGTATTGCATTGCTACCCCAAAGTAAAAATACTATTCCTTCAAAATTATCTGAAATATGCTTAATTATATTGCTCGTAAATGTCTCCCAGCCTAGATTTTGATGAGATTTTGGTTTGTGTGCCTCCACTGTGAGTATGGTATTTAGTAGTAGCACACCTTGTTCTGCCCAGCTTGTTAAGTCTCCGTTCGTTGCACATGATTGGTCGCCTATATCACTTTTTATCTCTTGTAAAATATTTCTCATTGATGGTGGATTTTGTATATCTACTGGAGTCGAAAATGCCAATCCTTGTGCTTGGTTTTCATTATGATATGGATCTTGACCCAAAATTACTACTTTTAATTTATCATATTTTGTAAGTGAAAAAGCATGGAAAATCTTCTCTTTTGGTGGATAGATAGTACTGTTTTTGTACCTACTGTCAATCTCTTTTTGGAGATTTATAAAGTACTCTTTTTGATGTTCTATTTCTATAATTTTATTCCAATTCATATGTTAATTATATCACAAAATAGAACCTTAAACGACTTTTGGATATAATCACTACTATTACATACATAAAGAGCAAATATGATAGATTATAAAGATACACTTCTACTTCCTGCAACAGATTTTCCAATGCGAGGCAACCTACCGCAAAACGAACCAATAAGATATGCTGCGTGGAAAAGCCAAGGCGTATACAATCAAATGAAAAAAGCCAGAGAGGGTAAGCCTAGCTTTACTCTGCATGATGGTCCTCCATACGCAAATGGCACGATACATATAGGTCACGCACTTAACAAAATTCTGAAAGACATAATAGTCAAATATAACTATTTTCAGGGTAAATCAGTAAGATTCACTCCAGGCTGGGATTGCCATGGATTGCCAATAGAGCAAAAAGTAGAAGAAGATATAGGTAAACCAGCCAAAGAAGCTATGCCCGCTTCCATGTTTAGAGGTTTGTGTCGTGAGCATGCTGCTAAATTCGTAGCTATACAAAAAGAGGGCTTTGAGTCTTTGGGAATAATTGCTGATTGGGATAATCCATATGTAACTATGGATTTCAAATTTGAAGCAAATATATATCGCACACTTTGCGAAGTTGCAAGTAAGGGGTTACTTGTAGAGAGACATAAGCCGATTTTTTGGTCATGGGCTGCTCAAACAGCACTAGCTGATGCCGAGGTAGAGTATCAAGACAAAGAGGATTATTCAATCTATGTTGCATTTGAACTTAGCGACAAGACAAAAGAAGAGCTAGAGATACACGGTAAAGCTGCAGTTGTAATATGGACAACAACTCCATGGACCTTGCCAGCCAATAGTGGAATATCTCTAAACCCTGATGAGATGTATGTGTTATGTGATAACGGATATATAGTTGCAGAGAGCAGATTTGAAGCTATGGTAGAACTTGGGATTGTAAGTCCACACTCATCTCGTAAAATAGCAGCTACTGAGCTAGAAAACCATATAGCCATAAATCCACTAAACGATAGAAACTCTACTATAGTACTTGGCGAGCATGTACTTCTTGATGGCGGTACAGGCTGCGTGCATACAGCTCCAGGGCATGGAGAAGATGACTATCGTGTAGGGCTAAAATATAATCTAGAGGTTATAATGCCAGTTGATGAGCGAGGTTGTTATGATGAGAGCGTTGTAGGACTTCATTTGTTGCCAAATGCTAGTGAATTTGTAGGTATGCATATATTTAAAGCAAATGAACCGATTTTGGAGCTACTTGGAGATTCATTGCTTTATAAAAGTAAATTCGTGCACTCATATCCACACTGCTGGAGAACCAAAAAACCTCTCATATACAGAGCAACAAACCAATGGTTTATCTCAGTTGATAGCGTACCTAACGGCGAAGAGAATAGCCTAAGAGAGATTGCTATGAGTGAGATAAAAAATACAAAATTTTATCCAGCTTGGGGTCAAAATAGACTTGAGGGTATGATAGAGCAGAGACCTGATTGGTGTATTTCTCGTCAAAGAGCTTGGGGCGTGCCTATTGCATTCTTTAGAGTTAAAGCTACCAAAGAGGTACTTTTTGATATTAAATTGCTTAACTTTACAGCTATGATATTTGATAAATTTGGATGTGATGCTTGGTATGATATGGAGATATCAGAGTTGCTTTACCCTGGGTGTCCATTTAAAGCTGATGAATTAGAGAAAGTTACAGATATTCTTGATGTGTGGTTTGATAGTGGTTCGACTTGGAATAGTGTACTTAAAAGTGGCAACTATGACGCAGGAGAGTATCAAGCAGATTTGTACTTAGAGGGAAGTGACCAGCACAGAGGTTGGTTTCAAAGTTCCCTTTTGCTCAGTTCAGCCATAAATCATAAAGCACCATATAAAGCTCTGCTTACTCATGGATTTACTGTCGATGAAAAAGGCGAAAAAATGA
>DHVW01000007.1 GCA_002412865.1 Sulfurovum sp. UBA5198
GGTTTTTTGAGGGAAATTGAGAAAAGGTGAAGGCGTAGTGTTTATGCTTATACATTATATATAAATTTTAATACTTTTAGTAATTATTTTATTTTATGTGCTTTTAATGTTTTCTAACTATACTTTCATCCAGTTACATAGGTAACCCAATATTATTTATAAGGATTTTAAAATGGCACTTTATGATAGAGATTATACTAAAGCCGAAAACAATAGTGCTTACGGAGCAAAAAGCGAAACGGCATCAGTAAGTTTTATGAAAAAAACTTATCAGCTATTAGCTGCTAGTATGATAGCTGCTGCTGCTGGAGCCTATGCAACGCTTCCATATGCAGAAGTTGTATCACAATACAAATGGTTTATATTTGGGTTTGAGCTATTCATGTTGTTTGTTGGTCTTAGAATGACTAGAAATAAGCCTGCTCTTAACCTAGCTGCACTATTTGCATTTACATTTGCAATGGGTGTTTCTCTTGTTCCGTTGCTTGGTGGTCTAATCAGTTCAGGCAAAGGCGGCGTTATTGGTAATGCATTTTTGATGACTTCAGTGCTTTTTGGTGCATTGAGTCTTTTTGCAATTAATAGTAAAAGTGATTTTTCAAGCTGGGGCAAGCCTCTATTTATTACACTTATTGTTATAATTATTGCATCACTTGTAAATATGTTCTTGCTTCAAAGTCCTATAATGCATGTCGTGATTACTGCTGGTGTGCTATTGCTTTTTGGTATCTTTACAATTTATGATACTCAAAATATAGCTAATGGTGCATATGACTCACCTGTTGATGCTGCAGTTTCACTGTTTTTAGATTTTATTAATATGTTTTCTGCAATTCTTCAGCTCTTAGGCATCATGGGAAGTGATGACTAAAGACCTAAAAGTTGTGCGTCTGATTGATGCCAACCTAAACCGTCTAAAAGAAGGGATTAGAGTCATCGAAGATATCGCAAGGTATCACGATGACAACAAAGAACTAGCCTCAAAATTAAAATCCATCAGACATAAATGTAAAATAGATATGTACATTGAACTTTTGAAATCTAGAAATAGCGAGAATGATGTTTTGCGTCCAACTACAAAAAGTGAACTAAATCGTTCATCCCTAAATGATATCTTAATAGCTAATTATAAAAGAACCCAAGAGTCATCGAGGGTACTTGAAGAGGTATTTAAAATCATAAATCCACTATTGTCCGAACAATTTAAAGAGATTAGGTATCAAATGTACACAATAGAAAAAGAAAATCTAGCAAATCTTTGATTTTGCATTTACAAATAGTACTTCAAACTCTAAATAATCATATGGATAGTTTGCAATAAGCGATTTTGTCTCTTTGTAGCTCATGTGTTGCTTGCCACCACTCACTCCACTATGTTTTATATATCTAAACATCTCTTCTTTTGTTTTGAAATACAATTTGTATGAACGAACCTCGTAAATTGCGTCATAATACATATTGAATGCTTGCATAAAATCTTGACTACTTTGGATTGGTGAATTTATATTTGATATTTGATGAATAGTTTTAAATGTACTATTTGTAAAAAGTGATGCAGTTAAATATTTACTACACTTTGAGAGATAAGAAAGTGTATTTTTTAGACTACTGCACCATTGCAAAGCAGATGATGAGACCAGTAAATCATATCTATTTTTAGTAAAATCTAGACAATTAGACTCTGAATTAAAATCAAAAAGTTGTTTCTGTATTTCAGTAGATTTAGGATGTTGCTCAAGCATATCAATTGAGCCATCAGTAGCATAAAATTTACTAAAATAAATCCCATGTTCAATACAATTTTTATATACAGCACCAGTACCACATCCAATGTCAACTATCGAGCTATATTCTCTTTTTTCTATCATATTCACAAGCTCATTGGCGACTATTGCTTGTATTTGATTATAACTATTGTATTCATATGCAAATCTAGAAAATTCTTTGATTGGCTTGTTTTTATTATTTGAATATTGGTCGCTCTCGTGGTTCATATCGCTTGTCATCTCATTTTTAATCTATTTGGGTATAATTCATGCAATTATATCTAAATAAAAATTGCAAACATACAAGAGGTCAAAATGGAATCAACTTTATTAATCATACAAATCGTTCTTTCGATAGTCATCACAATCGCAGTGCTATTACAAAAAAGTTCAGGTATGGGCCTTGGTGCTTATAGCGGAAGTAATGAGTCGTTATTTGGAGCAAAAGGTCCTATGGGCTTTTTGGCTAAAGCTACTTTTGTAATAGGTTTTCTTTTTGTGCTAAACACACTTGCATTGACATATGTATATACAAAACAGAGCAATAAATCTGTGGCTGACTTGATACCAAGCAATAATAAAGTAATTCCAGCATCACAACTGCCTGTAGCTCCTGTGGCACCTAAAAATTAAGAGAACCTGCAACTTATAAATTTTGATTTAGGCAATAACAATAAAAGGGTCATGATATTGAAATTACTACCAATAGTAAATCACTCTCTAAGCTACAACAGAGCAATTGATGGACTTCGTGGAGTTGCGATATTATTGGTTTTACTCTTTCATCTCTTTCCTTCACAGTTCTCTTTTGGATATGTTGGTGTAGATATATTTTTTGTACTTTCTGGGTTTTTGATTACTCAAATTATATCAACAAAAATGCAAAATGACACATTTCGTTTTACAGAGTTTTATCGAAATAGAATCAGGCGAATATTCCCTGCTATGATTCTGGTTCTGGTGGTAGCTTTTTTGATAGGATATTTATTTTTATTCCCTAAAGAATTCGAGTCATTTTCTAAGCACATAACATCATCTGCTCTATTTTATGAAAATTTTAGACTTATTGGCGAAGCTGGATACTGGGACAATGCTAGCACTCTTAAGCCTCTATTGCACTTTTGGTCGCTATCCATTGAGGAGCAATTCTATTTATTTTGGCCGATTATTATTTGGCTAATCTATAGATATAAACTTGATATCCTACGCTCACTCGCAATTATATTTTTAGCACTCATAATAGTGCCACAGTTTTTGAATATTGACCCATTTTATCACTCTCTTGCTCGTTTTTGGGAGCTAACTTTAGGTGGACTAGCATTTGTGTTACTTGATAGATATAAAGATATCAAAATATCAAAATACTCTCCTCTATTTGTAATAATGTTTTTTGTAGCAATTATCACCGCTTATGATAATCACACTTATAGTCTTATTAGAACTATATTTATCACAACCAGTACGGCACTATTGATTACTATATTATCCAAAATACCAAATCATAAGATTTTTAGTTCACACATACTCGTATTTCTAGGTCTTATTAGCTTTCCTCTATATCTATGGCACTATATGCTTATAGGTTATGCCAATATTTTTGGGTATGATGGTTTTGAGACAAAAATTATTTTAGCAATTGTCTCTATAATGCTTTCATATTTGACATATATATTTGTAGAGATTAGAGCTAGAAGAGAAAATAGTTATAAATTTGCATTTTTTTTAATAATAATAGTATTAATACTTGCAACAATGTCACATTATGTTTATAAAACTGGAGGGTTAGCAGATAGAGGGCATATCAAGAGTATAAAAAATACATATTTTGATAGAGTACCATTCAAGGATGCTAATGGCACTAAAATTATTGAAGATATTGTGGGGAAAAATCCCAACATATCCCATATAAGAGCAAATACAAAGATTATGCAAGAGCCATTTTTTGTACTTATCGGAGATTCTCATGCGTATAGTATTTACGATGCTCTTTCTGGGGAAATTTTGAAACATGGATATAGAACCCTTTGTATTTCCAATAACTCAATACCGACATTTATAAAAACAGTTGGTAGTTTGGACAAAAAAATAAAAGAAAAAAATAAAACTATATACCAAATTTTAGAAAAAATAAAACCAAAAAAAATTATTTGGGTATCACGAGGTCAAATATATGCAACCAATAGTAGTTTTTCATTAAATGAAAAAAGTGATACAAATAAACAAAGTTTTCAAATAGCTAATTTTTATGGTAACCTAGAAGCAACATTTAAATATTTTGATAAAAACAATATTGAATTATATTTTGTACTAGAAAATCCGGAGCTAGGCTTTTCTCCGGAAGAATGTTTAAAAAGACCGTTTTTTAATGCACCTATAATTTCAAAATGTTCAATTCCTAAAGCTAAATATTTGAAACGACAAGAAAAATTTATATATAATGTTAAAGAGATTGCTTCAAAATATAAAAATATAAAAATTGTTGATACTCAAAATATTTTTTGCGATAACAAAGAGTGTCACGCAATAATTAATGAAAAATTGATTTATTTTGATGATAATCACTTAAATCAAGAAGGAGCAAAAATTCAAGCTCAAGAGATTGTAAGGCAAATATTTAAATTATGATAAATAAATTAAAATCCAAAAGTGAATTTAGCTCTAATGCTATGACTCTCATGAGTGGCACTGTGATAGCTCAAGCATTGCCACTTGTAATTACGCCTATACTTACACGCCTATATTCACCTACTGATTTTGGGATTTTTGCTATATTTGTTGCTATTGTTGGTATATTTAGCGTTGTGGCAACGGCTAGATATGAACAGGCTATAATGTTGCCAGATTCACACGATGAGGCCATCTCTCTAATTGCACTTAGTGTCATAATGGCTTCTATATTGTCATTTACTTTAGCTCTATTTATTTGGATATTTTTTGACTTCATAAATAGTAATACACATATAGGATATTGGCTTTATGGTGTACCGTTTGGCGTTTTGCTAGTATCTATATTTAATTCACTTATCGCTATGAATAACAGATTGGCATTATATAAAGATATAGCTACAAGCACTGTTTTAAAGGCTACTGTATTAGCCATCTCGCAACTTATGCTTGGCTTTATGAGTATTGGTTTTGCTGGATTGATTTTAGGTTTTCTAGGTTCAAGCATAGCAGCAAATCAAAAGCTTTTACATAATATCAGAGGCTATAAGTTAAAAAATATCAATATTAATATCATTAAAAAATTAGCCAATAAATATAGAAATTTTCCTATATTTCAAGCTCCTCATGCACTTTTAAATACACTTGTTACTTATATTCCTGTATATCTTTTTGCTCCATTTTTTGGTACTATTGCAGTTGGTCTATACTCTTTGTCAAATAGAGTGATTTTTATGCCTCTTTCAATTCTTGCAAACTCAAACGCAAAAGTATATAATCAACATATTACTACAAATCTAAATGAGCAGCCACAAGCTAGGTATGATTTTACTGTTTTGCTATTAAAAAAATTTAGCTTGATATTGATTGTGCCTTTTGTGGTATTTGTAGTATTTGCTCCAGATATTTTCTCGTTTGTCTTTGGCAAGCAATGGATGGTGGCTGGATTATATGCACAAATTTTATCCCCTTGGTTTTTTTTAAATTCTTTGGTTTCTATTATCGCATATATTCCTAGTATGATGAATGAACAAAAAAAGGCTCTAAAAATAGCTATTTCCCATGCTATCATCATATCTCTGGCAATATCGTTTGGTATATATCTAGGAGATATAAAATATGCATTAGCACTTTTTGCAATAGCTCAATGTACAGTGCTTTTGTATAATCTTATTTGGATGCTTTCACTTATAAGAGAGAATAAATGAGAGTACTGCTGATAGCTAATCACTCATCAGTATTTGGCAAAGAGTTGTTTGACAAACTAAATGAATATGGTAAAGATGTAGCTTTACTGGATTTTGAAAGTCTAAAACTATGTGGCAAAGTTGATAGTGATAAATACTCAAAAGCTTTTGCTAAATATAGAAAATTACCAAAAATTCATATGATATTTAGATTATATTTCATTGCCAAATTTTTGTGTGAACATAACTTTGATGTAGTCAACATTCATACATCTAGAGTTATTTATACTACCATCTTGCCAATGCTATCAAACTCTAAACTGGTTACCACGATTTATGGAAGTGATTTTTATCGGCAAAGCAAACTAGCTAGAAAAATACAAAAGTTTATATATACCTCATCGTCTAAAATTACATTTACTAATCCTCTTACTATGCAGAGCTTTTTGGACTACTATGGAGAGTTTGGAGATAAAAGCGTAGTTTGCAGATTTGGTCTAGGCACCCTTGATGTAATAGAAAAAAATAGAAATATATCAAAAGACATAATCAAAAAAAATCTTGGATATAGTGCCACAAAAACTATTATCACCTGTGGCTACAATGCAACCAAGGCACAACAACACGAAGCTATTATAGAGAGTATTTCGAAGTTAGATAATAAAACTATAGAAAGAGTGCAGTTTATATTTCCTATGACTTATGGTGATAAACCATATAGGGAGAATATAAAAAAGATACTTACAAAGACTAATCTTGATTATATTGTTTTGGAGGAGTTTTTATATGGCGACAATAATGCTAATATTAAACTCGGCAGTGATATAATGATAAATATGCTCAAAACTGATAGTTTTTCAGGTTCAATGCAGGAGTTTTTGTATGGGTCTAATGTTGTCATTACAGGTTCATGGCTACCATATGAGATATTTGACAAAGAAGGTATTATGTACAAAAAGATAAATAATCCTAGTGAACTTTCTAATATTTTAATAGAAGTAATGAATGATTTACCTAATTTAAAAATGGGGCTGAGTAGAAATATAGATATCATTAGCAATCTCTCAAGCTGGGATAACAATATACAAAGTTGGATTGATGCATATGAGAAATAGAAACAATGATAGGATATTTATGATCTCCAAAAGGTTTTATATATGACAATATGGATACTTAATCATCACGCATTAACCCCACAAATGAGTGGTGGAACGAGGCATTATGATTTTGCAAAAGAGCTTATTGATAGAGGTCACAAAGTAGTCATAATATCATCAAGCTTTCACTACTCTAAATATAGTGAAATGAAAGACTATGGCAGTAATGAGTATATAGTCGAAAACATCGAAGGGATAAATTGGGTCTGGCTTAAAACTCCACCATACAAAGGTAACGGCTTTCTGCGAGTGAAAAATATGCTAAGCTATACATATAAAGCTATCAATGTTGTTCCAAATCTAGATTTACCAAAACCTGATATTATTATAGGTTCATCGGTTCATCTGTTTGCAGTATATTCGGCATATAAATTATCGCTTCGTTACAAAGTGCCTTTTATAATGGAGGTGCGAGATTTATGGCCTCAAACACTGATAGATATGGGTATATCGAAGTGGCATCCATTTATCATTACACTTGGATTTTTAGAGAGATTTTTGTATAAAAAAGCGGTTAAGATAATCTCAAATTTACCTTACGCTTATGATTATATATCAGCTTACGCAAGAAAAGATAAATTTGAGTGGATCAGCAATGGTGTTGATTTATCAAATCACACTTATGTAAAGCCAAAGAGAGTTAATAGTTTTATAATTAGTTACACAGGAGCTTTAGGTGTTGCAAATAATTTAGTTACACTCATAGAGGCAGCAGATATACTAAGAAATGAGCCAAATATATCTTTTAGAATAATAGGTGATGGGGCAGAAAAAAATAAACTTAAAGAGCTTATGGAATTAAAAAAACTGAAAAATATATCCATAGAAGACCCAGTAAGCAAAGATCAAATACCAAATATTTTGGCAAATAGTGACATATTGTATTTTAATCTCGCAGATAGTCCTGTCTTTAAGTATGGAATTAGTTCAAATAAATTATTCGATTATATGGCAGCTGGAAGAGTTGTGATATTCTCATCAAACGCAGTCAATAATCCAATCAAAGAGGCAAACGGTGGATTTACAATACAGCCAGATAACCCATTGCTTTTGGCTAATACTATCAAGGAAATAGTTTCGATAGAGTATGAGAAAATGGTAGAAATAGGGGCTAGAAATAGGGATTATTGTGAGAAATATTATAGTATTCCACTACTAGTAGATAAATTAGAAAAAATTTTAAATGTAGAAGTAAATAATGGTTAAAAGATTATTTGATATTATATTTTCACTGATTTTTATGATCATATTTTCACCACTATATATAGCTACGAGTTTGCTAGTTTGGATTGCAATTGGTCGCCCTATTCTATTTGCTCAAGAGCGTCCCACTATAAATGAAAAGATATTTGGAATATATAAATTCCGAACAATGAGTGATGAGCGAGATGAGCATGGAAATCTTTTAAGTGATGAGATTAGGCTTGGCAAAATTGGTAAATTCATAAGAAGTTCTAGCCTTGATGAGTTACCACAACTTTTTAATGTTTTGCGTGGCGATATGAGCATGATAGGTCCTAGGCCACTGCTCGTCGAATACCTGCCTCTTTATAATGAGAGACAAAGAAAAAGACATAATGTAAAAGCTGGCATCACAGGCTGGGCTCAAGTCAATGGTAGGAATGCAATAAGTTGGGAGCAGAAATTTGAGTATGATGTGTGGTATGTGGAGCATATCTCATTCTGGTTAGACATGAAGATATTGGGCTTAACTATGTTAAAATTGTTCAGAAGAAGTGGCATAAGCTCAAGCACAAGTGTAACAATGGAAAAGTTTAGGGGGAAATAAAATATGAAAAGTATCTACATCTATGGAGCCAGTGGGCATGGCTTGGTGGTGGCTGATATCGCTCTAGCGTCTGGGTATGAAAATGTGATTTTTGTAGACGATGGAGAAAATGAATTTTTAACATTTGAGCAAATAAAAGATAACATTTCAACTCCAATTGCAATTAGCATAGGGGACAATAGGATAAGAAAAATCATATTTGACAAACTAAAAAATCATGGCTTTGATATGCCAGCACTAATCCACCAAAGCTCTATAATCTCAAAAAGTGCTATAATTGGGAATGGAACTATTATCATGCCTCTTGTGGTAGTGAATGCCAAAGCAGAAATTGGAAATGGAGCGATACTAAACAGCAGTTGCGTTGTGGAGCATGAGTGCATCATAGGTGATTTTGTGCACATCTCTCCTAGTGCGTCTCTAGCGGGTGGTGTTAGTGTCGGTGATTTTACTCATATCGGAATAGGAAGCTCGGTTATTCAAAAAATAAAGATTGGGTCAAACTCTATAATAGGTGCTGGTTCAGTTGTAGCTGTAGATATTGGAAACAACAAAAAAGCGTATGGAAACCCATGTAAAGAGATAGGAGATATAGATTGAATAAGAGAATTTTTCTAAGCTCACCACATATGAGTGGCAAAGAACTAGAGTATATAAAAGAGGTTTTTGATAGTAACTACATAGCTCCACTTGGTGCTTTTGTAGACAGGTTTGAAGAGAGTATAAAAAATTATACTGACGCTAAAAATGCTCTTGCACTAAATAGTGCGACTGCTGCACTTCATCTTGCACTTAGGGTTCTTGGCATTACGGCTGGTGATGATGTTCTTGCCTCTACATTTACATTTATAGGCTCGGTAAACGCTATAATTTATCAAGGTGCTAACCCTATTTTTATTGATAGCGATATAGATAGCTGGAATCTATCTCCAAAATTACTAAACAAATACCTACTAGAATGCGATAAAAAACCAAAAGCATTAATAGTCACACATCTCTACGGAATGAGTTGCGAGATAGATAAAATAGCAGAGATTTGTAGACTACACGGCGTATATCTAATAGAAGATTCAGCTGAGAGTCTTGGTGCCACATATAACGGCAAACATACTGGAACTTTTGGAGATTTTGGAGTTTATAGCTTCAATGGCAATAAAATTCTAAGCACAAGCGGTGGCGGTATGCTAGTAAGCGAAAACAAAAAGTGGATAGAAAAAGCAAGATTTTATAGCACTCAAGCGAAAGAGCCTTTTGTTCATTATGAGCATATTGAGTATGGATATAATTATCGTATGAGTAATGTGCTAGCAGCCATAGGTGTCGGGCAGATGGAGGTCATAGAAGAACGAGTGGCTAAAAAAAGAGAAATTTTTGAGTGGTATAAAGAGTTTTTGGGCGATATTCAAGAGGTAAGTTTTATGCCTGAACTTGAAAACAGTAGAGGTAATAGATGGCTTACTGCTCTTACTTTTGAAAATACAAATCCAATAAAAGTGATGCAAGCTCTAGAAGAGATAAATGTAGAAAGTCGTCCACTTTGGAAGCCTATGCATGCTCAGCCACTATTCAAAGACGCTCAGGGTCTCATAGATGGCACTAGTGACAATCTATACGCAAAGGGCTTATGCGTAGCTAGTAGCACCACAATGACTCGTGCGGATGTAAAAATGATATGTGATATAATAAGAAATCAACTTTAAGCAAATCTCGGTATAATAATTCACCATTTTTCAATGAGCCAACTATACAATTCAAGTGATTTAGTGTGAATATTAGTTGCTGTTAGATTTGTGCTGAAAAAATTATCATCTACTCGATGTAAATGGTAATTTTTTGGGTAAAAATATAATAGTAATAAATGTTTGCAATGGAGTACTTGAATTGTATAGTTGGCTTATAAATGAATATGGCAGCTCACATGTAGTTATCCTTGCATGGTTGCGTAAATTATCAATTATGATAATAAGCGTTAAGGACTACAGAGGCGAAAACCAGAAAGGCGATAATATCGCAAAAAATAATAATATACCCAAGGAGATACAATGGTAACAATGAAAGACTTGCTCGAATGTGGCGTACACTTCGGACACCAAACAAGAAGATGGAATCCAAAGATGAAGAAATATATCTTTGGTGAGAGAAAAAAAATATATATAATCGATTTGCAAAAAACACTTCGTTATTTCAAATATACTTATAATGTAGTAAGAGATGCAGCAGCTGAGGGTCAAACTGTACTTTTTGTTGGTACAAAAAAACAAGCTAGAGTTGCAGTTGAACAAGCGGCGATCTCATGTGGCATGCCATATGTAGCAAACAGATGGTTGGGCGGAATGCTTACAAACTATCCAACTATCCAAAAATCTATTCGTAAACTTGAAATCATCGAGCAAATGCAAGAGAATGGTCAAATCAATCTTTTGACTAAAAAAGAAGCGTTAATGCTTAGCCGTAAAAAAGACAAATTAAGCGATTATCTTTCTGGTTATAGAAATATGAAAAAACTACCAGATATGATGTTCGTTGTGGATGTAGTTAAAGAACATATTGCTGTTCTTGAAGCTAGAAGAATGGGTATGAAAGTTGTAGCTCCACTTGATACAAACTGTGACCCTGATTTAGTAGATTATCCAATCCCTGGAAACGATGATGCAATCAGAGCGATTGAGCTTTTCTGTAAAGAGATGGCTGAAGCAATCAACGAAGGTAAAGCTATCTACGCTGAAAATCAAGGCAAAACAACTCATGTAAATGCTGATACTGTAACAGAAGAAGAGATGAGTGCAATGATAGAAGAAGTGGCTGTTGAAGCAGAAGTTGCTACTGAAACTGCAACAGAAACAACAACGGAGGCTTAATTATGGCAAACTTTGGAGCTGCGGATATTAAAAAACTCAGAGAGATGACTGATGCTGGTATGATGGATTGCAAAAAAGCACTTACTGAAGCTGATGGCAATATGGACAAAGCTGTTGAATGGCTAAGAGACCAAGGCATAGGAGCTGCAGCTAAAAAAGCTGGTAAAGTTGCTGCTGAGGGTCTTATTGGAATGAAAGTAGAAGGCAAAAAAGCAGTCATCGTAGAGCTAAACTCACAAACTGACTTTGTTGCACAAAATGATAAATTCAAAAATACACTTAGTGATATTGTGAATCATGCATTTGCTAATAACATTGACAACGCAGAGGCTCTTAACGCTTCACAAATGGCCGATATGCCATTTAGTGAATACCTATCGTTACAAATATCTACAATTGGTGAAAATCTAGTTGTTCGTCGTTCTGGCATGATTAGCGGAGATGAAAATACAGCAGTTAATGGCTATATTCATGCAAATGGTCAAGTTGGTGTAATTATTGCAGCTACTTGCGATAGTGCAGCTACTGCTGAGGCAATGACTGCGGCACTCAAAGATGTTTCTATGCACGCAGCTGCTATGAAACCAACTACTCTTAGCTATAAAGACTTTGACGCTGCATTTGTAGCTGATGAGACTGCTGGTAGAATTATCAAAATAGAAAAAGAGAATGAAGAGCGAAGCCGTCTTGGTAAAACACTTCTGAATATTCCTAAATATATCTCTATGTCTCAACTAACTCCAGCTGTATTAGCTGAAGCAGAAGAGGCTATCAAAGCGAAACTAAAAGCTGAGGGTAAACCTGAGCAAATATGGGACAAAATTGTTCCAGGACAAGTAGCTAGATTTATCGCAGATAACACTACTCTTGATCAAGAGCAGTGCTTGCTTGACCAAAACTTTGTAATGGATGATAGCATCAATGTTGCTAAATATATCTCAAACAAAGCAGAGGCAGCTGGTGGAACTGCTACTATATCTACATTTATCCGTCTTGAAGTTGGTGAAGGTATTGAAGTTGCAGAAGAAGATTTTGCAGCTGAAGTCGCTAAACAAATGGCGTAAATTCAAATGGCACTCGCCGTTTGAAACAACTAATAACTATCAATTTATTCTTAAATATATTTTTTCAATAACACTTTAGCATCAATATATCCAAGCTCAAACATCTCATCTAAGTGCTTAAATGAAACTAGAGAATAGTCACGTAACTTATCATTAGTGATAACACTATCGCAATTCTTTTGACTATTTTGTGAATTAGAGTAAGTATTCAGATACACTGTTCTTTTTATGAAATCATACATGCTGTGTTGCTTTTGAGATATATTTATTGGGTGTAAATTCACGCCAACAATTGGATAATTATAGTTCAAAAGTGGCATAAATGGCATATGGTTTACAAAACCACCATCTGCAAGCAAATGACCTTCATGCTCAACAGGAGGAAAAAGAGGAACAAGTGCGCAAGATCCAAAACAGAGCTTTGGAATCTTTCCACTAGAATAATACAGCTCTTGACCGCTTATCAAATCTAATGCAGTCACAAACATAGGCATATTTAACTTCTCTAAACTTTCACACGGTATAAGCTCGTTGATTATTTGCGTATTATAATTTATTTTAAATATAGATTTACGAAAATAATTAAAAGAAAATATATCCCTAAATTCAGGAGATTTGAAAATCTCAAGCTGTCTTTGAGGCTTAACACCGGCTGCGTAGCTTGTTCCTATGACGGCTCCAATAGAAGTCCCACAAATAGCTTTAACTGATATTCCCATCTCGTCAATTCTCTGCAATACACCAAGATGATATGCCCCTCTAGCCGCACCACCAGATAATGCTAGCGAAATTCCACTCATACTTGCTCCCAATGTATTACTTCAAACCTACCATCATAATGCTCAACAATAGCACTACAATTCTCTACCCAATCACCACAATTATAGTATATTATATCTTCTATCATCTTTGCTTCTGGCTTATGAATATGACCACATATCACACCATCATATTTTTTATGTTTAGCGTGGGCCGTGAGTATCTCTTCAAAGTTATTAATAAAACTAATTGAACTTTTAACATTGTCCTTGATATATTTAGAGAACGACCAATATCTATTTATACCACACATTTTACGAAAATTATTTAGTATATGATTTAAAAATAATACAAAGTCATAGCCTATATCCCCAGCTATTGCAAGCCATTTATGGGTCATAGTTATACTATCAAAAAAATCACCATGAGTCACAAGGTATCTTTTACCATCAACACCAATATGCGTAAGCTCATTTACTATTTGCAAATTATCTCCCATGAAAAGTGGTGCAAAAGGACGCAAAAACTCATCATGATTTCCAGTAATAAAACATACTTCGGTTCCTTTGCGTGCTTTTTTGAGAACTTTTTGAATAATATTGGAGTGTGATTGCAACCATTTGAATTTTCTCTTTATAGCCCAACCATCTATGATGTCACCAACAAAAAACAGCTTGTCACTCTCGTTATGTTTTAAAAAATTCAAAAACTCATGAGCTTTTGCATATTTAGTTCCTAAGTGTATATCCGAGATAAATATCGATTTATATTGCATGTGATTATTTTATTGCAAAATAGTAACAAATAAATTACACAGTATAAAAGCGATTGCCAAAATAGTCTGGATTTGATCTTGCATTTAGCACACAAAATATCAAATACGATATAATATTTCTTTTATAAGGATACAGATGAGAGAGCTTTTTAGGTTTGTAGGATTTATGCCATTTCTATGGATAGTATTTTTGAATTCTGCTGTGGATGTCGCACATAAAATTACACTACAAAATGTTTTACTTAAAAGCTTTGATGGTGGTGAGCTTATTATACTCACAGCACTTGTGAATGCAATGATATTGTTGCCTTTTATATTTTTATTTTCTCCATCAGGTTTTATTGGAGATAGATTTGCAAAGGTAATTACTGCCAGATATGCTGCATTTGCAGCTATTTTGATATCTTTGGCTATTACTATTAGCTATTATATGGGTGAGTTTTATGTAGCATTTGGGCTTACTTTGCTGCTCTCGGTACAGAGTGCAATGTACGCTCCTGCAAAATACGGCATGATAAAGGAGCTAACTGGTGAAGATAATCTTGGCGAAGCCAATGGGGCAGTTCAGGCTATAAATATACTGGCTATTCTAATATCCTCACTTCTATTTTCGATAGTTTTTGAATACCTCTATTTAAAAGATATTTTGACACCATCAGAGATATTGCGTTCAGTTGCACCTATTGGTTGGTTACTTGTGGTACTTTCATCAATTGAGTGGTTATTGACATTCAAGATGCCGCTCGCACCTAGTAAATCTCCAGAAATAAGCTTTTCAATAAAAAGTTTTTTCTCCCTAAACTATCTAAAAACTAATATGAAAACACTCAAGAAGGACGAAAATGTTTGGCTTGGCATAATCGGGCTTAGTATATTTTGGGGTGTTGGGCAACTAGTTCTTGCTGCATTTCCAGCTCATTACAAAAGTGTAATGGGCGAAGATAATGCAGTTATGATACAGATTATTCTTGCTCTTAGTGGTGTTGGTGTTGTGACTGGTTCACTATTAGCTGGCAAATATTCAAGGCATCATATAGAGCTTGGTATTGTGCCACTTGGTGCTGTTGGACTTCTAGTTTCACTTGTTATTTTTGCATATGCGACAACTATTCCCATGATGATTTTTGCTAGTTTACTCTTTGGTTTATTTGGTGGCTTATTTATTGTTCCACTTAATGCTCTAATCCAGTTTTTCGCACCACCAAAAGAAGAAGGTACAATTCTAGCTGGTAGCAATTTTATACAAAATATTGTTATGGTTGGATTTTTAGCATTCTCAGTTATAACTGTAGAATTTTTAAAATTTGATGCAAAAGCTCTATTTTTGAGTGCAGGATTTGTTACACTTATTGGCTCATTGTTTGTAATCAAAAAGATTCCACATCTCTTTACTAGAGTGCTTTTGATGCCGATACTCAAAACGAGATACAAACTCACAGCAACAGGTATACAAAATATTACAAAAACTGGTGGGATGCTTTTGCTTGGTAATCATATTAGTTTTTTAGATTGGTTATTGCTGCAAGTGGCATCTCCAAGACCGATTAAATTTGTAATGGCAAAGAGCTATTACAACATATGGTATCTAAGGTGGTTTTTGGATTTCTTTAATGTCATACCGATATCAAGCATAGGTAGCAAGGGTGCGTTAGAAGCAGTGAAACAAAGACTAAACAATGGAGAAGTAGTCGCTATATTTCCAGAGGGTCGTATAAGTTATAATGGTCAAATGAATGAATTCAAAAAAGGGTATGAGCTAGCCCTTGGTGACACCAACCACCCAATAGTTCCGTTTTATATTCATGGCTTGTGGGGCTCGACATTCTCTAAGGCAAATGGGTTTTATAAGAGCATGATAGGTAATGGGGCTAGGAGAAGTGTGCGGGTAGCTTTTGGTAAGCCAATGTCCTCAACTGCAAAACCACACGAAGTAAAGCAAGAGGTCACAGAATTATCAAACCAAACATGGTCCCACATGATAGATAATCTTGGTACATTGCCACAACATTGGCTAAGATCAGCAAAATCAAATCTTAAAAAACGAGCTATTGTGGACAGTACGGGGGCAGATTTATCTAATCTAAAGATGATTACTGCGGTGTTTATGTTTTCTAACTACTTTAAAAATTTAAATAGTGAAAACATTGGTGTAATTTTACCAGCTTCAGCCATTGGTTCAATAGCTAACATGGCACTTATGGTTACAGGGAAAGTGCCAGTAAATCTAAACTATACACTTAGTAGTGAAGCTATGATGTATGCGCTAGACAAAGCCTCTATTAAGCATATCATCACTTCACGCAAATTTGTCACTAAGCTTGAGAGTAAAGGATTTGAATTTTCTACTACAATAAAAGACAAGCTGATATTTGCAGAAGATATAGGCGAAAGCTTCTCTAGGTCGAATAAGGCAAACTCACTACTAAAATCACTCCTATTGCCTAGATTTTTATTGGAATTTTTGTATATAAAAAAGGTGGATACGAACCAAACGGCAACGATTTTATTTAGTAGTGGAAGTGAAGGTATGCCAAAAGGGGTAGAGCTAACACATAAAAACATCATGGCAAATATTAAACAAGTATCTGCACTTTTGAACTTTCAAGATAAAGATGTGATGCTAAATTCGCTGCCCATATTCCATTCTTTTGGACTAACAGTAACAACACTTCTTCCATTGTGTGAAGGGGTAAGTATCATCAGTGTGCCAGACCCAACAGATGCCGTTGCTGTTGGCACGTTGGCTGCAAGACACGGGGCTACTATTATGTTTGGGACTTCAACGTTTTATAGACTATATACCATGAATAGAAAACTACACCCTCTAATGTTTGGAACGATTCGCATGGCGGTTGCAGGGGCAGAAAAACTAAAACCAGAGGTACAAAAAAACTTCAAAGAGAAGTTTGGGCTAGATATCCAAGAGGGATATGGGGCTACAGAAACATCGCCAGTTGTGTCAGTTAATATGCCAAATTCACTTGATTTGGATTCAATGCAAGTAGTAATAGGCAACAAAGAAGGCACAGTGGGACAAGGAATCCCTGGAACAATAATACGAATTATTGACCCGCAGACAAATGAGATATTAGCACCAAATATAGATGGTATGATATTAGTTGGTGGGTCACAAGTCACGAAAGGTTATCTTGGTGATCCTGAAAAAACAGAGAGTGTGATAGTTACGATAGATGGTATTAGATATTACAAAACTGGCGATAAAGGGCATCTTGATGAAGATGGATTTATCACGATAGTTGACAGATATAGTAGATTTGCAAAAATAGGGGGAGAGATGATAAGCCTAGGCATGGTTGAGGAGTCGATAGAAAAACTTTTCGGGGATAACATTCAAGCTGTTGCAGTGGCACTAAATGATGACAAAAAAGGCGAACAAGTTGCACTTTTATTTAGTGGCAAATTAGACAGTGAAACAGTAAAACAACAAATAAAAAGTAGCGAAATAATACCGTTAATGCAGCCAAGCCTATATATAAGACTAGATGAATTACCTAAACTAGCCAGCGGTAAAACAGATTTCTCAAAAGCAAAAACTATTGCTATGGAACAATTAAATGCAAACAGTTGATTTTCATACACATTTACTCAGTAGCGAACTTAGCTTTGATAGGATTTATGACAAATTAGCAATTAAGTTTTTTGGAGAAAAAATGGGCTTGGATAAAAATATGGCACTAAAAAGTCCATATACTGCATACACGCAAGCACTTATTTCCAATATAAAAAATTCAAAATATGTATCAAAATCTGTAATTTTTGGTGTTGATGGTAGGTTTGATTATAGTGGAACAGAGATGCATAGAGACAAAACTGTATGCGCATCAAATGAAGATGTATTAAAACTTTATAAGGAGAATAGAGATATATTTATTCCATTTTTCTCGATAAACCCTATGCGTCACGATGCACTTGAACTCATTGATAAATATCATGCACTAGGCTTCAAGGGTGCTAAATTCTTGCAAAACTATTGGGGTGTGGACACTAGAGATGATAAGTATTTGCCATATTTTGAAAAACTTGCCAAACTAAACATTCCACTAATAGTGCATGTTGGGAGCGAAAGTAGTGTTCTTAGCGATAAATCATGTGAATGTATTGAGATGTTAGATGCACCATTAAAAGCTGGGGTAAAAACTGTTGCCGCACATATGGCACTTAGTTATTCGCCACTTCGTCCTATTAAGGCTATATCTAAAAAACCACGAAACTTTGGGAAGGAGTATCATAGATTACTAGCAATGCTTGAAATGCACGATAATCTATATGCCGATATTTCAGCACTACTCACTCCTGTGCGAGCAAAAGCCTTGCCACATTTGGCATCACAAAAACATATACACCATAAATTGTTATTTGGGACTGATTATCCTGTGCCTTTTAGTGCTATATTTACCAGCTATGATTTGCCTCTTTCCAAAAGAAGAGAGATAGAATCCGAACCAAACACTCTTGATAGGTATACAAAGGCTATTTTGGAATACTTTCCAAAAGAGAGCGAGATGTATACTAATTGGCAAAAGCTTTTAACTTGAACTTATTCATCTTCACAACTACTCTCTTTGATTGTTTTATAAAAGTATGCCAATCCAACAAACATAAGTGTAGTACCAAACAGTAGCCAAAAAGCAGATAACATATTTTGATAGTCTGACAATGCAATCTTAAATACTACCATTAGACTCTCAATAGCTAAAGCTATTATTATTGATACTAAAAATTTACCTAAAATCTTGTATTGTCTATCCTCTTCTTGATGAAATGTTCTAAATAAAACTTCATGTTCAAAAATTTGATTTGAAAGATCAGATATTGCGATACCTAAAGTAATTGATATAATTGATTTAAAAATACTATGCAACAAATCTGTTTCTGTATTTTCAAAAAATATCATTACAAATGCATATACGCCATACAAAATCAGCGAAATTGCAACAATTGCAAGAGAAAGTGCGCCAATAAAATATACACTTCTTTTAAACTTATCATATAAGCTATTAAATTCAATAAGCTTAAGCTCCTCTAGAAGCCCTATCAGGTTGATATCAAAAACATAATAAATATTTTTATAATACCTAACCACTGTGACACTAGCTCTACCAGTCGTGTGATGAATATATGGATTGGATATATAAAATCCATCTTCGTCTGGTGTCACCATAGAAAAATATTGTTTTTTATTACTACCTTGGCTCTCTATGTCATGTTTTTTTCTGCAAATTGCTGGTGAGATTTGCATATAGTTTTCATCAACACTATATAATATTTGGATTATTTTGTTATCTTTTAAAATTCTATCAGCATTCTCGATATAGTCTCTAGGTAGATTTTTAATAAGTGTTATTATGAATTCATCGATATTAGTTTTATTTTTTTTATAGATATTTACAACTTCTTTCATATTTAATCCTTCTGAATTAATATCATTATAGCATTATTTTAGAAATGATTGAAAAATTTATAAAGAAATTTTATTTTAAAAAAGCTGACTAAAGGCAAGTGCCTTTAGGAATATTATTTAGCAAGAGTAAGTGCTTCTCATCTCAAAAGGAGTTGGTCTAGCTTCATCTGGCCATACTTGTCTCTCGAATTGATAATGTTGATAAACATTGATAAATTCAGGTGTCATTACAGGTAGTAAGAATGCATTATCGGCTATAAGACCTTCCATTGCTTCTCTTAGCGTATGAGGCATTTGAGGGATTTTTCTCTCTCTAATCTCATCTAGGCTAAGCTCGTAAAGATCCTCATCCATTGGACCAACAGGAACATATTTATTTTTAATACCATCAAGTCCTGCTAGCATCAATACTGCGAAACAAAGATATGGACATGAGGCAGAGTCAGGGAATCTAGTCTCAATTCTAACAGCCATTTCGCCTGCACCATATGGGATACGACATGATGCTGAACGGTTTTGACTAGAGTAAGTCAATATGCTTGGAGCTTCAAATCCTGGGATAAGTCTCTTATATGAATTTGTAACTGGATTTGTAAACGCTGCTACTGCTGCTGAGTGCTTGAATATTCCACCCAAGTAGTGCAATGCCATCTCACTTAGATTACCATAAGCACCTTGTGTGTAGAATAAGTTTTTACCATTTTTCCAGATAGATTGGTGTACATGCATACCATTACCATTATCACCATATAGAGGTTTTGGCATAAATGTTGCACTTTTACCGTTCATGTGGGCTACCATTTTTATAACATATTTTAGTTTCTGAACATTATCTGCTGCTTCTACAAGAGTACCGAATTTAACACCGATTTCATGTTGTCCTTGTGCTACTTCGTGGTGACCTAGCATTACTTCTAAACCAACATCTTCAAGAACTTGCATCATCTCAGCTCTCAAATCAACACCACTATCAATAGGCATTACTGGGAAGTATCCGCCCTTTGTTCTGGCACGGTGACCCATATTTCCAAATTCCATCTCTTTGTCGTCATTCCATTCACCATCAACACTATCAACTCTATAGTATGATTCATTTACGCCAAGCTTGATTTTAACATCTTCGAATACGAAAAATTCATTTTCAGGACCAAAGAAAGCTTCATCGCCAACTCCTGATTCAGCTAGATATTTCAATGTTTTCTTTGCAATACTTCTAGGGCATTTCTCATAAAGGTCATTTTTATATATATCATATACATCACAGATTAGGATAACTGTGCTATCAGCCGTAAATGGGTCCAAAAATGCTGTATCAATATCTGGCTTTAGTATCATATCTGATTTATTGATTGGCTGCCATGCTTCGATTGATGAACCATCAAATGGCAGTCCAGCCTCAAGCATACCTGCATTTACTGCACTCATTCTATAGCTCACATGATGCCACATACCTTTTAAATCTGTAAATCTAAAATCTACAAATCCTACTTCGTTCTCTTCACAATATGTGAAAAACTCTTCTATACTACTGACAAATTTGCCCATTGATGCTCCTTGATATTTTAATAGCTATATTATATCCACATATTTACTAAACTATCGTTTAATATCTGTCTAAAAATTAATCAATTCACTATCTCTGTTTTTAAATCTCATAACTTTTGTATAGCCAACTTCTTTTGCCAACGAAACCACCTCATCATAACCATATCCTATATGTTCAACTTCGTGAGCATCAGAACTAAGCGTTATTGGAATATCAAGCTCATATGCCATCTCTAAAAGTCCTCTTGATGGATATACCTCGCCTATTGGCTTCCTGAGTCCTGAACTATTAAGCTCTATCACCATATTTGATTTTTTGATTGCTTTCATGGCATTTTTGCTTAATATTTTAATATCAATATTAGGCAAAAATTTAAAAACTTTAAGTAGATCAAGATGCCCCGCTATATCAAATAGTCCACTTTTTGCCATATTTTCAATAGCATTAAAATAGCTTTGCCATATCTCATCAATATCTCTATCCTTATATCTACCAATAAACTCTGGGTTATCAAATCCCCATTCGTCCAAAAAATGCACAGAACCAATGAGATAATCAACTTTAGCCTTTAAGACCCTATCATCATGATATTTTGGTAGCCAATCTACTTCATAGCCAAGCAGTATCTCTATATTTTCAGCATATCTCTCTTTTGCATTTAGCACATCTTTTTCATAAAGACTCATCTCATCAAATCGAAGCCTATAATTCTCATCAAACTCCATAGGAGCATGTTCGCTAAATCCATATATATTGATACCAAGCTCTATTGCTCTAGCTATAAACTCATCAATTGTACCATCAGCATGATTGCATCTAGTGGTGTGGTTATGTAAATCTATTCTCATTATTTTTCCATTATTGTATATTTTGTATTATACATTAAAAAAATGGCTTTAGAAATACTCTTTGAGTATTGAGGTAAAACTAGCTATTGTCTTATTGGCTTTAGATATATACTCATCAAATATATGTTTACTAGCTGGAAATGCTTCACTTAGCTCTTCGTAAATTGCTATCTTGCCATCCATGTGTGCCTCTATTGCATCAAGCGTAATTATCATGGTATCTTTAGATACCGCATATTTCATCAACATCTCAAACATTCGTTTTCTAGGGTGTATTGACATAGACTCCCCAGCCTCTAATGCTATCTCTTTGAGGTCAAGTCTAGATATATAAATACCACTATTAACGGGTGCAATTAGTAGTGCATAAAGGGCATCTGTGTATGTAGGGTAATCTATTAGATTTACGCTCTCATCACTGTCGCATTCTCCATTTACGCAAAAATCCTCTTTCGTTTTTAGATTATCAAAAGTGACTTTTAGCGACTCATATGTATTGTTCATTTGCTCTCCTCTAATTTTCTTGCATTTTGATGAAGCTGCGTGGCCTCATCTTCTTCTGTTTGACATCTTTGGCATGTAGTTTCATTATCTTTACAAGTGAATTGATTGCCACACTCCACACATCTTTTGATATCAAACTTAGCTAATAGTCTCTGTGACGGCTCAAAGAACTCTCTTAATTCAAATGTTGGCTGAATATGAATAGCATCAGGCTCACAAACATCATGACACAAATGACACTTCACACAAAGCATTGAATCAAAATTAATCTGTGAAAAATTACTAACACTTCCCAGCGCTCCAGTGGGGCATATACGATGACACATTTGGCAATTTGTACACTTCTCATCAATATATTTTTGTGAAGTAAATGATATATCTACACTCTCTATCGTCTCATAATTCTGTGGCTTTGGTTCTCTTTTTAGAATTGCAAAAAGAAGCTTTCTCTTGTCTGGAATATTTTTGTTTTTGATTTTAGATATTATATTTGCATCAAACTCAAATATCTTTAAATCATCAGAGGCAACTTGCTCATCAAACATCGCTTTTTGTCTTGCTAGTGATTCAGGTTTAAGTAGATTTAGAAAATCTCTTCTAGTACCACCTGCGGACTCTTTATCGCTGGGCTCTATTTGTAGATTTGCTGTATCTATTTTCTTGGTAGAAAATGTTGATAATATGAAATTTGCCTCTTGTACATTATGCATAATTTGAGGGTACAGAGTAGAAGCAATCTCACAACTACTGCAATGCCCAATGTCAAGATTGAGCTGTTGTTCGCTCCCTAAAGCTAGAGATACAAGCTCCTCTGCACTAAACAGTGATAAACACGGAATATTTGTTTTGCAAGATAGTACAGTTGGTGACTCAAAATGAGAAAAAGAAAAATTAATAGTACTAAAATTAGATAACGAAAAAGCACTTGTGGGACAAACTCCTACGCACCCACCACACTCTACGCACATTTCTGGCGTAAAAGCTGGTAAATGTGGAGCAAACTCAATAGCTTTTGTAGGGCAAATATCAATACATTTCGTGCAACCAGAAGCTATCGCACTAGCTCTAACACATGATGATAATTCTAGATTTAAACTCATAACTATCTTTTATGCTTTTATTATTGAGCTTAAATACTCATAATCACTAAGTAAGAATTCCAAAGCTAATTCTGCTCCATCATGATAAAGTGGAGTGGTTGCTTCTTTTTTCATATTCACTAGAAACATTGGAGCCCACTTTAGCAAATGGTCATCAAGAAATCCTTTTTGAATATATGCAAGCTCATTAATACCATCTGTGTCGTTTGCCTCGAATGCTTTCTTGGTTGCATTACACAAAATATGCATAAATTCTAATTCAACTCCCAGATGGTCAGCACTAACAACTCTAGCTTTTTCTAATTCAACTTTAAAATCAAGTGCATTATAAAGAGACATAAGTGGACTTACTCCTCCACTTTGTATCATCTGGTCTTCTTTTGTGTAAAAACTCTCATATGGCACTAGATGTAGTAAAAATAAATTAGCGTAATCTACATCATAATGCTGAGCTATTAACTCGCCACAGCTAAGTTTATCCCTTTTGTCCCATGAGGCATAATGAGGCAATAGTGCTTTTAATGATTCATTCTCTTCGATGATTTTGAGGAACTCACAATCCACCTCACTAATCATTAGTCTAGATATTAACCCATATAGTGTTATTCTGTTTTCTATTTCTGTGATTGTCATATTGCTCTTTTTGTTTATGATTTGTAGTTATTATATCAGAAGTTCTATTATGCCGTAGCATAACAGAAGTAGTGCTTATGGTGTTACATTAAAGCTATAAGCATTATCAGTTAGTCCCCATGCAGGGCGTTTGTAGTGCTTTGGTCTTCTGAGTTTATCTTCGCTCGTAAGAGGTCTTGTTAGCTTATCTCTCCATGCTTGATATATTTTCATATTATTTGCATAGTTTACATGAATATCACCAATAGTATCCTCTTCTCCAGCTAGCTCAATAGATACTTTTTGATGCCATGCATGATTTCCAGCTATTGGGTCTGGCTGACATGGTGCAACAGCATTTTGCCATGCCCCGCTAAGTCCATCCCACCAAATATTGTCAACATCTTTATTGAACTCTTTAAACTGCCAACTATCTTTTCTCTCTAGCATGCCTTTATCAATTCCTTGTTTCGGCTTTAGTGTACCAGTAGTGCCATCCATGCTCATGTCAAATAGTGGAGCCCCAAGACCCATTACGCCTAGAGGCTGCGAAAATCCAGGGATATCTACTGAATTTTTAAGCTTCCATCTGCCTGCATGATGCGAACATGCCAAAGTACCAGGTAAAATTCCCTCAGTAGGAACAGCCATAGCTATAAAGTATCCACTCACAAGTCCGCTAACTGTATCACTAATAGTAACTTTTATCTTATCTTCTCTTTTTATACCTAGTCTTGTTGCATCTTTTGTTGCAATCCATATTGGATTGTGATTTTGAGATATTTCCATAAGATGTTTAGAGTTCACACTTCTAGTATGAATATTATATGGCAATCTATAAATAGTATTTAGTGCAAAATCGTTATCATTTTTCATATATTGATGGTGGACTTGACTAACTAAATGAATCATCTTGTCTCTTTGACCTTGATTTAGAGGATAGAATGGTACAGCATACTCAGCCCATTTCCAATCTTTCATAAACTGAGCAAAAACTTCAAGCTTACGACTAGGTGTTCTAAACCCTTCTATTTTTTTGCCATCCATAACAAGACCTATTGATTTCTCATCTTCACTATCATGTATTTTTGCTTTTACAATCGCACCATCAACTCTCATAGTAGAAGCATCAAACTTCATATGTTGAGCATGAATGATACCTTCATGAGCCACAAGCTCTTTCTCTTGAGGTCTGTATACATCTTTTTCCTCAAGCCAAGTACCCATATCTCTGAGCATCTCATAGTTTGGATATTTACTATTAGCATATTTTGGATTGTGTTTTGCTTCGTGTGCCAAATTATGCAAATTCTCAAATGCTGCATTGTACCATTCTGCAATAGTTACACATCTTGTTGGATCTTCTTTTGATGCCCAATGGTCTCTAGCCCCAAGACTACCGTCAGGGTCAATATAATGCACCATCATATTTGCCCAAAACTCAACCTCTTCCCAAATCTCACCAAGACCACTAGCCATGTGTGCTTCTAATGTTCCTCTTGTAGGATCTTTTGGTTTCCAGCCCATTTTTTCCAATGCTACTCTGAGAGCTGGTTGTCTAAATCCTATGAATACAGCTGGCTTAATAGGCTCACTATGTTGGTCATGTCGCTCACCACTTAGCCCCACAGGCAAGATATAGTCGCAATACCAGTTAGTCTCAGACCAAGTTGGAGAGAGATTAAATGTAAGCTCCATCTTGTCTTCTCTTTTCATGCACTCTATCCATCTAAAGCCATCTGGATTGATCCAAACTGGATTATATTGTCTTGGCATATAAACTGCTAGTTTACTAGGTATTTTAAGCCCCCTTGCGTTCCATTTATCTCTCCACTCGTCATCCATCAGATAATGAGGAAGTAAGAAGCTAGGGTCATAAGTACATAAAGGCATCTCAGGTGGATACTCTAGCTCGTTCCACACATCCAGCTTGGCTGGTTTTTTCCCTGCAACAGTAGCGGCGTCTCCCTTGCCGTTAACGGCCACTTCGTGCCAATCTACAAAGCTAATTCCACCCTTGTCTCCAGCCATAGAACCACGCAAAGTAAGCACAAAGAATCCAGCTTTAGTGTTCATCCAGCCACCACGATGCCCAACTGTTCCAGCTCTCCAAAAGAATGAAGCCACTTTGTCCTCAGCATCAATAAACATCTCAAAGAGTTTTTCAAGAGTTCGTGCCTCTACTCTACACTCTTTAGCTGTAAACTCAAGCGTAAATGGAGCATACATTTTTTTCATAAGCTCTATAAAATCTTCATAGCTCTCACCAGTTGGTACTTCACTTATAATGCCTTCACTTTTCATAAATTCAAGATGAGCTTTATCTTTCATAAGAACATCCCAGTTTGTCCATTTTTTGACAAACTCATGTTTTACAAGGTCGTTTCCATTTTTATCTTTTTCATTAAATATTCTATTGGCAAGGTGCAAGTATAAAGCAGCCTCCGTACCCGGCCAAATAGGAACCCATAAATCAGCCATACCAGCTGAGTTTGACATTCTAGGGTCCATCACTACTAGCTTAGCACCTTTTCTTCTAGCGTCTGCTATCAGTCCTGCCGCTGCTTGGAAATAGTGACCAGCATCGGCTGCGTGTGAAGATTGCAAAAATATCAATTTACTATTAGCCCAATCTGTTGAGTTTCTATCAGTACCTGCATATTGATGTGTTCCAGCTCTCGCTCCAGCACTACATATATTTGTATGTGAACCATAGCCATCAACCCCAAGCGACGCTGCAATTCTGTACCCAAAACCACTCTCATTTGGTCTACCCACATGATACACTATTGATTTTTTAGATATTTCATCGCCTACTTTAAGGGTGTCATGTATTTTTTTACCAATAGCACTCATAGCCTGATCCCATGAGGTTCTTACCCATTTGCCCTCACCTCTTTTGCTTCCATCAGCTCTTTTCAAAGGAAAAGGGATTCTATCTGGGTCATACATTTGAGATAATGTTGCGTATCCTTTAGCACAGTTTCTGCCACGGCTACCGTAGTGCAGAGGATTTCCCATATATTTTCTGACTTTTAAATCTTTTGGGTCTTTTGATTTTTTATAATCCCCGATTTCCACCCAAGCTGTTAGTCCACATAGTGCTTCGCAGTTATTACAAATAGTTGGTACAAGCATATACTCGTTCTCTTTGATACCATCAGGATTACTTTCGCTTCTCACACCATTTCTCTCTGTACCGCCTCGTTTCCAGTCGTCACCATCTAGCTCTTTATAGCTATCCCAATTTGCAAAAGGAGGATAAAATGAAAGTTCGCCACCTTTGGTTGCGACATTTGGTTCGGTTGCAAATGCAGGAGTGTCTACAATCGTCTCAAACACACCTTTTACAAGTACTGCTCCAGCAGCAGTATATGCCGTTCCTTTTAAAAAGCTTCTTCTGCTCTCTAAAAATATCGGTTTTTTTATATCTATTTTCTTTGTCATTCTGTTCTCCTTAGCTTAACGGTAGTAGTTGTGGGATTTTTAGCCATACATCTTTTGCAAAATACAAGCCAATTAATGCTAGTATCCCCGCAAATCTTAGAAGTGTGTAATTATCCTCTTTTACGGAAGTAGTTACTAGTGCGAATGGAATAATATATCCCACTATCATGGCAAACCAAAATTCAAAACTATACGAGCCTCCAAGATGGATAAATGCTAGTGTAGCCTCTACTTCGCTATTTTTGAATGAAAAGAAATATTCACCCATATATAAAGTGAAGCTAATAGCAACTGTAACAGCTAGTATCATTGCTATTCTGGCTCTAGGTTCTTTGCCCCATGACTCAGCCACAATAAGTAGCGTTGCACTTCCAGCCATAATAGCTGCAAGCATCATTTGTGCCATCTCAATAGGTGCTTCCCATAGGCCTCTTGCACTTGATTGTGCCATAATTATAGCTGTATACATAGTAACAGGTAGAGCTAGAAATACAATATATGGTAATAGTTTTTCATATAATCCACTGTTTGCTCTTACTTTTTTAGCCGTCTTGTTGCTCCTAAGTAGATTAGGCATATAATCAAGCAACCCAATAGCTGCCAATAGTGTAACAAGCCCCGTAAATAGACTAGCCATCCATGCTCCTACTGTAATTGCACTTGTAAAGTGTGGATGAAAAAATATATTTACCATTCTAAGCGGTTGATGTAAATCTAAAAGAGTAAATAATAAAAATACATTTAACGCAACAAAAGATATAATAGGCATTAGCCATCTAACATTTGGTATTTTATCCTTGCTATATTTATAAAGCATATATGCACCAACCATAATTACACCAGTACCGATACTCTTCGCCCACATATTTAGAGTAATCATCCAACCCCAAACAATACCATTTAAAGCCACATCAAATGAGACAACGGCGTGCGTTGCTGCTACTGTACTCTCTACCATTAGTGTTCCCCTTTGTTGCTATCTTTTTTATTGCTTTCCATTCCAGCAAAACCAGTATTATCCAAATGATCATGTCCAAAGATTGGAGTCAAGAATCTATCTAGCATTGAGTGATTCGGGTCACCAACTGTATCAAGATGAGTGATATTTGTAAATAAGCTATAACCCTCGATTCGCTGGTGTGCTAAAGGATTTAAAGTTTGATTTCCACCACCTACATAATAGTGTTTAGGATTTGTATGTTTTTCAGGTTTTCTAACCTGAACTCCACCTTGGTGTTCCATTATGTATCTTGAAATGTGGCTATCTTTGTTATCAATATCTCCGAATATATTAGCCTCAACAGGACAAGCTACCACGCATGCTGGCATCATTCCGCCCTCAACCCTATGAGCACAATATGTACATTTATCAGCCGTATTTGTCTCAGGGTTCATATATATAGCATCATAAGGACACGCCATAATACAGCCAGCACAACCTATACATCTACTACTATCTATATTTACTATTCCGTTTGGTAAATAGTGAAGAGCTGAAACTGGACATATTTTTTCACATGGTGCATCTTCGCAATGGTTACAACGCATAGGCGTAAAACTTCGTGATGTATCAGGGAAAACACCTATATCTACATATTTTACCTTTAGTCTCCATGATGCTAGAGGCACTTCATTTTCTACCTTACAGGCTATTTCACAACCCTTGCACCCCATACATAGGTTTAGATCAACCAAAAATCCTAATTTCATAGACTCTCCTCGTTTAGCTTTAGTTATTGATATATGCAATTACAATATCTTACCTGCATAGTATAGTTGAAATCTTATTAAAAAAGATATAGTTTTAGTATAAAATAAGAAAATATTATCTATCTTGAGTAAAAAAGAATATATTGCATTAATAATGATGAACGAATCATGCAGTTATTTTGCTAATTATCACTATACATCTTGCTATTAACTTCATATTGTTATAATTGCAACAATATTAAACAATAAAAAGGTTACAAAATGGGATTAAAATCAGATAAATGGATACGAGAAAAATCTCTAAAAGAGGAGATGATAGCTCCATTTTGTGAAGCACTCGTAGGCGAGGGTGTAGTTAGTTATGGACTTAGTAGCTATGGATATGACATACGAGTGAGCAATGAGTTTAAAATATTTACAAACATAAATGCTCAAGTAGTTGACCCAAAAGATTTTGACGATGCCAATGTAGTGGATTTCGTAGGTGATGTATGCATCGTCCCACCGAACTCATTTGCACTTGCTAGAACCATAGAGTATTTCAAAATGCCAAGCGATACTCTAGCAATATGCTTAGGCAAAAGTACATACGCAAGGTGTGGTATTATTGTCAATGTCACACCATTTGAGCCTGGGTTTGAGGGACATATTACCATTGAAATATCAAATACAACTCCGCTTCCTGCTAAAATTTATGCCAACGAAGGCATCGCTCAAGTGTTATTTTTACAAGGCGACGAACAGTGCGAAACCACATACAGCGACCGCAAAGGCAAATATCAAAAACAAGAGGGAATAACTCTGCCAAGGATTTTGAAAAAATAATTGAATTAAATAGCTTTGCCCCATAACCAACAGGGAGTCTACTGAATTCACAAGTTATCACACTTTATCAATCCACTTTTTGAAAAACAAATAGATGCTCGTGCATAATAAGTAAAAAGTTTGCTTCTTTGCTTTTATTTACCCAAAATCCAGTGGCTTTGCAATTATGTTGTTGCTTGATAATATCTTCCTTTAAAACAAATCCTGCATTTAAAAACCTTTGCATGACCATAAATGCTAGTGGTTGATACATTTTATTTCGTCTTGTGTCGCCCATGAGAATAGCACAAAATTTATTTGGCTTCGAGATTATAACGAGTTCAGCAGTTAAGATTAAAATAATTAAATTCTTTACTTGCAAGTTCAATCCCTATGATTTCATCAAAAGTTGTATTTTTTAGATACTCTTGATGTAGTTTTAGATTTTCAAATGCTTCATTAACATCTAAACCTTTTTCAAAACCTATTATTTGCATATTTTCTATATCAGGAGTATCTGATTCACTATTTGGTTGAAATGTTATTCCCTCAAAAGTTATAAATATAAAATCTTTGAGTAAGTTTTTTTCATTTTTCAAAATTTTATCAATAAAACCTTTTGACATCAATTCAAGAGTTTGCAAATCTAAATCTTGTAAGTCTTCCCATAATTCAAAGGTGTCATATTGTAAATCTTCTATTAAATTTTCATAACCATCACTTGGAACTATCTCAACAAAATCGTTGTCATCATCTGTGTAACTTACATACTCTCTGTACATAATTTTAAATGGAAAGTAAAATGATGGGTTATTTAGTAAATATCTTATTATCTTTAAAGCTAATTCTCTTGTTATTGGCATTTATAGTACCTCATAATTTCCTCTTTTTGTAAATTTTAAAAATCTTTTATCTCTTAAAATTTGAAGTTGTTGTCTAATTTTTGCTTGTATATTGTTATTTTCAGGATGTTGTATTTTTAAATATTTTTCAAATTGATACATATCGCTTAAATCAAAATTTGCTCTTTGTAGCTTTTCGATACATTTAATAATATCAAGTAGCCAACCTTTAGACTGCACAGTGCTTGAGTCGTTTAGAAAACTTATTTTATCCCACTCGTCCATAATTTTATTTTTACTTTGAATTTGCTTGTCTTTAATGTAAAATATTTTTCCACTATTTGGAATGCTTGATATATCAATGTTGCACATTATATAATTTGGTTGATTTGGTATTCCTTTGCTTCTTGGTATAACCATACTGGGTACAAATAAATAACTAGGTACTGCTAAGAAATTAACTATCTCATAATTAGTTTTGTCATAATTTAAAAAGAAAAAATTTGGATTTGTTTCGCTTCTAATTCTCTCTATCATAGTATTGTAAGCACCGTCAGCAATGGTTTTGCCAAGTACTTTACTGTTCTTACTTTTTAACTCATAGTCTTCATTGCAAATTTTGCAATAAAAATCTGCAACAGGTCTATTGTTCTCGTATTCATCAATACTATTTCCACAATTAGGGCAGTATACATGCTCGTTGACCCAATTTTCGGTCAAAACTCTTATTTTTTGAGAGTTGCTAGTATAATTGTCACAGAGTGGAGAAAATAAATTTAAAGTCATTATTTGATTGCAAAATAGAGTTCAAAAAACACTGCTCCGCCACCTAAAAATGGTTCGTGATAGTTCTCAAAAGTATTTGGAAACAGTGGCAAAAGTTGAGACATTAGCCCTCTTTTGCCTCCAACCCATTTGATAAATGGAGAATATGTTTGCATACTATTTGCCCTATCAATGCTTATAGTCATATATTGCTCCCATCTTGTGATTATCTAGTAGCATTATACACATTTTTATTGGTGTAGAGATGAAATGCTCACACTTTATCAATCCACCGACAATAACTATAAAGTGCAAAAATCTGATGTTTAAATCCACCACTTGTGGCTTTACTTAGTAAAAACTCAACCTCATCGGCATTGAAAATCTTTCTCTCATTATTTACTTTGCGTATGAGTTCCAGTTCATTCTCTTCTATGAGCCACTCCATATATGGATAGCTAAATCCTCGTTTTTTTCGTTCTATGATTTGCTTTGGTAAATATTCATAGGCTATATCTTTGATGATGGCCTTGCTCTTGTCGCCAAACCTTATTTCAGGATCAATACTAAATGCACACTCTACCACTCGCTCGTCTAAAAATGGGCTTCTAGCCTCCAATCCACATATCATACTAGCTCTATCTAGCTTTGGCAAGAACAAATCACCAAGCTTGATTTTCATATCACAAAAGCTATACCAGTCAAGCTCACTGACTTGCCCACTTTTTAGAAATTCATCTCTATATTTTTGTATTATATTTTGCGAGCTATTGTCTTTGACATTTCTCTTTAAAAGCCTATTTTGTTGTAAATCAGTGAAAAGCTCCGCAGTAGACCTGAAAAGCAATGAGCCTTCTAGTGCTCTTTTGTGCCACTCCCACTCTTTGTTTTGTGAGTAGCTACTTTTGAGATGATTTAGTAACCATTTTGGATATTTAAGTTCGCTTAGTTTTTCTATTTCTATAAATTCTTTGTATGTTTTATATCCCAAAAATAGCTCATCACTTCCATCTCCTGTAATGACTACTTTTTTGCCGTCAGTTTTGATTTTATTTAGTACGCTTAATAGTGGTAACATAGCAGGATCGCCCAAAGGAGTTTCGAAATATCTATCTATCGTTTTGAAATTCTCAAAAAACTGCTCTTTTGTGAACACTACCTCTGTATGATTTGAGTCAATATGCTCACTAACCATTCTAGCATATTGTGTCTCGTCATATTTGCTATATTTCTCTTCATATCCTACGCAATATGTGTCTATTTTTTGCTCTTTTGATAAAATAGCTGCAATAAGCGAGGAGTCAACTCCACCAGAGAGTAAAACTCCAAACGGAACACTAGGAATACGACATTTCACTGCATTTTTTAGTGCATCTTTTGTGGCTATTTTGGCTTCTGATGGTGTGTGATATTTAATCTCATTTGAGAGTGGGTTAAATCTATTGGCTACTCTAATCTCTCCATCTTCAAACTCTACTTTTCCGCCAGCAGAAACACTATATATTCCAGTAAAGAATGTATCAGGAGATATAGTAGTCTGAAAGCTTAGATAGCATGGCAAAGCATCATATCTAACAACGAGGTTACCGCCAAGTGCTTTTATCTCACTTGCAAACCAAAATGAATCTCCAAGCATTCTATAAAAAAGTGGTTTTTTGCCTACTTTATCTCTAAAAAGCTTGAGTTTTTTGCCATCATAAATAGCTATGGCATACATTCCGCTGATATGCTCTACAAACGCATCGCCATATATGCAATAATACTCATATATTACCTCTTCTTCTGATGCATTGCTTGTACCGATTTTTTTTCCAAGCTCCCTATGATTATATATCTCTCCATTGAGTAAAATAGTAAAACTTGATTTTTCAAATATTCTAGTTGCATTATCACAAGAGCTTGTTATGGCAAGGCGATGAATTCCAAAAAAGCTACTATCATTAGATATATAAGCACTTCCATCTTCGCCCCTATGTACTAAACTCATATAGCTTTTTATTGTATTGTCTTTATCATGCTCCCCTATAACTCCAAATACGGCACACACTCCCAAAACTCCTATACATATGATACAAAATAAGATGATAATCTTTTTATTTGTGTTACAATACCACAAAAATATTCACAAAGCACATAAAATGAAAAATTTAATTATCGTAGAATCACCAGCAAAAGCTAGAACCATAACGACTTTCTTGGGTAAAGACTATAAAGTAGTGGCTTCAAAAGGTCATATTAGAGACCTTCCTGCATACAACTTTGGCATCAAGATAGATGAAGAGAGCGGCGATTTTTTGCCTCAATATACAGTCCCAAAAGAAGCATCAGCGACCGTTAAAGAACTAAAAGCATTAGCCAAAGATGCTGAGAACATCTTTATCGCAACCGATGAAGATAGAGAGGGTGAGGCTATTGGATTTCATATTGCAACTGCTATTGGTAAAGAACCGCTGTCATTACCCAGAATAGTATTTCATGAGATTACTAAGTCTGCTATCAATCATGCACTTGAAAATCCACGGATTATAGATATGCAAAGTGTAGATGCACAGCAAGCCAGAAGGCTACTTGACCGCATGGTGGGATATAAACTATCTCCACTACTTGCTAGTAAAATACAAAAAGGTCTTAGTGCAGGGAGAGTGCAAAGCTCAACACTCAAAATCGTAGTTGACAAAGAACGAGAGATTCAAGCGTTTATTGCCGAGGAATACTGGAGTATTGATGGCGTATTTGCTCCCGATATAGAAGCTGCACTAATAAAACACAAAACCACCAAAATAGATAAACTAACTATCACAGACAAACAAATGGCTGATGAGATAGAAAGCTCATGTATGAGTGATAAATATACTATTAGTGAAATAGAAACGAAATCTAAAAAAAGCAAAACTCCACCTCCTTTTATGACATCTACATTACAACAAAGTGCATCAACTCAATTAGGATTTTCTCCTAAAAAAACAATGATGGTAGCACAAAAGCTTTATGAAGGTGTTAAGACCGATAAAGGCGTGATGGGTGTCATAACCTACATGAGAACTGATAGTTTAAATCTTGCAAAAGAGGCAGTAGAGAAAGCTCGTGAGTACATAAATAGCAACTTTGGAGAAAAGTATCTACCTGAGCAACCACGAATTTATACAAGCAAAGCAAAGGGGGCTCAAGAAGCTCACGAAGCAATCCGCCCAACAATGGTAGAGTTTGATCCAAAAACTGCTAGCGAATATCTGGCTGCTGATGAGCTAAAGCTATATAAGCTAATTTATAATAGATTTTTAGCATGTCAAATGAATGAGGCAATTATCGAGTCACAAAATATTCTATTTGAAGGCAATGAAAATACATTTAAAGTCAATGGTAAAAGACTAATATTTGATGGTTTCTATAGGGTAACAGGATATACAGAAAAAGATAAATTATTGCCAAAACTAGAGCCAAAAAGCGTCATATTATTAAATAAAATAGTTTCACTTCAACATTTTACAGAACCACCTGCAAGGTACAATGAAGCAAGCCTAATCAAAATGATAGAATCTCTTGGTATTGGTAGACCAAGTACATATGCCCCAACCATCTCTATACTAGAAACACGAAAATATATATCATTTGTCGAGAAAAGAATTCACCCAGATGAGAGTGCATTTTTGGTAACAAAAATGCTTGAAGAGCATTTTCCAGAAATTGTAGACAGTAGCTTTACTGCGAATATGGAAGAGAAGCTTGACCTTGTTGCAAGTGGTGAGCAGAATTGGCAAACTATTTTAAAAGAGTTCTATAATCCATTTATGGAAAAAATAGCTGCAGGAAAAGAGAATATAATCAGCCTAAAAACTGCCACACCTACTGGCGAAAAATGCCCTGAGTGCGATAGCGAACTTCTGCTTAGAAAAGGTAGATTTGGTGAATTTATAGCATGTAGTAATTTTCCTAAATGCAAATATACAAAAAACATGGGCAAAACTGAAGGCACAGAAGAAGATGAGAATAAAGGTGAAGCCACTGACGAGAAATGTGACAAATGTGGTGCAGACATGACCATAAAAGGTGGCAAGAGAGGTAAATTCTTGGCGTGCACAGCATATCCGACTTGTAAAAATACGAAATCATTAACTGGGGCGGAAGAGATAAAGGCCCCATGTCCAGAATGTGGCGGGAAGCTAAATGAGAGGCTTGGTAAGCGTGGTAAATTTTATGGATGTAGTAATTATCCAGAATGTAATTTTATAGCAAACTTCGAGCCAATAGAACATAAATGCAAAGAGTGTGGATATATGATGGGCAAAAAAATACTTAAAACAAAAGAGTATTATGAGTGTTACAAATGCAAACACAAAGAGGATATAGTATGATGCCAAATGAAGTTTTTTTATGCTCGATTAATAATATTCTAAGCGGTAGCTGCGGAGAAGATTGTTCATTTTGCACCCAAAGTTCCCGTTATCACGCCGATATCGAGAAGTATACACTAAAGCCGATTGAGACAATTGTTGCAGAAGCTAAAGTGGCCAAAAGTGTTGGTGCATTAGGATATTGTCTTGTTACAGCTGGTAGAGGTTTAGATGAGCGTAAAACTGAATATATAGCTAAGGCAGCAACTGCAATCAAAAATGAAATAGATGGTCTAAATTTAATAGCTTGCAATGGACTTGCCACAAAAGAACAGTTAAAATTCCTAAAAGATAGTGGTGTAGATAGCTACAATCATAACCTTGAAGCATCACAATCATATTATGCCACCATATGTACAACTCATAGCTGGGCTGAACGATATGAGACTTGTGAAAATGTAAAATCAGTAGGCTTGTCTTTATGCACAGGTGGGATTTTTGGTATGGGCGAGAGTGAAGGCGATAGAATAGAGCTTATTAAGTCTGTCATTTCACTATCTCCCGATTCGGTTACGCTTAACTTTTATCACCCAAATCCATCATTGCCAATCAAAGAGCGAAATATCTCAACCGATGAAGCACTAAAAGTTATTTCTAGAATGAAAAATGGGCTAGGTGTTGGTAAAATTTTGATGGTAGCTGGCGGCAGAGAACTTATATTTGCTGGTCGTGAGCTTGAAATGTTTAATGCTGGGGTAAATGCGATTGTTACTGGAAACTATTTGACTACCAAAGGTGATGAACCAAGTAGTGACAAAGTTATGCTAAATGCGTTAAAGCTAAGCATTGCTACAAATTGTGATAATTTGAAATAAATCGTTATCTCTCTAGTTCTCTTTTCTATTCCTATTTTGCTGTTTAAGTTCAAAATATTTTTTTTGAAGAACAGCATTACTATTTTTTAGTTCAATAATTTTATTTGTAAGGTTTTGCTTTTCACTTCTGAGTTTAAAATATGTTAGTATAGAATTCTCTCCAAAAAGTAAAATACCAAGATAAATACCCAAAAAAGCGATGACAGAGCCAATGATTAAAAATCTTCTATCAATGGTGTCTGATATTAAAGCAAATATTCTATGAATCATAAGTTACTTTAAAAAAGTTTATTGCCCAAATATTCAGACCCTTCAAATGTTAGCTCCCGTTCAATCTCAAGAAGTCTATTGTATTTAGCAACCCTATCGCTTCTAGCAGTCGATCCTGTTTTAATCTCACCAGTATTCAAAGCAACAGCAAAGTCCGCTATAAATGTATCTTCACTCTCGCCAGAACGGTGACTCATTACACATTTGTATCCATTTCTTTGAGCTAATCTAACAGTTTGCATTGTTTCACTTACTGTACCTATCTGATTTGGCTTGATAAGTATAGAGTTAGCTATTCCTTTTTCAATTCCTTTTTTTAGGATATTTACATTTGTTACAAATAAATCATCTCCAACTATTTGGATCCTATTTCCAAGTCTCTCTGTCATTATCTTCCAGCCAGCCCAATCATCTTCGCTTAATCCATCTTCGATTGAAACTATTGGATATTTATTGCACATATCTTCATAATAGCTAACTAGCTCCGCACTCGTCACTTTTCTATTTTCTGACTTTAGATTATACAATCCATTTTCGTCAACCAATTCAGAGGCTGCAACATCGAGGGCTATTGCTATCTGCTCTCCAGCTTTATATCCTGCTTTTTCAATTGCCTGGATAATAATCGCTATTGGCTCTTCGTTATTTTTAAGATTTGGGGCGAATCCACCTTCGTCACCAACAGCCGTACTCTCACCCATATCATTAATGATTTGTTTTAGGTGATGATAAACCTCTGCACTTGCCTGAAGTCCATCTGAGAACTTCTCAAATCCAAGAGGCATAATCATATATTCTTGAAAATCAACAGAGTTGTTTGCATGTGAACCACCATTGATTATATTCAGCATAGGAACAGGTATCAAAAGTGCATTAGCTCCACCGAGATATCTATATAGAGGTATTTTTAGAGATTTAGCAGCTGCTCTAGCTACGGCCATAGATACGCCAAGTACTGCATTTGCTCCAAGATTGGCATAATTATCAGTACCATCAAGCTCTTTCATAGCGGCATCAATCTCACCTTGCCCAAATGGGCTTGAACCTATTAATGCTTCAGCTATAACTGTATTGATATTTTCACACGCCTTAAGCACACCTTTACCCATATAGCGACTTCCACCATCGCGAAGCTCTAACGCCTCTCTCTTGCCAGTACTAGCACCACTTGGGACTATTGCATTAACCAAAGTACCATCACTTAAGTGTACAGTTGCTCTTACAGTTGGGTTACCTCTACTATCCATTACTTCATCAGCTCTAATATCGTCAATATATATCATGTTTTACTACTCCATTAAAAATTACTTTATTTTAACGAAAGTTATCTAAAGGCTTGATTTACGGTCTACTCTTCTGTAGCCAAATCACCCTCACCCATTGAAAGCATATCACTCACTCCTAGTGCTTCTCTGATTTTGGCTTCTATCTCTTCGCGAAGAGGTATATTGTCTTTCAGGGTTTGTTTCGCACCCTCTTTGCCTTGCCCTAGCTTGTGAGCTCCATAACTAAACCATGCTCCAGCTTTGTCGACAATGTCAAGTTTTACACCATAATCAATGATTTCACCTTCGCTACTAATCCCTTCTCCAAACATAATATCAAATTCAGCTTGTCTAAAAGGTGGTGCTACTTTATTTTTCACAACTTTGGCTTTTACTCTATTTCCTATTGATGATTCACCCTGTTTTAGCGTTGCAATTCTTCGCACATCTATTCTTACTGATGCATAAAATTTTAGTGCATTTCCTCCAGTTGTAGTTTCAGGTGAGCCATAGCCCATTGTTCCTATTTTCATACGAATTTGATTTATAAATATTACTGTTGTATTGGTCTTGTGTAAAACGCCAGTAAGCTTTCTTAGTGCCTGACTCATTAATCTTGCTTGAAGACCAACATGCATATCTCCCATGTCGCCCTCAATCTCATTTTTAGGGGTTAGTGCTGCTACAGAATCCACGACTATTAGCCCAACTGCTCCGCTTCTAGCTAATGTCTCTAATATATCAAGTGCTTGCTCGCCATAATCAGGCTGTGAAACCAAAAGATTGTCTACATCCACGCCCAAATTTTTGGCATATTTTACATCAAGAGCATGTTCTGCATCAATAAATGCACAAATCTCTCCATTCTTTTGAGCTGAAGCAGTTATCTGTAAAGCTAGTGTCGTTTTACCAGAGGATTCAGGTCCATATATCTCTATCACACGACCTTGTGGTACCCCGCCAATTCCAAGAGCAATATCAAGACCCAACGAACCTGTGCTAATAGATTCAATCGGTTCAAAATCTTTATCGCCAAGACGCATTAGTGTACCCTTGCCAAATGATTTTTCAATCTGCTTCATAGCCATCTCTAGTGCTTTTTCTTTTTGTGCGTCCATTGCCATAAACTATCCTTTAGTGTTGTTTTGTAATTCTATCGCTATTTTAATGGATTCCTAATGAGCTAATGCAAAATATGTCAAATTGACATATTTTGCATTAGCTCTGAATATTTAAGACACTAAAGATTAAAATATATTGATATATTGTTTTTGAATAAAGGGTTAGATTTTGAAAGAAATGAAATTTGAAGTATAGAGATAAAATGAGTCAGAACTATTTGTTCTGACTCTAAGTAGAATGCATCTACTTATTTGGAAAACTTACAGAATATTCACATTCTCAGCTTGAGGACCTTTTTCGCCTTGTCCAACATCAAAAGAAACCTTTTGATTCTCAGCCAAATCTACACGACCATAACCACTGCTGTTTACATTACGGTAGTGTACGAATACATCTTTACTTCCGTCTTCTGGTTGGATAAATCCAAAACCTTTTTCACTGTTAAACCATTTAACGGTTCCATTTTTTTGATTTGCCATTGCAATTCCTTTAGTTATAAAATACACTTCATTGAAGTGACCGAAAATATAAAATAGAGAGTATTCTTTGAAGATTGATAGTACTACTAACGAAAGGTTATAAATAAAAAACAAACCAAAGATGAAACTCAAAATCATCTTTCAATAAGCAAAGTATACCTGAATTATTTCATAATAGCAAACAATAATGATAAACTTTGCTTTTAAGCTAAATACGGCGCCCCTGAATGACACGAATCAAGACAATCACAATAGCGACAACCAATAATATATGAATTAATCCACCCATTGTATATGAGCTCACTAAACCTAAAATCCAAAGCACAACTAGAATGACTACAATAGTTTCAAGCATTTTATTCTCCTTTTGCCATAATTTGGCATATTACAAATTAAGAATCAAACAATCACTTAACTTTTTATTGTACTCTTTTGAATCTTAATGAATTATAAAACATAAGTTAATCAAATTATTTTAGTACAATAATCCATATAATAACAAAATTGGTCTTCTAAAAGTTGCATATTCTATTTGGAAGACCTTTTTCTAAAGAAAGATAAATCTTTTGGTATAATACCTTACATTAAATTCGGAGCTTCCAATGAACATCTCTTTAGCACATTCGCCTGATGCGGATGATATTTTTATGTACTATGCCATTGCATTTGGCTGGGTAGATACGATGGATTATAATATCACAAATGAAGCATTAGATATAGAAACACTAAATATCGAGGCAATAAAAGGCACATATGATATCACTGCCATAAGCTTTGGAATGTATCCACAAATCAAAGACGAATATGCACTTCTAAGAACGGCTGTAAGTTTTGGCGAGGGATATGGTCCAAAATTGGTGCGTAAAAAAACAACTAAATTAAAGCGAAATTTCAAAGTAGCCTTATCGGGAGCAAACACCACAAATGCAATGCTATTTCGTATTTTCTATCCTGATGCTAGAGTAGTTTATAAGAACTTTTTAGAAATTGAAGATGCTGTACTCAGTGGAGAAGTGGATGCAGGAGTATTGATACATGAGTCCATACTAAATTATAATGAGAGTCTTGAAGTAGAAAAAGAACTTTGGGATATTTGGCTTGAGCTTAGCGGAGGAGGATTGCCATTGCCTTTAGGTGGTATGGCGTTGCGTCGTTCAATTCCTCTAAACCGTGCTATTGAAATAGAGCAAATACTTATAGAGGGTGTAAAAGTAGCGAATGAGCGAAAAGCGGAGCTTTCATCTAGACTAGAAAGTGAAAAACTAGTAAGAATTGATGGAGTCATGCTAGAGCGATACCTTGATATGTATGCATCGAGCGACTCTATTACGCTTAGTGATATTCAGCTACAAGCTCTTGATAAGCTTTTTGAAATTGGACATAAAAGTGGATATTATCATGAAGCAATTAGAGCAGAAAATTATCTAATTCCTACGCAATATGCTACGCTTCGGAATTCATAATGTATTTTAAAATTATAGATTTTAGCAAGTTTACAAGTATAAAAATCGGACAAGAAGAAGAGGTATTAATAATCGAAAAAGGCGATGAGATACCAAATGATAGACACTTAATAGGGCATGGAAATAATCTGCTCATCTCCAGAAATCCACCACCTCTCATGATGCTAGGAAAAGATTTTGATTATATTACACTTGATGATAATATACTAACAATTGGTGCAGCTACTCCAACTGGCAAGATTTTATCTTTTACAAAAAAGCATAATATTGCTGGCTTTGAGTTTGTATCAAAGTTGCCTGGAAGCATGGGTGGAATGCTAGCCATGAATGCGGGGGTAAAAGAGTATGAGATATTTAATATACTAGATAGTGTAAACATAAATGGTGCCTGGTACGATAAAAACGATATAGAGCATGGATATAGATTTGCAAAACTTGGTGGAGTTGCAACCGAAGCTAGATTTATAATTCAAAAAGGATTTAATACTGAGCTACTAAACTCACTAGTTTCGCTCCGCTCAAATCAGCCATCACAGCCTAGTGCTGGTTCACTATTTAAAAACCCGTCAAATGACCATGCAGGCAGACTAATTGAAGCCGTAGGGCTAAAAGGAAAACAAATTGGTGGCATGGGATGGAGTGAGGTTCATGCAAATTTTTTGGTTAACTTTGGTGATGGCACATTTGATGAGGCGATGGAGCTAATAAAACTCGCTAAACAAAGAGTAAAGCAAGAGTTTGGAATAGAGCTAAAATTAGAAGTTGAGATAGTTTAACTATTTCTTAGTAGCGGTATCAGCGTTACATCTAACACATCTAATATAGTTAGATTGAATAGGCTGTCTAGCATATCTATGTCCGTCAACTGTATACACTACAAAATATCTTCCTGCAGTTGCTGGAGTTGAAGTCCAAAAATCTGCACCACGATTATCAACAAAAACTCTCTGCTTTTTACTAACATTCATCATTTCATCAGATGATGGCAGTCTCCAGTCAGAATAACCATTATAAACTAAAGTTTGGCAATAATTAACGGCATATGATTGATTTCCAGCTTTGCAATTAGAATCTTCAGTCACATAGGCAGCATCATCTGCATCTCTATACGACGCATCTTGCCACATTAGCTCATTATCAAGCTCTAAATATACTCCATTTTTGTAACAACCATCTTTTGCTGTGCAGTCTGATGAAATATTATTCGTATATGGCTCAATATCCATCAATCCACCAGCGTTCGCAGGTATAATAAAAACGCAAAGTGCTAAAACAAGAGTAATAATTTTATTCATAAATAATCCTTTAATAAATTATACATTAAATTAACTTAACACTATGGGTGTATTTCAACAATTGCACCCAAAGCTATTGCCTCCCAAAGAAATTTCATACCTGCATTTGGAACTGCTACACACCCCTCGGTCCAGTCATGTTTAAGTGTATATGCATCGCCAATACCGTTAGCATTCCACTTTGGCTGACCATGAATTGTTATAAGGTTCCCAGGATTTTTACCAATCGCTTTGCATCTAGCAATGTCAGCAGAATTTGGATATGATATAAGCAAATTTCTATACAATCTATCATCACATTTTTTTCTAACTATCTTATAGGTACCTTCTGGTGTGCGATAGTCTCCTATCTCCATTTTGGTTCCCTTGTTCCAATTTTTACCTAGAGATATTGGAAATTCATTAACAACCTTGCCACTTTTGTAAGCTAAGAGTTTCTTTTGTGATTTATTAACAACTATTTTATCAATCTTGTCCATTTTAATATCTTTTCCACTTCCAAGCTCATTGAGACACTCTTTGATTTCGTATGGAGTTTTATCCATACGCCCAAATGATGGCTCTGCAAGTTTCTTTTGCGTACACCCAGTCATTATAAATATACCAGCAGTAATTATTATTAAAAATTTTGCTTTCATATTTGTCCTTTTTATGCATTATCAAGATCCATAGGGCTTATTCTATGCTTCTCTTTTTTATAGTTCTGTTTATTCTTTAGTTTTTGTAGACGATTGAGATTACTCATCTCAAAATCTCGTATCTCGTCTAATGCTATCGTGTGATTATTAAATCTATTATGAATATCTAAAATATACTCTTTTAACTTTTGATGATACTCTCCATCAAGCCTTATCTGCTCTTTTTCAAGTAGTTTTTTTACCATTGGATTAAAGACAGAATTAAATTTCTCCAAATCAATATTTCTATTGCGAAACATTTTAAATAAATTTTTTGAGATTTTCTCCATCTCTCCAATATATTTTTGTCTAGTAAATTTATCTATCTGTTTTTGTGTATATTTTGCCATTCAAGACCTAGTAGTCATCTTGTCTATTGCTAGACTGCAAATGAATTATACTAAAAATATTAGGAAAAATCATTAATAATTAATTTATTTTTGGTTAATAGGAGTGATAATTCTAGGAGATTAAAAAGTGCAAAGCACTTTGAGCCGACCGCTGAGGTCGATTAACGAAGCGAAGCTTTGCTTTGCTAGCTAGATAAATGAAGGTGCAAAGCACTTTGAGCCGACCGCTGAGGTCGATTAACGAAGCGAAGCTTTGCTTTGCTTCGTTAAATAGCTTGTCTAGCAGCAGCAAGTGCTTCTGCATAATCAGGCTCGGAAGTGATTTCTGGCACTACTTGTTTATAAGTAACTTTACCATCTTTGCCAATTACAAATATAACTCTAGCAGTGATACCAGCTAGAGGTCCATCAGCCAAAAGCACACCATAAGCATTAGCGAAATCTTTATTTCTAAAGTCTGAACATACTTTTAGGTTTTCGATGCCAGCAGCACCACACCATCTAGCAGCAGCAAATGGTAAATCCATAGAAACAGTGATAACTTCTACACCTTCTAGTGAAGCAGCTTCTGTATTAAATCTTCTAGTTTCAGCGTCACATACACCAGTGTCTAATGAAGGTACTGCAATTACTAGTTGAACCTTACCTTCTCCACCAATAGTCTCGTTTTGGAGCATTGGGTTACAGTTTACTACTGTTACTACTGGAGCTGTGTCACCTACATTGATTTCAGTACCTGCTAGGTTACATACTGTGTCGTTTTTAAATGTTACTGTTGCCATTTTAATTCCTTTTTTATTTATATTTTTTATTTACAAAACAATTATGACCTAATTAAGATAAAATTACTCTTAAATTAAATTTATATCCAATTTGAACATAGTCATGTTACTTTTTTACCAGTAGACCAACTTTAAATATTCTATTTGCTATTCTTTCTATCGAACCATTAACATCACTTACAAAATCACTTTGTGACTTATAAATTATATCTTTATTTTTATATATTTCTACTCTACTATATCCACTGAAACCTAATCCTGTTGTTTTTGATTCAATTGCAGTACATTTTGCAACCTTATAGATATTTAAACGCAAGGAATATTTACAATTTTTGGAGGAATATGGAGCAAATAAATTATTTAACTTTTTATTCTCTTCACCATTTATAGCATCAATATTAAGGCATTTTAATGGTAGTAGATTTTGATTATATACTTTGTCATATACAGGTTTATTTTCAGCACAACCACTAAGCAACAAGAGTGCCATAAGTGCGACTCTATACAAGCAACTCTTTTGTCCAGCTCATCATAGTCTCCTGTGCTTGTGGATTTGGTGCCTCCATAAAGCTAATTATAAAACTATCCCCTGTGTCGGCTACACCGATTGAACGAGGTCTTATGCTCATTACTTGAGGCTTTGGTAGCTCCTTGCCAAAACAAAATATTATATTTTTTGCAGCTAATATATTAGGACTCAACATACCATCACTAAGTGATTTTGTGTGTGCGTAATGATCAAATATGGCTATAAAAGCTACAACTGGATGTATGTCAATTTTATCTTTAAAATATTCAATTATATCATCCACACTTTGATATTTTATCTCATTTTTTGCTATTTCTAGCTCTACTATTGGATATTTTTCCATTAGTGTTGTTTGCTTCATTCTTCTTTCCTTTTTTATTATTTACTCTCAAATTTTAGCAAAGCAAAAATTAGGTCTTCAGCAGACTGCTCACGCAACTTGTTGCTTTTTGCATTTTACTCTCAAATTTTAGCAAAGCAAAAATTACATACCTGGTATTCGTGGAATATTTCCTAATTTTGATTGTTTGCAGTACCAACCCCAGCCTTTTTTCATCCAGTGTCCAATTATTGGTAATGGTATCATTTTTGCACTTGTATTGCTTCTATATACAAATGCTGCTCCATTACCAATATCCATCATACACAAAATATTTAGGTGTTCTATATAGCTTTTTTTGTCACTTGGATTTGTGATATTGTGAGCTACATTTTTTGCCATCACTTCAGCTACATGACCCTGTTTTGCCTTCCAATCATTATCCCCTAAGAGCTTAGCACTGTCTCCAATTGCGTATATGCCTGTCATGCCATCTACTTCATTGTACTCATTTGTCACAACAAAACCAGTATCACATAAAGGCAAATCAGAAGCTGCCAAAATATCGTGACCAGTTCCAGCAGCTATAAACATAGTTAAGTCACTTGCTAGTTTAGTGCCATCTTCAAACGCAACACCATCACTCTCAAAGCTTACTATTTTAGAGCCTACTTTTTTGTTTATATTGCACGATTTAAACATTTTATCCATCATCGCAAGGGCTTTTTGACCCATTTTCTCGCCAGGTTTTTCCATTGGAGCAAAAAATGTTATTTCAAATTTATCTCTAATTTTTTGTTTTTTTAGATAATTATGGACATTGAATAGCACTTCAAAAGCCGGACCTCCTCTGACTGCTGATTTGTCTTGTGGGTTTCCGCCAAATCCAAATGCAAGTTGTCCACCACCTCTAGCTATAAGTGCTTGCAGTCTAGTATAAATCTCATCAGCTTCTTCTGGTTTTCCACAAATCGATAGAGTATTTTCAATACCTTTTGGTTTTAATTTCCCCTGCCCAAGTGCTATTACGATATTATCATGCCCTTCAAGTACGGCTCCGCTCTTTAGAGTTATTTTTTTTGCTTTAGACTCAACTTTTGTGACCTCATCAATTATTAAATCAAAACCATGTTTTGCACTCAAGTCTTTTAGAGGAATGCTCACATCACTCCTGCTAACCTCACCAGTTGGAATCCAAATAGAAGTAGGATATATATAGAAATAATCTCTATCGCTAACAAGCGTAACCTTATGGTCATTGTTTCGTAAATATATAGCTACTTCAATTCCTGCGAAACCACCACCTAATACTAATATCTTTGCCATAAATGCTCCCTATTTTGGCTTAGATTATAATAGTTATAAGCTTAAACTATACTTTGTTTCTTATTACGCATGTAAAGTATATCTTTATTCAACAAAAACAGTCCATAATTGGTTCTGTTTTATATGTTTTGATTTATTGTTTAAGTGATGTAGCTGAAGGGTATACAAATACTGTCTCTTCGGTTGTTGTGATTTTGGATTTATCGTCAACTGCAAATGCTTTTATAACCACAGGTATTGGTGTATCCTTATTTGCATCTTTGCTCAGTATCTCTTTAGTTTCTAGCACAACTACTGTTTTTTTCTTCGCTCCAGCACTCATATGGAATGGCTCAGTTGGTCTTGTGATTTTGATATTTTTATTTCCAACTATTTCAATATAAAAATCATGTGCTTTTGCATCTGTATTTGTAATAAGCATCAAATAATCATTTTCAACTGTTTTGCCATCTTCTAATATTTTGTATGGTCTTGTAGTTTTATCAATATTAAGCAACATCGTCTCTTTTTTACTACCCATCACAAGCAATGTAATTAATACTAGAGTTAGTGCTACAAAATACATAATTGTTTTGCTTCTCCAGTAGTCAGTTTTTCCCTCTTGTGCTATAGTCTCTTTCTCGCTTGACCATCTAACAAGACTTGGCTTACCTAATGCCCCCATTACCTTCGTACAAGCATCAACACATTCAAGACAATTAATACACTCAAGCTGAAGACCTTTTCTGATATCAATATGAGTAGGACAAACAGTCACACAGCTCTCACAAGTAGTACACTCAGCAGAAGGCGTAGTTACAAGCAAATCTTTTTGTTTTGTGAACTGTTTTGCTCTATCATTGCCATGCCCACTATATATATCTCCTCCTCTATGTGGATCATATATTGCCATAATAGTATCTTTATCATACAACACCGATTGAACACGGCTATACGGACATATATATACGCAGAAATCCTCTTTGATAAATATAACATCGACAATCAAGAATAATGCCAAGCCAACAATAAAACCTATAAGCACCATATGCTCTCTAGGATTTGCAAGATACGCAAAGAAATCCTCAGGTGGTACGAAATACCACATAAAATTTGCAGCAACCAAAAGTGACAAAGACGACCAAATCAATATAGCCACAACTCTTTTGATTTGGTTCACTGCCAAGCTCATATCTGGGTCTTTTTGTTTATTTGAAATTCTCTTTCTCATACCAAGTATTTTTGTCTCTATCAAATCTCTATATATAACCCTAAAGATTGTTTGGGGACATAGCCAACCACACCATGCTCTACCGCCAATTGCTGTTAGTGCAAATATCCCTAAAAATAGCAACATAAGCAAAAATGGCATCAAATAAAGCTCTTGCATATCAAAAGCAATTCCTGCAAATTCAAGCTTCTTTTGATCAAAGTTCAATAAAAATATATGATTACCATTAATAGTAATCCATGGTAATACCAAACCAACTATTGTCACGGCAAGATATGCCCAATATCTCTTTATGCTATATGGTATCCAACTTTTTAGATACTCTTTTCCTCTACTCGCAGGTTTTACTTCTACTGTTTCCATTGTTATTCCTTTAGTGTTAAGTGTATGTTAATCTTTTGATTATAATTGTTATAAGCTTAAATAATACTTGTGATTGTTATTATTTTTCTTTTTGTGCCATTTTTTTATGCTACAATTACAACATAAGCATATTATACAGGAGAAAAGGTGAATTTAACACACTTGGATGAAAAAAATAAACCGAAAATGGTAGATGTTTCAAATAAAGACGAAACAGTTCGCATTGCCATAGCTAGTGGCATTATAGAGGTTGGCAAAATTGCATTTGATGCCGTGATAGCAAATGAGACAAAAAAAGGTCCAGTATTGCAAACAGCCGTAATAGCAGCTATTATGGGTGCTAAACGCACGAGCGATCTTATACCTATGTGTCACCCACTTATGCTAACTTCAGTCAAGACAGACATAGAGGAGCTTAGTGATATTTCAAGCTTTCGCCTTACAGTCACAGCCAAGCTTAAGGGCAGAACTGGCGTGGAGATGGAGGCCCTCACTGGTGTAAGCGTAGGACTACTCACTATCTATGATATGCTCAAAGCCATAGACAAATCAATGGTAATTAGAGATATTCAACTAGAACACAAAGAGGGTGGTAAATCTGGGGATTTCAACCGCCAATAACATCGGACTTACAAGGAGATAAAAATGATAACACTTGATGATAAAACAATAGAAAAACCAGTTATAGAATATCCAACAGAGTGGGGATACAAACTAATAGGCAAGGATTTAAACGCTCTTTTGGCATGCATCAAAGAGACTATGATGGACAAAGAACATACAACCAAAAGTGGAAATGTATCAAAAGCAGGAAAATACCATAGCCACAATGTAAGCTGTATGGTACTAAGTCAAGAAGAGAGAGATGCAATCTTCAAAGCATTCCAAGATCATGAATCTGTGGAGATGGTAATTTAGGATTTCTTCTCTTCACTAAACCATATTTGATGAATCAAAAACCAACCGATAGCAATATCTATCATCACATCAGCGAAGTTAAATACTGCAAAATCAAAACCACAATGCCATGCCACATAATCCACAACCCCACCATGTGTAAATCTATCCAATAGATTACCAAGTGCCGCTCCGACAAGCAATCCAGCAGGAATAGCGTAACTCTTGATGTATCCTTCTTTGATAGTAAAGTAGATTAAAAATGAGACAAGAGCAAGCTGTATCCACTTGAGATAATCACCCAAAAAAGCTAGCATACTAAATGCAACACCACGATTATAGTGAAGCTCTAGTGAGATGCAGTCACTCCACCAATAGGCTTGCTCAAATACAAACATATATTTTATAGTTTGATCTATTGCAAAAATAGCAACTGCTATTAAGACAAATATTACAAAACTATTTTTCAAGCAATAGCCTTAGCAAAAAATATTTTTGCCTCTTCCATTGTTTTGTCAAGCAGTGCATCATCTTTGCCTTCAAGCAACAGTCTTATTTTATTTTCAGTGCCAGAATATCTAAATAGATGACGCATATTAAGACTCTCTATTTTTGCACAAAACTCATCTATACCATCTATCGTTGAGATTTCCGGCTTACTTGTTATTAGCATTGCGTGTTGTTTTTGTGGGTATGACTCATATGGATTAAATGCCTCACTTGCTTTTAGTCCGCTTTTTGCTAAATATGCTAAAGCTTGTAATGCACTTGATAGTCCATCGCCTGTTTTTGCATAGTCACTAAAGATTATATGTCCACTCTGTTCACCGCCGAAGTTAATGCCTTCTTTTTGCATCACTTCAACCACATGCTTATCGCCTACATCACTGCGATAGAAGTCTATACCGTGCTTTTTGAGATACTCCCCAAGTCCTTCATTACTCATCACGGTTGCTACCATGCCGTTGCCTTTTAGTAATCCTTCTGATTTAAGGTGCATTGCCAAAACAGCCATTAGTTTATCTCCGTCTACTACTTCGCCTTTTTCATCTACCATCACAAGCCTATCAGCATCTCCATCAAGTGCAATGCCCACATCAGCTCTATATTCAAGTACAGCTTTAGCTAGATTTTCAGGATGCATAGCACCACACTGTTCATTTATATTAAATCCATTTGGTTTATTGCCAAGCACCACAATATCGGCGCCAAGCTCTTCGAGTATTGTAGGAGCAACCAAATACCCAGCACCATTGGCACAATCCACAACAACCCTTTTGCCAAGTAATGACAGATGCGGCGGAAATGAGTTTTTGATATGCACTATATAACGACCTATTACATCATCTATTCTTTTTGATTTGCCTATCTCTTTTTCTATCGATTGTGACGCATGGATAGTCTCCATGTCATTAAAAATCTCTTCAATCAGCTTCTCTTTGTCTCTGTTGAGTTTATTTCCATTACAGTCAAAAAACTTAATCCCATTGTCATAAAATGGATTATGGCTAGCTGATATCATAACTCCAGCGTTACATCTCATGTCTTCTGTTAGAAATGCTATGGCTGGTGTTGGCAAAGGTCCGACCTGTATCACATCGAAGCCCACTGCTGTGAACCCTGATACTATCGCATTTTCTACCATATAGCCACTTCTGCGAGTATCTTTGCCTACCAAAATTTTATTGCCAGATGCAAACTGACGAAAATATATTCCAGTTGCCATAGCAAGTCTCATCATATCAAAGGCATTAATCTTTTTACCAGCCTTACCTCGCACACCATCAGTTCCAAATAAAGACATTTTAACTCCAAATTTTTAGATATAATTCTTGTAATTATAGCCAAAATATAATTGGAATCTCTAAACAAATAAAATTCGTGGGGCGGTAGATGATAAGAGTGATACTACTATCGGCACTTATCATATTTAGTGGTTGCAAAGACGCTAAGCCAATACAAACAAATCTGATAACAAAACCTATGCTGTGGAAGATTTCAAAGAAAGGCACAAAAGATTCCTATTTATTTGGTACTTATCATACGAAAAATCCAAATATTACATCTCTAAACCCTACTATTTTAGGTGCATTTAAAGCGAGTGATAAACTATATACTGAATTGGCTCTCAGCGACGATGAGGCAACTGCTATAAATAAATTTGCGATGCTACATAAACCAATACCATTAAAAAATAGGTTAAGCCAAAAAACAATAGATAAAATCAAAAAAACAGCTCCATCTACAAGCATATCTGAACTAGCATCTTTAAAAACATGGGCGATAGCAATAGTTCTGGATAGCAAAATGGAAAAAAGTGAATACGAAAAACTCCCAATTATGGACGAGAGACTAATCTTGCTTGCTAAAAACGACAAAAAAGAGAGAGGTGCGTTAGAAGAATGGAGGGAACAGCTTGGTTCATTAGACAAACTTACCGAGCCAGAGCAAGAGGAGCTAGTATCTATCACGCTTGATATCACAGAGCCTAATGAGAGGGTATCAGTAGAGAAGTGGTATCTAGATGGCGACATAGGTGCATATGATGAGCTTGAGAAGAAATTTATAAACGGCTCAAAACTTTACAAGAAAATTATGGTAGAGAGCAGAACAAATAGAAGTGCCACGATGGCCAGAAGGATTGATATTATTCTCTCAAGCAATCCAAATAGATCATACTTTTTTGCCATAGGTGCTGCACATATGCCTTCAAGCGATGGACTTATTACACTGCTAAAATCAAAAGGTTACGAAATAACAAGAGCTGAAAAATGAATATTTAATCAAATCTTAATATTCAACAAGGTAAAATGTTGGAATTAATTGTCTAAACTAAAAAGTTTACTCATAATACAAACCAAGGAAAACAATATGGCACATCACAAATCGGCGAAAAAAAGAATTTTACAAACAGCAGTAAAAACTGAAAGAAATAGATATTATAGAACTCGTATCAAAAATATCACTAAAGCTGTTTTAGAAGCAGTAGCAGCAGCTAACAAAGAGACAGCAGTAGTTGCTTTCAAAATAGCTAACCAACAAATTCATTCAATGGTAAGCAAAGGTTTTATCAAAAAATCAACTGCATCAAGAAAAATAGGTCGTCTTCACAAAATGGTTAACGCTATCGAAGCTGCGTAAGCAGTTTTGGTTCACCAATCCCCTACTCATTACAAAGCATTTTAAATGTTAAAAGAAAAATTACTCCCATTTATCGAAAGATACGACGAACTCAATAGACTTCTTAGTGCTCCAGATATTAGCGATGATATTAAACGGATGACAGAACTTAGTAAAGAGCAATCTTCTCTATCGTCAATAGTTGAAAAAGCACAAAAGTATATCTCTACCTCTGAAGCAATTGATGACAATAAAGAGTTGTTATTTGATGCCGAATTAGGTGAACTTGCAAAAGAAGAGCTTCCTCTGCTAGAAGCTGAGCTGCTAACCTTAGAAGATGAGATAAAAGTTTTAATGATACCAAAAGACAAAAACGATGACAAAGATATATTTATAGAGCTTCGTGCTGGTGCAGGTGGGGACGAGAGTGCTCTATTTGTCGCTGATGTTTTTAAAATGTATATTAGATATGCTGAAATTTCAGGCTGGAAAAGTGAGATAGTAAGTACAAGCGATGGTACAGCTGGTGGATACAAAGAGATGATATTTCAGCTAAAAGGTAGCGGAATATACTCGAAGCTAAAATATGAATCAGGCACACATAGGGTTCAAAGAGTTCCAGATACTGAGACTCAGGGTCGCGTGCATACTTCTGCTATTACAGTTGCAGTTATTCCAGAGGTCGATGATGTAGAGGTAGACATCAAGCCTAATGAGATAAAAATGGATGTTTATCGTTCGAGTGGGTGTGGTGGTCAATCAGTAAACACCACAGACTCAGCAGTTAGATTGACTCACATACCTACTGGCATAGTAGTGGCTATACAAGATGAAAAATCACAACATAAAAATCGCGAAAAAGCAATGAAAGTATTAAAAGCTAGAGTTTATGAACAAGCCATGCAAGCACAACTAGATGTGGCGTCAGCCGATAGAAAGCTACAAGTAGGAACCGGTGATAGATCTGAAAAGATTCGTACTTATAACTATCCTCAAAATCGTCTAACCGACCACCGTATTGGTTTGACTATTTATGCACTTGATGATGTTATGGAAAATGGCAACTTAAAGCTAATAATTGATCCACTCATTGCTCATGCACAAGCAGAGGCAATTACAGCTGCTGGGCTTTAAGCGTCAAAGCCCAGTTTCTTCATAAAAATTTAATCTTTTCTATATTTAAAATACCATACAAGACTTCCTATTGTTGCTAGCAGCATATCTTTATGTGCATCCCATATATCACCCTGCTGTCCATTGTAAGATTCAGCGTCAGCTGCGGTAAGCCCTAGTGCCACAAGCCACTCAGTCCATTCGTAAACCACGCTCGAAACTACAACAATACCAACTGTTAAAACAAATGAGTGAATTTTCGTTGTATTATATCTACATTCTAATTGTGAAACAATAGCTGGAGTCAATAGCAATCCATATAATAAATGAACAAACCTATCATAGTGATTTCTACTCAAGTCAAACAGTTCATTCAAATTTATACTGCTTATGTAGTAAAACCAATCATTATATGGAACAAAACTATAAAGCCATCTCGCACCAATTGTATGTGCCACGAGAAATATTATGATTAATGAAAAATCAAAATTTTTCATTGTACATTTTGTATTCAACCTCCATATGACAAGTAGACCAACAAAAGTGAGAGAACTATGCATAAGCTGCTCGTATGGGTGCAGTGGGTAAACCCATGTGACTACCATAAAAAGGACAAATAAAGCTGTAAGCCTTTGTTTAAAATTCATCATGCCTCTATATAGTCCAAGTCTTTATGGAATGTTTCACGAGTCATATAAAGCATAATAAAACCAAGTGAAAATACTACTATACCCACAGTTGCACCAGCTAATAATATACCGATGCTTCCTTTTAGGTACATAAAGCTCATGGTTACTGGCACTACTGAACCCCTCACAAAATTAGGAACTGTTGTGGCTACTGTGGCACGGATATTCGTCCCAAACTGTTCTGCTGCCATCGTAATAAATAGAGCCCAATACCCGCAAAATAATCCAAGTAAGAACATTGCAAAATAAAACTGATTAGCTCCAGCACCACTAAGCGTATAGTAATAAGCTACACTAGCAGCAGATAGCCCAAGGAAAAGCATATAAGCTTTTTTACGACTTTGTAGTTTTTGAGATAGATACCCACTAGCTAAATCTCCTACACTTAGCCCGATATAGCAATACATAAGAGCCTGACCAGCCTTTATCTCACCATCTATATCAAGTGCAACGGCAAATTCTGGCGAGAACATCACAAGTACGCCCACAACATACCATAAGGGTACACCAATAAGTATCGCTTTTATATATTTTGCAAAAATCTCTCTATCTTTAAATAACGAGAAGAAATCACCTCGCTTTATTTTATCGCTTTGAGTATGCGTAAACATATCAGATTCGCGAACTTTAAACCTAAGGAATAGTAGTGCAAAACCAAGCAGCCCTCCGAATATATAAGCATTTCTCCAGTCAAAATGAGTGGCTACTATGTTGGCGGCCACAACACCCAAAACTCCAAAAGCAGCTATCGCCATTACTCCATAGCCCCTAAGGTGCTTAGGCAATATCTCTGCTACCAGTGTAACTCCAGCCCCGAGCTCACCAGCTAAACCTATGCCAGCTATAAATCTCAAAATTGCGTACTGCTCAACTGTGGTCACAAATGCATTTAGTGTGTTGGCTGCTGAATATAGAAGGATGCTAGCAAAAAGCACAGACATTCTGCCTTTTTTGTCACCCATTATCCCCCAAAGTATACCACCAATTAACATTCCTATCATTTGCATATTTAGAATAATACTACCCCAATGCATGATACCATCTTTGTCAAGCCCAAGCTCTGTAAGACTCTGTACCCTAACCACACCAAAAAGTATTAAATCATAAATATCTACAAAATAACCCATCGCTATTACGATCACAGGGAGTGTCAAAACTTGACGCATTATTGAAACTTTATTCATTTTATAGTTTCTTTATCGAGTTCGCCACTTTTTAATTTGGCTAGATATTCTCTTAGCATTATTCTTACATCGCCAGACATCACAAGAAGTCCAATCACATTTGGTACTGCCATCGCTAGGAATAATATAGATGCAAAATCCACCATTGTTCCAGTGTCCACAATAGTAGCAATAACAACAAAAGCCAAAAATATCATTTTATACACTATAACGCTTTTCGTTCCAAATAGATATGCCCATGCAATCTCTCCGTAATATGACCACGCAATAAGAGTAGAAAATGCAAACATAAATATAGAAAATGCCAACACTGCTGGGAACCATGAAATTGACATTCTAAACGCTTCCGCTGTGAGTCCTGAACCATTTTTTGCATCTATTAGTTCTTTAAATCCATTAGCAGGGTCATATACTCCAGTAATAACAATCACAAGTGCTGTCATTGTGCAAACTATCACTGTATCGATAAATGGCTCATATAGTGCAACAATTCCTTGGCGAACAGGATATTTTACTTTTGCCGTTGAGTGGGCGATAGGTGCCGAACCAAGACCAGCTTCACTACTAAATACAGCTCGCTGGAAACCTTGCACGATTACACCAACCATACCACCTGCTACCGCTATTGGAGCAAATGCTTCACTAAAAATCTTTGATACGGCCATTGGCACAAGGTCATAATTAGAAAATATTATCCAAAGTGCGGCACTCACATAGACAATTATCATCAAAGGTACAATCTTTTCGGTCACTTCACCGATTCGTTTTATCCCGCCAAGAATTACTGCACCTGTAAGTGTGGCTACAATAATGCCAAAAACCCATGGGTACTCTTTGAAAAAGCCAATCTCATTGCTAACGGCACCAAGTGCTTGTGATACTTGAAAAGTATTGCCTCCGCCAATAGCTCCACCTATTAGAAATATTGCAAATATCACAGCTAAAACCTTGCCTACTTTTGGAAAGCCTTTCTCTGCAAAGCCTTTGTTTAGATATCCCATTCCACCACCGATAATAGTACCATCAGGTAAAAATTCTCTATATTTTAAAGAGAGTGTCACCTCCGTAAACTTGAGTGTCATTCCCAGAAATCCAGCAACAATCATCCAAAATGTTGCCCCTGGTCCACCTATACTAACAGCAATAGCTACTCCTGCGATATTTCCCAGTCCCACAGTAGCCGAAAGAGCGGTAGTTAGGGATTGTCTCGGCTCTAGAATACCAACATCATCGGCTGTTTTATAGTCACCTTTTATTATGCGATATGAATGCCTGAACATTCGTAGATTTATAAAACTAAATTTAAGTGTTAAATAAACACCGCCAAAAATGAGCAGGGCAACGACAAATGGAACTTTTGCTCCATCTATTAATCCAAAAAAAATATCAAAAAAAAGTGCGTTATCTAAAAATCCAGTTATGTGCTTAAATAATTCGTTCATGCGTGCTACCAGCCTATTATAAATTTATTTTATTTTAACATATTTGGGCTTTGTGACAAGCGTGAAATGCCAAGTAAGCTTTTAGCTCTTAAACACAATAATGATACAATGGCATATTAAAAAAATGGAATGGCTATGCAAAAATATAAAAAACCAAAACAAAATATATCAAAAAATAAAATAGAACCATACGCAACAAACTCTAGCAAAATCAAAGCATTTATTACTGATAATTTTTTACTTATGATGCCAATTATATATATTGTATTTTATATAGTAATGGGAGGCAGAGAAGAGTTTCGCGACAATTTATTTATCGGATGGATAATGATATTTGCTCCCCTAGTGATTATTCAGTCAATTTTTTTATCAAGAAGCGGTCAGACACCTGGCTACAAAGCATATCAAATAAAATTGCTAGATGATATTAGCGGCAAAAAGCCATCATTTCTTGTCGCACTCTTTAGGAGCATATTGGCACTATTATCATTTTTTACAATATTTGGTTGGCTAATGATGTTTATGAGAAAAGATAGAAAAACACTTCATGATTTACTTAGCAACACAGCGGTTTACAAAGCATAATGAATAGATCATCGTTTGCGATTGTGTGGCTTTTGCGTGGTTACTATTTTTTCTATTTTGCAATGGTCGGTGTATATATAGTTTTTTTACCAAAAATACTCACAGACCTTGGGTATAGTCCAGCTGAAGTTGGAATAATTTACGCGGCAGCTCCTATGATGAGATTTTTATTGCCATTTGTTTTCCAGCATATTATTGAACTTAATTATAAAATTTTTGCTATATCACTTTTTGCTACTCTAATTGCAGTTATTATGTTTTGGTTTTCTATTCATAATTTTTGGAGCTATTTAGCCGTAAACATACTTTTTGGTGCAGCAATGGGAATATCTTTGCCTTATATTGAGACTATTGCTCTTGGAATACTGGACAAAACCAAATATGGCAAAGTAAGACTTTGGGGTTCAATTGGCTTTATGCTTATTGTTATATGGCTAGGTCGCATACTTGACACCGCAGAACAAGGCTTATTATATCTTTTTGCTACTGCACTTCTTACGCTTTTGCTTGGTATTATGGTTGGCAAATCTGATAACAAACAGTCATATGACACAGAAGATACCAGCTCTTTTTCAATCATAGCCCATGCTCCACTTTGGCTTTCAATATTACTTATGCAAATAAGCTTTGGTGGTTTTTATAGTTTCTTTACGATATATGAAACAGCACATGGTATCTCTCTTGAGATGAGTAGTTGGCTATGGGGATTTGGTGTAATATGCGAAATAGCAATGCTCTATTTTCAAGGTCCATTGCTAAAAAGAAACTTGCTTAATATTATAAAATTTGCTACGCTAGTTACAGTATTTAGATGGCTATTATTATATATATTTCCTGATTCAATTGGGACTGCTTTTTTATCACAATCAATGCACGCAATTAGCTTTGCTCTTTATCATACTGCAATGATTAGTTATATATACAGTCTATATACCCAAAAAAGACTTGCTCAGCAGTTTTTTCTAGGCATTGGGTTTGGACTTGGTGGTTCGCTTGGTGCATATTTAGCTGGCATATTTTATGGGCATAATCTTTTTTTACTTGAATCTATAATAGCTTTATTGGCATTTGCAGTATTATTTTTACCACACAAAAAGGAGATGAAAAATGCAAGCCAAATATAATACGGCGGTAATATTCGCAGGCGGAAAAAGTAGTCGCATGGGAACAGATAAAGCTCTTTTACCATTTGGTGGCCATAATTCAATGGCAGAATACTTATGTCAAAAGCTCACAAAAATATTTCAAAATGTTTATATATCAGCAAAAAGCGATAAATTTGATTTTTCACCAACAGTTATTATTGATAACTATGAGCAAAGTTCTCCAATGGTTGGACTAGTATCTATATTTGAGACGATTGATTACGATGAGATATTTATAATAAGCGTCGACTCTCCATTAATTACACAAGAAATTATTGATATGTTATACAAAAATGCAAGTGAGCATATAAATGCAGATGCGATTATCGCAACCAGTCCTGATGGTATAGAGCCTATGTGCGGTATATATAGACGAACTATCTATCCTCTGGCAAAAAAGTATTTAAATGATGATATGCATCAGCTAATGAAGCTTTTAAAAAATAGTACCACAGAGTATCTAGAGTTTGGTTCAAATAAAGAGTTTTTAAATCTAAACTCTCCAGACCAATATGAGATAGCAATTGCTAAATATTAATCTCTTTTTTCGTCTAAAATAGTTTTTATCATTTTTTTGGCAAAGAATGTAAATTTGTCAAAAAGTTCACTTCTAAGCTTATCTTTGTGGTGAATCATATGCAAATCTCTTTTGCATTCAAACTTTTTAATATTCGCTCTATGTAGAGTGCCATCCAAAATATCTTTTTCAACTGCAAGCTGAGATAGACAGGCTAAAGTATCGCTGCCTTTTAATACACTTTTGATTGATTCAGTATGTCCAAGCTCTAAAAATATATTCAAATTATTACATTTATCTTTGATATGCTCCAAAAACATCTCTCTAGTGCCACTACCTTTTTCTCTCAAAACCCACTTATGATCACTTAAGTCATTCATGTTGCATGGTGTACTAAATTTATCTGTTGAAGAAACTACTAATAATTCATCAACTCCGATTATCTCTTTGGCAAGTTCTGAGTCACTCACTCCACCCTCTACAAAGCCTATATCAATTTGACCATCTTTAATCATTTCAATTATTGCTTTTGTATTTCCTTCTTTGAGGGAAATCTTTACATCAGGGTACTCGCTCATATAGTTACAGATAATTGTTGGCATCATATAGTCAACAATTGTTGTGCTAGCACCCACTCTAATTATGCCTTTGTTTGGTGAGAATTGGAACTCATTTTGGACATCAATTATTTTTTTATAAAGAGGTTTGATTTCTTCATAAAAAGCTCTACCTACTTCGTTTAGTATTAATCGTTTGCTTATTCTATCAAATAGCTGTTTACCAAGCGTCGTTTCTAGCTCTTTTATTGACATAGATACAGCTGATTGACTAAGTCCCATATCTTTAGACACAGAAGTCAGATGCCCTACTGATACTACATTCAAAAAAATCTCAATTTGTCTTAGTGTTATGCTCACTTATTTACCTACTATATTAAATTTACACGATTATAACACGATTATTCTTAAATATTACTTCTTAACTATTATTAGTTGATAATTTTTCTTTTTCTATAACTTAATGCTTCCAATATATCAACTCTTAATATATCATGATTTCCATTTATATCAGCTATTGTCCTCGCTACTTTTTTTATGCTTGCAATGCTCCTATGAGATAGTGCGAATCTACTCATTGCACTCTCCAGTACAGTTAAGGCGTCATCTTTAATCCTGCAATACAAATCTATCTCTTCTTCTTTTAATTTACCGTTTAACCTTTTTTGACCTCTGGCTTTTTGTGCTTTAAATGCCTTAAGTGTTAGCTTTCTCATCTCTATAGAGCTAATGTCTGATTTATCGCTAGTTTCTACCTCCTGCATAACTACAAAGAGATCTATCCTGTCTAAAAATGGGTCACTAAGTCGGTTTTGATATCTAACTATCTCTGCTTCGCTACATCTACACTCGTTCTTTTTTGATAATAAATTACCACATGGGCATGGATTCATCGCTGTAACAAACATGATATCAGCATCATACGCAATCTTTGCATTTACTCTGGCGATATTCACCTTTCTGTCTTGAAGTGGCTCTCTCATCGCTTCTAATATTGGCTTTGCAAAGTGTGGTAACTCGTCAAAAAATAGAATACCTTTGTGTGCTAATGCTACCTCTCCTATTTTGGCTCCACTTGAGCCTCCCCCAAAAACAGAGGCACTGGTGGCAGTATGATGAGGACTCCTTAGTGGTCTAGCGGCATCAAAAGTGGGTAGCTGTCCATCTAAAAACTGATGTTTTGCGATTGAAAGCATCTCTAGCTCTTCAAGTGGTGGTAAAATATCTCGCAATCTTTTGGCAATCATGCTTTTACCGCACCCAGGGCTTCCCTCCATCAGAAAATTATGCATACCAGAAGCTGCTATCACTGAAGCTCTTTTTGCTACACTTTGCCCCTTTACATCAGAAAAATCAGACTCAATAGAACTTTTAGAATAATATGAAATGTCATCTATTGTGATTTTATCAGCGTTATATTCAAATCGTTGCGTTTGTGCATTAAACTCTCCAGTTTGTATAATAACAATAGCTTCACTAAGCGTATCCACTCCCACAAAATCAACTCCAGATATGTAACTAAGATGGCTAATGGCATCATTTGGGACTATTGCTTTACTAATTAACCCTTGTTCTTTGAGTGATAAAATAAGTGGGAAGAGCATAGTGCTACTTTTTATCTTCCCATCAAGTCCTAATTCGCCAAAAACAAACAAGCCTTCATAATCAAAACTAGATTTATTCAATGCAATCAATAGTGCCAACGGCAAATCAAAATGAGTACCATTCTTCTTTATGTCACTTGGGCTTAGATTGACTGTAATTTTTAGAGGCGGGAATGTAAAGTTGTTTGTTAGTAGTGCTGACTTTACCCTTTCTCTTGATTCTTGGATATCACTACTAGCAAGTCCAACTACTGAAAAACCAGGTAAACCCTTTGTGAATGTTGCTTCAACCTCTATAACTTTAGCTTTTAATCCATCAAGCGTTGCACATGCTAATCTATTTATAGTTGCTGTTTGTTCAATTTCTATTTTATTGTCTTCTATTTTCATACAAGAAGTATCGCAAAACTTTCACATATGCTTTCAAAATATGTCAAATTGTAATACTTTTCTTGTTACATATCCCTGGCGAGTGTAAATAATTTTGTATTATTTTGTGCAAAATCTATACATCTATTGCAAATAACTTCGCCATGCTTTTGAGGAAAATCGACTCTGCACTCTTTGCAGGCTACAAAATGATTTTCAATTAACACTTCAGCTCTACCAAATGCAAGTGAAACCATATCAAAATTATCAAAGCTACTAATAGACTTTGGCTTACATATATCATCACATATTCCACATGCTATGCATCTAGTGGGCTGAAACAGTATTTTTGTCTTTTCCGCACCAAAAAATAGTGCATTTGTTGGACAAAATTGCAAACAATCTCCACAATTCGTACAAGAGTTAAAATCTATCTTTTTATTGCTTAGAAAACTGAATTTACCTTCAATAACTTGGGTCGTGAAATTTTCAATAGAGTATTTAAGTGAATTTTGCAACACAAGCCTTGATTTTGGCAATGTCTCCTTTGGGTCAAATAATTTATCAAACTCACTACTATCATCACCAAGTGCTTGTGCTTCAGTAGCAAAACTAAATATAGCATCCCTTCTGCTTATCTCTGGCTTGGTCTCTCTTGACTCAATCTCACTTATGCCAATTGGGGCTAAAAATCTATTTGCCTCACTCATCGTTGCTCTAATTTGAGCCTCTACCTTGCCACCACAATTAATCACTTCACATGAGCTACAATGTGACATATCAAGCGTTACACTTTTCTCTCTTAGTCCTAGTGAAATTAAATTTTCACATCCAAAAATGCTCAAGCATTGACCTAAGTTTTTACACGATAATACCAAATCTTTATCAAGTCCACTTTTCAATATAAATGATATTGGGTCAAACTCGCTATTTGAAAAAGTAGAGGTCGGACATGATCCGATGCATGCATTACAATCAATACAAACTGTGCTATCTAATGCTATTCGTTTTGCATGAGAAAGTGCAAGTGCATCAGCTGGGCAAGCCTCTATGCAGATACTGCATTCATTATACAAATACTCTGTTCTGAGGCATTTTAATGGATCAATAGATATTTTCGCATTTGAACTAAGCAGACTCATTTGTATTCTCCACAACCATATTGCTATAATCTTCAAGCATAAAATCAATAGTAAAATCAGACAAGTCACTATAAAATGGGTTGTCACTCATCTCTTTTATTGCAATTAAATATTGTGGTATCCAAGCCATTAGATGTTCAGTATAAAACTTCATTTGTGCTTTTGTGTCTTGTTGCAAAATAAGTTTTTGCATAAATCCAAATTCAATAGCTATATGGTCAGGCACATGATGATGTGACGCCTCTAAGTTTAAATCATATCCATGATTTACATAAAATTGAGTAACTGGGTTTTGAAGTCCCACAAGTATCTCATTTTTAGCATCAATTGCAGATGATTCAATCGGGTGGTTATTCATCACAAATAGCGAATTATAGGCAATACTAAGCTCTCTTAATGTGCTCTGCTCGTCGCCACTGTGTAAAAAATCAAATGCTCCATCGCCTATTGTTCTTAATAGTTCATCATTGGCTTTTAGCTCTGTGAATAGCTTTTCGCTTATCTCTGAACTGTAAATTCTTGATAAAAATGCGTAAATATATGCTCTTATTTTATTGTCCACTATAGACTCCTTTTCTCTAGAAAGAATACCCAAATATTATATATATGAGATAAAAATATAGACTATATTGTGTCACAATGTACTATATATTTTTTCTCAAAAGAGATGCTTTTACAAGCACCCTTTAAAGAATGATTTTCCTCCAGCAGCTGGAGCTTCGAAATGTGAAGCTACGATAGTATTCGCACCTTCATCGAAGTCACCTTTGATAGTAACTTCATTTTTATTAATACCTTCTTCAAGCATTTTTGCTGTATCAATTTTAGAAGAGTCAATGTTGTAATATTTCATATCGTCATGTACAAACAATACTAACTCCATCTTCTCCTTGTCTCCAAATTCCCATTTTTGATTACAATCGCCTTCACCACATACAACACTTTCCATGCGACAATCTGCGAACATACCTTCTTCGGCACACCATTTAGTTGTAAGAAAACCTTTTTTCTCAAATGTGCCATTTGCATCAGCTGATGCATTTGTCTCATTTGAATCGCCTTTTCCTTTATTGCAACCTGCTAGGATTAATCCTGCAAGCAATGCAGTTAAAACTAATTTTTTCATTTTTCTACCTCCGCTTTTAGAGTTTTGAGATACGCTACAGCGTCGTTTATACTTTTATCATCAGTCATCATTGGTGGCATTGTTGATGTTCTTTTGCCTGTTTTTGCATCCAACTCATACCATTTGAAATTTTTATGTGCATTTCTATTATACCCTGGAACTATAACCGCACTTGGGTCTTTGATAGATTCAGCCAAATATGCACTAGTTGTATATCCACCAATATTTTTAAGGCCTGGAGCCATATATGGAGATGACGCTACTTTTGTAGCACTTGTTGTATGACAACTCACACACATAGCCTCTACTTGCACCTGGCCAGCTTTAGCGTCACCTTTGGGTTTGCTCGTAAGCTCAGCTATTAGTGCCTCGCCTCCGCTTTTACCTTGAAGTTTAACTGCAGTCCATGAAGATAGGTTTTTTACACCACCACGATTATATTTTGAGCCGTCCCAAATAGCAAATGCAACAGGTACAGCACCAGAACTAGCACTTAAACTTTGAGCAATTACAGCTGTCCATTTTTTCGTTTTAGCATCATATGTCATGCTCATTCCGGACTTGTCGCTACCATCTTTAATCTCAGTTAGTGATCTAAAACCTTCAGATATAAACGCTTTGTGATACTGTTTGCTAAGTTTAGCTATTGCTGCTCTATTTTTCTTTAGATCCTCACCAAATGCATTTACCATATTTGTAGCAAGTTGGCTTGCTACATCTTTGTTTCCATTTGGTTCAAAATATGCTGGGATAGATTTTGCAATATGAACAACAACAGGTCTGCCATCACTGCCCATACCAATATATGGTAATTTTTTAGGGTCGCTATAATTCACAGGAATCTGTGTGGCAAAACCATCAGCATATGCATCTGATGCATTTTTTGCCATTGTATTATTTGTAGCATCGCTCCAAGTTAGTTTAAATGCGATAGTCGAACCGCTATAAACTGCTTGAATTTGTGCCATTTTAGCTTTAGCGTCGCTATTTACAGCGTTACCTTTTTTGTCATTAAGCTTAATTGTAGTCTGTGGATAAAGAACAATCGAAGTTGGTTTTGAACCACTCCACATACTGCTACTTGTTGAAACTGAAGCCAAATTTATGCTTCCAACTTTAGATGCAGTTATCACGCCACTTGGAGTTACAATAGGTTTAGCAAAAGCTACTGTAGCCAAACTGGTGGCTACTAAAAGTGATTTTGTTATATTACGCATGTGCATTCCCCTCTGTTTTATTTCCTTCGCCGTGTGGCTTCTCGTCTACGAATGGTAGTGAAAAATCTGCTGTAAATTTACCTTTTGAATATCTATCATCAATTGGTGCCAATGGATTTTTATTTCCACTTGCTTTTGCAACATCTTGATAATAGTTCGTATCAAGTCTAAACATATCAGCATGATGATAAGCTATCAATATATCCATCAATTCACTCTCACCAGTTTTTGCTCTTTTCTCTTTTTCGCTCTTTATAGTCTTAATGGCTGCATGAACTGGCTTACCAAATAGCAATTCAAGTTCTGTCATTGGAACCCTTTGGCTTCCTTCGATTATTCTACCTTCTGCATCAAATTTAGCTGGTGCTTCTGTTGGTGGAACATAATATACATTTGGTTGAGTTCCATAATCACTTCTTAGTGGCAGTGCAACTTTATATTTTGTAACCAATTTATATACTTGACCTTCTGTGTCATCCAAGAAACCTACAAAACGAATTCTACCAACACACTGTTGTGCACACGCTGGTGGAAGACCTTGTTCTATTCTAGGGAAACAAAGAATACATTTTTCACTTTTTGAAATCTTAGAGTTGAAATATATTTTTTTGTATGGACAACCTGCTATACAATATCTATACCCTTGACATCTATCCAAATCCACTAGAACAACGCCATCTTGATCTCTTTTGAAGATTGCGTCTCTTGGACAAGCACTCAAACAGCCAGGGTTTGTACAATGGTTACAAATTCTAGGCAAATAGAAGAAGTAGTTATCGCTAGGGAAGTTTCCTTTGCCAACATCTTCGTCCCAGTTTGGTCCCCATGTTGGTGTACTATCAGCGTGGAATGCTGGTGTAGCATCACCTTTTGTATAGTTATATGTTCCTACATCTTCATAGTTAAAATCCCAAGGCACACCATAATCAGCTTCGATATTAGGTATTACGCCCTCTTTAAGATCACCAGCAGCATCAAATCCACCACCTAGATCCATCCAGTTTTTAGGGTATCCAGTACCAGGATATGTTTCCACATTATTCCAGTACATATACTCTCTACCATTTCTATTTGTCCATTGTGTTTTACACGCAACAGTACATGTTTGGCATCCGATACATTTGTTCAGATCCATTACCATTGCTAATTGTCTTTTTGACATATCTATTTCCCCTTACGCTTTCTCTATATTTATTGCGCCATCATACGCATACTGATTTCCGTCCCAAAGACCGCCAAATTTCAAGTGACCCCAGCCATCTGCCATCTCAAGCAAGTTTAGTGCTGTTGGCACACACTCATTGTGACCTTTGTTAAATCTATACATATTTGGCTCCCAACCATGCTCCATCACTAGACCATCTGGAGGACAAGAGCTTGAAACTTTTGCCATTACAAAGAACTCACTAAGAGTATTAAATACTCTCATCATATCACCATCTTTGATATTCATTTTGGCAGCGACTAGATTATTAATCTGACCATATGGCACACCACCTCTTTGTAGTCTTTGAAGTATTCTGCTCGTTTTATAGTTTGAGTGAATAGACCATCTAGCATGTGGTGTCATTAGCATAAATGGATATTTTTTAGGGTCATTTGGTCTAATTCCCTCCATTCCTGTGTTCGTATTTGCACCCATTTGAATATAAAGAGGATGATCCACATAGAATGTTTGTCTTCCACTTACAGTTTCAAATCTCTCAAATTTATAAAGCATATTCTCGAAAGTATTATACGGTCTATCACTATACAATGGAGACGACTTACCAGCTTTTTCATTAATTTGCAAGAATCCACCAGCTTTATACATCTTCTCAGCAGTCCATGGCTCATACTGTACACATTTTTCTAGTGCTGCGTCAAGTGCCATTTTATCTGTTCCCAAATACGGCTCCATAGCAGTTTCGCTCTCTTCATCTGTATTTGTAAACTCTTTATATACTATTGATAGGTCATGGAAACCTGGTTTTGCATATTTTTTATCGTCTTTTACTTTTGCTTTAGAGATATTTTCTGGTTTATTAGCTATCTCTTCAAGTTTTTTTGCAATAAGTCCCATCATGCTCCACTCATCCATCGCTTCACCTACTGGTTTTAGGTTAGCTACTGGTTGAGCAAGATTTGTAAATCTATGGTATCCTGGGCTAGTTCTAAGGTCATGAACCTCATAGTGAGATTTCGCAGGAAGCAAAATATCTGCATAACATGCAGCTTCACTCATCATGTAATCCACATACGCAAAATATTTAATCTTTCTTAGGAAAGCTTCTCTATATTCACTACCTTTGTTTCTTCTAAATCTAGAATCAGCAATGATAAGTGCAACTTCAGGCTCCCACCATGGTTTATTTACATTTCCATGTTTACTAGCATCGTTTATTTTGCCATCTTTACCAGCTGCGAGCATAGAATTGATAACTTCCATATAATCTTTTTTGCTCATACCATTTTGAGCTCTTTTTACATCTTCATCACCAAAGTATTTATCAAAAGTCTTCATGCCATCACCAAATACAAACTCACCAACAAATCCAGAACCAAATCTAGCAGCATATTTACCACTAAATCCACCTAGAACTTCTAGTCCACTTAGTTGGAATTCATTTTCAGTATTAAGTCCGCCATATGGCCCAAGTCTACCAGTAAGTCCACAGATTGAAGCAATATTCCATACGCTCATTAGACCATTAAAATATTTATTTAGTGAAAATCCTGTTGTGATAGATACTACTTTTGGTAAAGCTATATCACGAGCAAGCATTCTAACTGTATCTGGGTGTACACCTGTGATTTTTTGAGTCTCTTCAGGAGAAAATCTCTCGATATTCTCTTTTAGCATTTCAAATACAGTAGTTACCTCTACATCTTCGCCATTTAATAGCTCAACATCCCAGCTACCTTCAAGCTCAGGGTCAATCCCAAGCTCAGCAAGACGAATAGATTTATGCTCACTACCTTCAGTACCTGGCATAAGAGCGATTTCGCCACCATTATTGTTCATTACATAGAACTCTTCATGGAATTTTTCAGCATCTTCAGGTTTTGCAGGTTTTTCCACATCACTTCTTCTTAAAAGTTTTTTAGACTCTTTCATTACTAGGAATGGAAGATCTGTAAATAGTTTCATAAACTCAGGCTTATAAAGCTTCTCTTTTAATATCTCATGAATAACTGAAGCAGCAAGTATATTATCACTACCAGCTTTGATAGGTATCCATATATCAGCTGATTTTGCAGAACCATTAAACTCTGGCGTGATTACATAAACTTTAGCACCATTATATTGACCTTCCCACACGAAGTGAGCATCAGGTATTCTACTTACAGATGGATTTCCACCCCAGAATACTGCTGTATCTACATTATACATAAAATCATAAGTACAGCCAACATTCCCCTCGCCATATGCAACAGCAGCACCAGAGAACATATCCCCTAGGTATGATGATGGATAGATACGAGATGAACCTAACATTGTAGAAAATCGTAGTGGTCCTCCTCTTCTACCTTCTGTTAGTAGTCCAGTACCAGCATGAACTGTTAGTTTTGATGGACCTTTTGCAGGATCAACCATCACATCCCAGATTTTTTGAGCTACTTCACCAGCTGCGTCATCCCAGCTTAGTCTCTCCCACTTACCCTCACCTCTTTCTCCAACTCTTTTCATTGGATAAAGAAGTCTATTTTTTTCATACATTACTTGTGAATGCTGTACGCCTTTATTGCATCCTCTTGGATTAAAATCAGGAATTTTAGGGTTAATAGATGGGTATCTAGCCGATTGATTCTCTCTAGTTACTACGCCGTTGTGAGACCAGATTTCCCATGCACAGTTACCTTGACAGTTTACACAGTGATATGCAAAACCAGTATCCTCTATATTTCCACGCATAAATCCAAATTCATTTCTATACATATCTTCTGTATATGTACCGTTTGGATAACCTTCAAGTCCCGTCTCTATTTTCATAGCATCAGTTTTAGCGAACAATGCACCTTGAGAGGCGACCATTGTAGCTGTTACAGTAGAAAATTTAAGAAAATTTCTTCTTTTTTCGTTTGTCATATTTTTTGTCATATTCTATCTCCCTTATCTTCTGACTGGTAAATTCATATCATTACCCCAAGCATCCCAGCTACCTGTGAATACTTTTACATTTTGGTATCCCAAGTTACGCAAAGCAGTTATTGCGTGAGAGCTTCTACCTGTCCCTACTTGACAATAAGCATATATTGTTTGATCTTTTCTTATGCCATTCTTGTCAAATACCTTTTGCATCTCTGCATTTGATTTGAAAGATTTTTTATTATCTTCATCATAAAGATTTTTCCACTCTATAAATTTAGCACCAGGAATATGTCCGCCTCTAGCAACATTGTCTTTCTTGTCTTCACCTATAATCTCAGTCATGCCTCTACTATCAATAATTACAAATTTAGACTTTGCACCATTTTTAGCTATATCTGCTTGAGCTTTAGCGACTTCTTTTTTTTCTGCAATATATTTTTTGTCAATATTTTTTGGGTCAATTACATAATTACTAGCTGCATGTTTAGTCTCTTCTCCTGGTTGCATTATAGTTGTTGTTTCTAGTTTTGCTACCTGAGCTTTAATAGCTTCTTCATTGGCTTTTAGTTTTGCAACTTGAGCTGCATCTTTAGTTGCTTTAATAGTTTTCTTAAGTGCTTTTCTTTGTTTTTTAAGGGTTTCTATTTTCACTTGTACAGGATCTACTAACTTGATACCTTCATATCCACCATTAAGGATTTTAATATTTTTATGGCCATAACTCTCAAAGAAACTATGTACTCCAGTAGCATTTGGTCCACGGTAGTTATCATAAGCTATGATTGTTTGATCGTTTCTAATGCCTTTGCTTCTGATATACTCCTGTGCTTCTTTTGGACATTGATACAGAGGTGCACATTTCATATTTCCCATTTTATCAGAGTGATGCAAGTGGTGAGCACCCATACTTACTGAGCCTTTTATGTGTCCATTGGCATACGCATCTTCATCGTCACCTGATACAAAAATATAATTCTTATTCCCTATCAGTTTAACTGCTTCAGCAGGTTCAATAAGTTGTACTGGTGCAGCCCAAAGTGAGGTTGCAACCAATAAACTACTGAGCAAAACTGTACTTTTAACTCTTCTCATTCGTTTTCCTTATAAATTTTATCACCCTATGAAATACTGATTTTATACTGTACAGCTCGGGTTTAACAGGTTATTATAGAGTGACTTCTCTTAAACTAAAATAAAAACAAATTATAATTTAAAAATATGTTTTACTTATGTTAAAAAATAGCTATTTCTTTATTTGATATAAATTTTAAATATTAGCATTATCTGTAAAATATATTAAAGTAAATATTTTTATAGTAATTTGCAGAGTTTTAATCATAAAAATGCTATATTCGCACAAATAATGAAAAAGGCTACAAGAAATGACACGAGATAATGCAGTCGATATGCTAATGGAACAAGAGCTTGATATAAAGCTAGTGCGAGAGATATTTGATGAATTCAAAGACAATATGGAAATTGTAGGCATGGTAGCCATGAATGTATCTCGTAAATGCAGTGTATACGACAAAGAGCAAGGCAAAAGTGATAATATGATAGCCTTGCTAGAAGAGCTATCAACCGTAGATGACATGGGGGCTAGATGGGCAGTTGCTAAAAACCATTTTACTTCAGTAGAGATACTAGAAAGATTAGCAAATGACGAAATTAACCTTGTTAGAGCTTTAGTAGCCACAAATCCAAACACGCCAGTAGCAGTTCTAAACAAGCTATTCTCAGACGAAAAAATAGTCAGAGATGGCCTATCTGGCAACGCAAATACGCCTCTTAAGTTACTCAAAGTATTAGCAAGTGATAGCGATAAAATGGTTAGGCTAAGAGTAGTAGATAACCCTTCCGCCACAAAAGAACTATTAGCTACAATGTTAGAAGATACAGAAAAAGATATACTCAAAGCAATTGAAATCAGACTAGGAGAGATGGCATGAAACAGGGCAAAAAACACGAAGATAGACAGAGCGAATATGAAACGCTAGAAAAACAACTTTTATCACTATTTCATAGTGGTATTTATATATCATCGTTTGATGTAGTTCAGATAGGTAAAGCTATAGGACTTGATATGCCTTTTAAAGATAGGGATGTGCTATTAAAATCACTATTTGCTCAAGCAAAAAAAGAGGACAAATTCTCTGAAGCGCTCAGACATATCGGACTATATATTAGAGAGAGAGCAAATAAATATACAGTACTAGGAAATGAATACCCTCATGCAAGACCACTAATTACCTCATGGCTACAAAAGGCTAAAGCTACAGATGCACTGCTCAAAAGAGAAATGGCGAGGGATATACATTGAACACAGAGGATGTTACCAAAATACTCACAGCAGTAACCTATCCAGGTATTGAGAGGGACATAGTATCGCTAAAACTTATAGAAGATATAAAAATAGAAAATAATAAACTCGCAATCAAGCTATCCATATCAAATGAAGTAGCCTATGAGCAGATAGAAAAACAGATTCACGAGCTACTAAAGTCTAGTTTTGACTCAACTGAAGTTACATTTATCTCCAAAAAAACCAAATCCACTAGTTATGGTTCATCGGCCAAACCAAACAACAGAGCTCCTTATGCAAAAAATATAATCGCTGTCACAAGTGGGAAAGGTGGAGTTGGCAAAAGCACAGTAAGCGTTAATCTTTCAGTTTCTCTAGCACAGAAGGGCTACCGTGTAGGTCTGCTAGATGCCGATGTTTATGGACCCAACACTCCTAGAATGCTAGGTGTTGAGAGTGAAAAAATGCAATGGAACAGTGAAAACAAAATAATACCAAGTGAAAATTACGGTATCAAGATAATGAGTGTAGGACTCACAACCCCACAAAGCGACACACCTCTAGTTTGGAGAAGTTCTGTGGCGGTCTCAGCTCTCATTCAGTTTCTAGAAGATGTGGCATGGGGTGAACTTGACTTTTTGGTTATTGATATGCCTCCAGGGACTGGCGATATTCAGCTCACAATGGCACAAGAACTTCCTATTACTAGTAGTGTCATAGTCACAACCCCACAGATGATATCCACAGATGATGTAAGCCGTGCTGTTATGATGTTCAAAGACATTGGTGTGCCAATAGGTGGCATAGTAGAAAATATGAGCTACTTCATCGCTCCAGATACGGGAGTCAAGTATGACATATTTGGCACAGGAGGTGGAGAAATGATTGCTGCTAAATACGACATACCACTTCTAGGCTCTATACCTCTGACTATGGCTATTCGCGAGACATCTGACGCTGGTAAACCGGCGGTCGCTACTGATGATATGGTGCAAAAAGGCTACTATCAAACCATCACAAATAATCTTCTCTCACAAATGGGTATTTTGTAAAAAATTCATTAAATAATGTCACCCGAACGCTCGAATAGCAACACAATTTCGAGATACTTCGCAGAAATTTTGTGTAGCGGTTCGTGAGGGTGACGATTTTTGCAATACTTTTATAAAAAAGTATTAAAGAGAAAATTTTGGCACTACCTTTATAAAAAGGTAGAAAATAAAACATTTGCAATACTTTTGTAAAAAAGTATTAAACTTATCAGAGCAATCTAAAGATTACTCCAATAAATCTTCTTTAAAAAAAAAGCAAACCATCAAATAATGTCGCGTGAACGCTCGAATAGCAGCTTGATTTTGAGCATATGCACAAAAATCTAGCGTAGCGGTTCGTGAATGTGACGATTTTTGCAATACTTTTATAAAAAAGTATTAAAGAGAAAATCTATGCTACCTTTATAAAAAAGTAGCATAGTTATTAAAATCTATATCTTGCGTAAACTCTAGCGTCAGATGCTTTATCCACAACCATGCCACCCATACCCATTGCATTTGCTTGAGCCATAGTCATTGGTGCACCATCCGCTCCGAAGAAGCTATTGCTTCCTGTGTAGTCATAATCTATATATGTATATCTAGCTTGTAAGCTAAGAGCTTTTGTAATAGGGTATGTGTAATACGCCTCATATGCATCTCCTCTAGCTGCTAGTTTAGATCCAGCCATAGTGTCCTCACCATATGTAAATGGTCTCCAGTATTTAGAGCCATGATTATACTCTAGTCCAAAATTACCACCAAGTAGTGGTAATTGAGCTCCAACCCATACAGATGTGCCTGTCTCGCTTTCTGTAGAGCCAAGCATATTAATTGGTTGCCCTCCTGCATCTAAGCCTTTTGCTGGATTAGTTTTACTCATTGCCACAGAAGCAAAGAATTTACTATTAGCTAGTATACCCTCATCTCCAATTCCATTTACAATACCAGATAGTGCATATCCATCTATATCTCCTACTTGACTCATGGCTGGATTATACCCAATAGTAGTTCCTGTCAGAGGATCGTAACTATAACCTCCACCTAAAACAGTATTTGGTATAGGTCCACCTAAACCTTCTGCCATTCCCATTGCTGCACCAAGTTCAGTTGATGAATATCCTGGCAAATCCCATGCTCTAAATACTTGTAATTTAGCAGTAAATTGACCATCATCATATGGAGTGATAATAATACCAGCAAGTCTAATATCTTTCATATTATTTTGGTCATCACTATATGTAGTAGAATCTGTGCCACTAAACATAGGAGAAGCATTTGAACTACCTTGACCTAGGCAAAGTTTCACCGCAAGCCCAGGAATTCCACTAACAGCTCCTAGGTTCATACTAGCACTAGCACCATCAAACTCAACATTGATATTATGAGCTAGTGGTGATTGAGCTTCATCATCTTCACGCAGGTTAGACAAGAATCCACCAGTAGATGGTCTACGACCAACACTCACAGTCCATGGTATATCTGCATTTCCTATAGTATCACCCATATACAACCAATAAGCTTGTCTCACTTTAAGAGCAGAGCCGCTAAGAGATTCGTTTGCAATCCAATCAAATGAATCCATGCCCATGCCACGAGGATAACCAAAATCAGCACCAAATGCTTTATTGTATGATAGTTGACCTTTAAAGATATTATGTGCATCAGGATTATATGCCATATTTAGCCATAGTCTAGTAGTCATAAGGGCATCATTTGATCTTTTTGTGCCATCAGCCATTGTATAGTTTAGACTATCATTAGCTGTTCTTAGATCTGCACCCCATTTAATATTATCATTTGCATCATGCTCTTTGATTGCATTTACTTTAGCAGTAAGTTTTTCAATAGCCGAACTTGTCGTGCTACTCTCAGCAGGAGCTGTTGCTTTTGCATTTTTCATTGCTGCCACTTCAGCTTTAAGTGCATTAAGCTCTGCTTGCATAGCCTTCATTTCGCTACTAGTAGCACCAAAAGATAGCGTTGAAGCTACCACACATGAAAGCAATATTCTTCTTTTCATTTAAATCTCCTTGATTTGTTTTAAGTTACATTAATATATTAATGTAACTACTCTTAAATAATAATAAAATATGCAAATAAATAAACAAAATACTATTTTATAGTATTAAAAATAATTATATTAATAATTAGATATATAAAATAGATATATCCAATCAGAATATTTTATCTTTTTAAAATAGATAATGATATTAAAATATTTTATTATTCTAAAGAATATTCAAATTATAGTATGTAATTGCAAAATAATATTTTAGATAGAGTTTGAAAGTAGAATAAAAATTAGATTTGTGTAAAATTGAGTAGATTTTGGAAACTTATCTCAAACGAAAATTCGTTTGAGATCTGAGATTAACAAGCTGGAACATTACCTGAATCAGATGCAAACTCATATGAGAAATCGTTAAGGTCTTTCATTGCAGCAGCTGGTATTGCACCTGCTTTAACTTTTGGACAAATTTTAGTGATTTCAGCTGCCATTTTACCAGCACCGATAGCTTCCCATTGGTCTTGAGTGTGTTTAGCAGCGAATTTCGCACCAGTCATACCGCATGGAGCTTTAAGCATTTTTGCGAAAAGTTTTTGACCTTTTTTAGCATCAGCTGAAGCTGTAGTAGCTACCAAAGTCATTCCTAGTAGTGCAGCAACTGCAAGTGTAGTTATTTTTTTCATTTTGTAATCCTTTTATTTTTTAGATAACAGCATAATAACATATCAATTGTGAAAGTATTGTGAAATAGAACAATAAAAATATATTTTGTTACAAAAAGTACGAAAAATTAGACAACATAGACTGACGAATTTTAGCATGACGGCTAAAGTGATATAAATCGTTATTCCAAACCTCTCGTCATTCCGTACTTGATACGGAATCTAGCTATTTAGAGATACTTAAACAACTTCAGCATGACACTATATTGTGTCACATGAA
>DHVW01000008.1 GCA_002412865.1 Sulfurovum sp. UBA5198
TATTTTGTAGTAGTATGGTCAGGATTGTATAAACCGCTATCGCTTGGTGCATCAGGATTACTCCAGCTATATCCTCCGCTTATGCCCATACCATCAGCACTTGCACTTGCATAATTTTGAATATCAGAATATGTAAGAGTTCCTGTGCTAAATGAATTAAGTCCATTATCTTCTGCTATTTGGTTACTTGTGATGATACCACCTATGAGGCTTGTATCACCATCTACAACGATATGATAACCTCTATCTTCTGCAAAGAAGCCAGATTGTTGGTTTACTCCTGCGTATGTTCCATTTGCATTGGCGTCATTTACCCCACCACTTGCACCCCATGCAGTTCCAAAGCTTACTTGTATTCTGAGGTTCATACCACTATCTTCACTCATACTTATGGCTGTATCTTGTAAGGATTCTATATCGAGGTTGCCTCCAATATCTGCATTGATAGTATTTCCTCTCACATCTGCACCTCCAATGGTTGTATTTTCTTTAGATGTAATATTGATTGTATCTGCACTTAGGTGAGTATTATTATAAGCTAAACTATCAGATTCTGTTTCCCCTTTGCTTGCTTGTACTGCTGCATATGCATATACTCCTGTTTGGGCTCCTACACTTACGCCTACACCGACCTCAACTCCCTTATCACTTCTTTTGCTATCAAATTGATTTTTATCTTCCGAAGCATCGAGTATGATATTTTTGGCAGAATCTAGAGAGAGGGTGTTGCCTGCTGTGATATTTGCTCCAGTAGCATGAATATCTCCCTCAGTTGTAGTAAGGGTTACATTATTGCCTCCACTTATCGCACTTTCTTGTGCTACATCATATGTAGTGTTTTCTGAATTTTTACTTGAGGTAAATCCTACTCCTACTTCAGCAGATATCAAACTCCCGCTTCCTGCACCACCACTAAAAGAACTTGCTGCACTAGCAAGTTGATATCCATTGGCTACTGCTGCCATAGTTTGCATTGTTTGCAATCTACCATCACTCTCTCTTGCTGCATCTACATTGTTTATAAGATCAATAAGCGGGGAGTTAACTCTAGCAAATGCTCCTATTTTCAAATCTTTATCATTAGATTCTGATACTCCTGTGTTATTGGCTGTATTGATATCTATGGTTTTGGCAATTATGCTTAAATCATTTGCTGCCATAACATTGCTAGAGGTCTGAGTATAGGCATCACCTGCACTCAGATTGACATTGCCTTCCAAACTAGCTACATTGCCACTTACTTGCGATGTGTATATATCGTTATCATCATGCTTTTCATTGTGATAGCCACTAAATCTTTCTGTATCACTGATATAAACTTTGCCGATAGCTTTGTTGTTATATTCGTTATTATCTGTTTTTGTATCTTGGGCACTTTGGATAGTTAAATCTTTTGCTGCATTAATATTGACATCACCATTTGCAACTATATTAGCTCCTGTGAGAGTAATGTTTCCTTGTGTAGTTCCGATAGTAGCCTTGCCTCCGACAGAAAGTTGTGTGCCTGTTATGGTATCCGTAAAACCAATTCCATTTCCTTTATTGCTATATATTCCAAAAATATCAAAAGGATCGTTTGCACTTGCTCTATTGTCAAGCGTAAAACCTTTAGCATTGCTATCTGTTGACATATACTCAGTATTGTGTGAAACATCTAGGTTTATATCGTCTCTCGCAACCAATAATGCATCACCTTCTACATTCATTTGTGTGCCTTTAGAATTGATACTGCCTTCTGTTGCAAGTATGCTTAAGTTTCCTCCTGCTGTAAGATTGGTTGTTTGTGTGGTGCTAGTTATATGGTCTTCTTGAGAAGATGATTTGGTATTATGTGCAGTGACCACAATAGGTGTAGTAGCGGCTCCAATAGCGGCATTACTACCTTCAAATTCTCGGCTAAACTTATTCATAAATCCACCAGTATCTGGAGTGTTACCTTTGGCATTATCATATGCACTTTTTGCAGCTGTGTATGCATCAAGAGTTACACCAATAGAAAAACCTTTTGAAGATGATTTTTGACTGTTTAGCTCCAATAGTGTATCTTGTGCATCTATCATATTTACATCTTTTGCGACTATTTTTATATCTTTGCCTGCCTCGATATTACTTGCTAAATATTTGAATCTGCATAGGAAAATCCTAAAAACATTATAAATGTGGTTAAAAATAATTTGATGTTCATTCTTGCTCCTTTGGTTTATGGTTGACATACGGGATAAGTCCTATAGAGTTTGTGTTGACAATAATCACTTTCAAGTCTTTTTTTGATACTTCTATCTGGAATCTCTGACCAAGAGAGGTCGCATGCCAATGGTCTTGGCTGACATTTTATATCTTTATTGCACGGCAATCCAGTTGAATCGTAGCATATATGGGAAGGATGATGTTTTAAATTATTAACAAACCCTGCTTTTAGCATACACTTATAATTTTTTACATAAGTATTTTTTGAAAATGAGGCATTAGTTCCATAAGGAGGATAATCAGCAAATGGGGTTGGATACCCACATTCAAGAAGTGCTTTTTTAATTTCCAATTCACTATGTTTGCCATCTACCCAGTCTTGATATGTTTTTGTTGGTGGCTGAAAAGGCTTACTTGCACATCCACTAATAAGAAAAATAACTAAAATAAGTAATCTTTTCATCATTGTCCACCTCCATTAGTAGCATTGATTATCATGGTTTTAGGGTCAGAGTTTTGCCAATCAGTTAAAAATATTTTTTTATTTTAACTTATTTATTTTTGAACTAAGGCATAGTCTATATATTTCATATTTAGCGGTCTAGTGCAACTATCTAAAATCATCAACTTTAACCTCTTTGCCTGTTTTTCTCCATATAACTCTGCCTTCGTTATCAAGATAAATCTCTCCTTTTGACAATGCACAACCAACTGCGTTATGTTTAAATTCACATTGATTTGGGAAACCATTTGGTTTTGTCACAAAATCATATCCTTTTTTTATCATACAAATATCGTAAATAATATAGCTATAATTTGAACCAAATTGATTATATGCTCTAGAGTATAGCTGGGCACATTCAAGCAAATCTCTATTTTTTTCTTGATTATCTATATAATTCTTTTCCCATATAAGATTATTTGGTGCGACAATGGCAGATATTGGTGCATCAATATATTTTAAACTACATCCCATAAACATAAATTGCACAATAGCCAATAAAAATATTTTTTTCATTTTAACTCCTAATTTGTTGGACTGACGATTTGTGGTTGATTTATTTGCCCATCACCCCAAGCTTGATCAGTTATAGTTCTTAAATTATTTTGACTCCCGTTTGACATTAATATAGGTGGCAAAAATCCTACATAACTACTATGAGACCAAGGAAATTCATAACTATCCAATCCGCCAGTTGCTGGATTAAGTCCTATATATAATCCTACCCAATCTGTTTCATGGGTAGAGTATTGAACTGTACCCATGCCATTTGTTGCTGTGTTTACCAAATTTGTCATATTTTGTGCATTTGCTGCCGCTCCATTAAAAGTAACTACGCCAATAGGCAGATATGTTTCTCCGTTACTTAAAGTATCGGCTGTGGCTATATAGTATGTCATAGTGCCCCTACTATGGTTGATACTATATATTAATGCTTCTTGCTCTAAAGCAATATCATTAATTGCTTGATTTGTAATCTCAGCATTTGTAAGAGGCAATGCACCTCCTAAAAATTCATTTGTTTTATCATATAATGCATAAAGCATTTCCGCAACAGGACTTCCTGTTTCAGGATTATATATCACATAAACGCCTTGAGCATTTGCTTCATCGCTACTTTGTTGTGCCGCATTCGCAAGTGCATAATCTAAGCTATTAAATATTCCGTTATTAAATATAAAAATTTGTCCGTTTACGGCTTGTACATCTGATAAATCAACTGCAACGGGATGACAATTCTGTCCTCCTTCATCGCATTGTTGGAATAGTATTTGTGTTGGGGTTACAAATCCTGCTTGGTGCATCAAATCGACTTGACTTAAAACCACTTCTGACACATTATTGTAAAAGTCTCTTTGTATTTCTACATCATTTGCTAATGCTTTATAATCTATTTGTTCAAGAGTGGTACTTGTATTTGTTGTATCATGATTGATATCCGATATCGTTTCATCTGCATTTTTACCTGTCAATGATTGCTGGGCTTCATTATCTGTAATTGTAATATTGTCCGTATTTATAGCACTATAAGTAGTCGAGCTTGAAGATTCACTTTCTTCAGCATTATCCATCAGATTTCTAAATACATCTTTGCCCACATCGTATTTTGTAGTAGTATGGTCAGGATTGTATAAACCGCTATCGCTTGGTGCATCAGGATTACTCCAGCTATATCCTCCGCTTATGCCCATACCATCAGCACTTGCACTTGCATAATTTTGAATATCAGAATATGTAAGCGTCCCTGTGCTAAATGAGTTAAGTCCATTATCTTCTGCTATTTGGTTACTTGTTATGATACCGCCTATGAGGCTTGTGTCATCGGTAACATTTATATTATACCCACCGTCCCCTGCTAGTATGCCACTTTGTTCACCAACACTTGCATAGTCACTTTCAATATTACTATTGCTATAGCTTCCGCTAGCACTAAATCCATATCCTATGGTTACTTGTCCACTAGCACTCATCTGTTTGCTATCATAAGTTGCAGTGTCTTGAAGTGACTCTATGTTTAGATTTGTTGTATTTAGCGTTACCTTGTCTCCAAGGACTTGCCCACCTATGATGTTAGTGGTATCTCCTGCACTTAGTGTCGTAGTTCCTGAGAGTGAGCCTACATGGGAGTTAGTATATGTTTCGCTTTCTCCATCGCTTTTACCTTTCCCTACATTTGCTCCACCAGTAAATCCAGCCGACATACCATTAGCCCCTACTGTTACCGCCACTCCTACATTCCAACCACTTGATTTGTCTTTAGAATGCTGTTCATCTGTAGATGATGCCGCTATGATGTTTATGTCATGGTCGCTATTTAATGTAGTAGAGGTTACTCCTGCTACATCTGAACCTACTATATTTATATCTGAGTTTTCTTTATCGCCTGTGGCTTTAAGAGTTACATTATCTCCTGCCACACTACTCGATACTACACTTTCTCCCTCATAGTGTGTTTTGCTTTCTGATTGTGAAGAGCCAACAGTGATAGATATACCTACATTAGGATCACTTGCTAAACTTTGAATCGCTTGTGCCGCTTGATATACATCATATGCTGCATTTGCAGTTGCCATTGCATTGACTCTGCTGTTTTTACTCTCTCCTACATCCGAAACTGATGATGTCGCACTTTCTATGGCAGCTACAACACCGCCAGTAAATGCTATAGTTAGCCCACTTTGTTTTGTTTTGGTGATACTATCCCCATTATAAGTATCATATCCTGCTTCTATATCTATATCTTTGGCAGTTATGCTCACATCCCCACTTGCTACAAAGTTACCATCTTCGCCTGCATGTCCCGAGATGACATCAGAGGCAACTTGTTTATAATCATTTCCTGCCGTTATGGTTGTATCACCTTGCAAGCTTCCTACCATTGAGCCATATTGTGTTGTTGAATTATCAACATTATCATTAGAATTCATAGAATTGCCTATGGTTATCCCAAATCCGCCACTACTAAACAATCCTGATTTTATTATTTCTTTGAAATATGTTTTATCTGTAGTATCAGTTGTTGAAAGTATATTTATATCATTTGTGGCATTCAGTACTGTGCCATTACTAGAAACTACATTTGAACCTTTGATGTTTATACTTCCCGTAGAAGTTATTTTACTAACTCCATCTATCTCTTCTGTTGAGCCACTACTTAAGATGACACTATCTCCAGTAATATTACTTGCTTGAGATGCGGTTGTATCAAGAGTTTCATTTACTGTTGTTGTTTTAGAACCAGACCAAGAGCTGCGTTTATAATAATAAGCTTCATCATAGTTTGTTGTGTCCGTGGAAGCTTCTATGTTTATATCATGATTTGCACCAAGCCCCGTGAGACCATAGGTACTATCTATATCAGAACCTTTTACATTGATGTCATTATTTGCAAGGATAACATTATCCTCTGCTGTTGATATAGTGGTTCCAATTTCTTGTGTATATCCTTCTTTTAAATGATTTTTATCGTCCCATATCACATTGTTTTGTTCAGAGGTTTGGAGGGTACCAAGATTGATATCATTGCCAGCAGTAAGTTGTGTTAGCGTGCCATTATTTATAATGTTTGCACCTTTTATGTTAATGTCACTATCTGCATTGACGAACAACTCACCATCACTATTGTTGACTTTTATACTTGCTGTGCTTTGGATGCCAGTTTTACTAAAATCACTTGTTCCATCTGTATCTATTGTAGAATATGTAGTAGAAGATATATTGACACTATTTGTGGCATTAAGTGCCATTGCACTATTTGCTTCTACGCTTCCGCCATTTATATTTATATCTTTACCTGCATTTAAAACTACCAAGTTGCCTGATATATTCCCTGCATTGTTGTTTATGGAAGATGTGCTATTTAAGCTTACTGCATTTGTTGCCATTATAGTACCGCTGTTTACAAGATCATTACTGCCGTTTGTAATTATATTGTTTGCACTTACTAATGAACCACTAGTGTTTACTTTTGAAGCAGCAACATAAAGCTGTGGAACAAGAGCTGTAGTTTTTGTGCCATCGCTTAGTGTTATCTCTTTTTCTACCAATAAAACTACATCTTTTGTGAGATTTTTCATCTGTTCGCTACTTAGTGCTACACCAGCACTTATATAAAATGATTTCATATATTCCACGCCACTATTTAGTAGCGCCATATACTGCTCTTCATCACTATTGAAACCTTCAAGAAATCTCTTACCAGTCAATGCCATAACTTGTTCGCGGATAAGCTTTTGTTCGTAATACCCATCACCAAGTCTTTTATGCAGTGTTGTTGGATCAAGAGAGAGTCTGGATAGCATATAGTCACTGCTTATAAAGTTTTTATAGTTTGTAAAGCGTGGATCTGTTTGGATAAAATAGTTTGGATTGTCTGGGTTTGTTGCAAACAAAGATGAGTTTGGCAAAGAAGTATTTGGTGTTGTTGTCGCAAATAAACTTATATCTTTTTTCTCTTCCAATGAGCTGTCTGTCGTGGAAGCATTTTCTATGAACTGTGTTGTTCCAAGAGAATAAAGTTCCCCTTTTTCATCAGCTTTATCATATGAAGCAATGCCATGCCACTCTCTATCATGTCCTCCCCATCCATCGGATTCTACTGTGGTTTTTTGTATAGTACTGCCATCATAAGATGTTATGTCCTGCCCTTTTGTCTCAATATTTTCTGGGTTAGAAGTAGTTTCTATATCTCCTCCTGCTATGACATGGCTATCTTTATTGTAAAGAGGTCCATCTATATACATATCTCCGCCGCTGATAATCTCGGCAGGATTTGTCGAAACAAGCTCGGTATGCGAGATGGTGCTGTTCTGTTTTAGTAGTGTATAATCTTCAAATATATAAGAGTTTACAATGGCATTTAATCTTTGATATTCTGGATCATTATACAATGCGATAATTCCTGGAAAGCCTGTGTTATTAGATAGATACTCTGTCTTGTATGCATCTCTTTGATTTATATATTCCAAAGCATCTTTGTGATAATTATCATCCTGTCCGCCACCGATGCCTACAAAGTTACTTCTTAGATCAAATACGCCTGCATTTATACCACTTACTGGCTTGACAAGCTCTTGATATACAGAGGAGTCACTTACCTGCTGTGTTGCCAAATGATTATTTATATTGTTTATCTCATCACTTGCTAAACTCATATACCCGCCACTCTCTATTGTAGCAGATAAGTTGTTTATCTCTTTTGCTTTGCCTATGGCAAATCCATTTTCTTCTAAGCTGCCGCCGATATACATATCACCCATACTTAGTATTGTAGCACCATCAATATTGTTAATGTTATTTGCACCGATATTTAACTCTTCTCTTGCACCAATTACTGCACTTTTGTCACTTTCTTTTGTATTGTTTAGCGTATCAGCCTTAATTGATACCCAATCACCATATATTCTTCCTGCTCCAAAGTTGTTAAGGGTATCGGTTTGTATATCCGTATATACTCCATCTATCAAACCTCTATTTGTTATAGAATCAGTTGCCTTTAGACTAGTCATATTTGATGATGTTATCTCGCCATTGTTTGAAAGCTCTCCTGTAACATCTAAATATATATTAAGTCCGTTTATTTTCATGACATTGGTATAATTGTCTGCAAGGTCTATATCTATATCGCCATTTGATATTATCTCACCATCTCCTGACATAGATGAGCTATTTATGATTGTTTTAGAGCTTGATTGTATTTTATTTGTATTTATAATATCCGTTGTTGATATGTTTATGTTGTTGGCATTTATTGTACCACTATCATTATTTAAAGAGCTTCCGCTTGCATTTAGATTTTCTACATCTATAGTGGAACTATTTGTTAGTGTACCTGTAGTATTTAGTGTAGTTGCACCATTTGCTACAAGCTTACCATTGTCATTTAATAAGGTATTTGTAATATTTATATTGCCTATACTTAGTGTTATCGCAGGTGTTGTGGTAGTGCCTCCGCCAGTGCTTCCGCCTATACTACCACCACCTGTAGAGCCACCTGTGCTGCCGCCACCAGTTGTTGAATTTGCATCAACACCACCACTGCTATCTATAGGTTCATATCCGATTAAACCATTATTGCTATTATCAAGATTTGTTGCATTGACCACCAAATCTTGGATTCCTGCTTGTGTTATGCTTCCATTTGTATTGTTTAGATTATCTGCTGATATGTCTAATCTGCCAGCGGTTATATCTCCATCTGTGTTGTCAATATTAGTAGATTGTAACTTAACTTCTTTGCTTGCACTAATACTACTACTGTTTAATATGTCGCTTGTTGTAGTTACTGAGATATCGCCTTTTGAAATGATGGTTCCACTATTTGTAAGCTTTCCATTAATATCTATAGATATATTATCATTTGAACCTACAACTCCTGCATTATTTACACCAACACCAGCTTCAGTGCCAATGAGATTAATTTTATTTGCATACATTCCGCCAAGTGCTGAGCTGTCAATAGCAAAGAGTGGAGGTGGAGTTGCTCCAGTACTTGCTATAATATTTGAACTATCACGCGAAATAGTATTTACTCCTGCAACAATGCTCAGTTCATTTGCCCAAATACCAGCATTTATAATTGTTGAGCGAGCAAGTATATTGGTATAATCTGAGCCCAATGCATTTAATCCAGCACCTTGCACACTTATTGTTCCATCATTAACACTAAATCCGTTCAAATCTCCACCGTTTATGATAGGTGTACCTGTAGTTAGCGTTGAAGTCCCAGCATTGATGATAGTTGCTCCATCTATGCTTATTCCACTTGGATTTGCAATGATTAGATCAGCCTTGCTTCCTGCAATTTCTATATTGCCTGTTAAGTTACTTGGATTTGAGGAGTTTACTTGATTTACTATAGCTGTTGCACTTCCTGTTGCTAGAAATGGATTTCCTTCTACCCATCCTGCAGTAACAGTATTTACATTTGTTCTTGAATTATTTAAAATTGTTCCATTTGTACCAGTATCAAACTGACTATAGTTATTTACAGATATTCCTGAACTTGTAGGAGTTTGTATATTTACTTGTGTTGCTCCACTTTGGGTATTTAAAATGATAGGTTGTGTGTTTGTTGGTGCATTGGTATCAGCAATGATATCTGCTTGAAGTGAACTAACAAACAATATCGATGCCAAACTTACACTTAAGACCTGTTTGAGAGTAGTATAAAAATCACTGTGTGTTTGGTTTTCATCTAGTGATGAATGATTGTCGGTTGTTTTAGTAAGTGATGATGCATTTTCGCTTACAACTATAATTGTATTGGCACGACCTTTTATCTTTTTAGAGATTGTTTTAAATATGTGATTCATTTATAGTCCCTTCAAAATGAATAGTTTAAATTAAATCCGCAAGATACTTTTGCAGTATCAAATCCTTGAGGTTTATATATAGGTGTTCCAGCAAACAAATCATAGTTTAAATTACCAAAATTCATAAAACTACCTCTAACACCAAGGGCAGTTCCTACTAAACTTTGACCTATGAGAGTATCAACGCTTTTCCCATAAACCTTTCCACCATCAATAGCTATATACAATTGATGTGATGGCAAATAACTAAATGATAGTTCATTTTGTAGATAAAAGCCTTTATTGCTTGAGAGTGAATAATCACCATCAAATCCTCTAACTGTGTATCTACCACCAATAGAGAGTCTGTCTTGTGGAACAAGAGGAGTTGCCGTAGTTTGAGCATGAAGCGTACTTGTAAAATTTAACTGTTTTTCTTGTAGTAAAAAAGGATTTGTAAATGACACATCTGCCATCCATATTCGAGGTTTGCTCACACCTTCTCCAAATGCTTCTTCAGGAGCTCTTAATGGATCAAATGCACCAATACCCACTTTGTACTTAAGCGACATATCCAAAGTAGCATTATCTATAAATTGCTTATGAGCTAGACCATACTCAATACTTGTTGTTTTTCTATCTTGTACAGTTATCTTTGCATCATCTATATAATTATCGCTACTTCTTTTTAACCCTTTTAAACTAAGAGTTGTTTTCCCTTTATCGCTTCTATATATAACTCTGCTTATGCCGATATCAACTGTTTCTGAATTTCCCATATATCTATAAACTTGGTTTACTCCAGCTACGGCTTGATCATAATGATATTTTGATTTGCCCAAAGAGAGTAGATAGTAGCCCACGGGGAATGAATAGTTTAGTGCGAAATTATCAGACTTTCCATTTGTGCTACCATTGATGGTTCCATTACTATCAGTAATGTTTGTTTTATCATAACCTGCCATATCTCTGCTATATGAGAGATAAAACATATCATTTAATCCAAGAATATTATCACCACTCAGCGTTGTGCCAACTTGGTATTTACCAGTACTCATAGATCCGCTATCATCTATAGAAAACCCTATTCTAAAAGGAAATTTTGATTTTTGATATTTGATGACAATATCTGAATGTGATGGTTTAGATGAGGGTGCGATATCAAATGATGCATCAAAGCCTGGAACTCTTTTAAAGTTTTCTAATGCTTGTTCTATTGGTCTAATATTTAGTATATCACCACTCTTTAGAGGCATAGCACTAAAAAGTAAAGAATTTTGCTCATGAGGTTTTAATCCTGAACTCTCTTCAAATCTAATCTTATCAACCATACCAGCAACAACATCTATTTTTAATACTTTTGATTTTAAATCTTGTTCTTTTAAAAGGACTCTTGTGGTTGTATAACCTCTTGCAATGATTGAATTTTGTAAAGTGTTTGATATGCTAAGTACGCCTTTTTGTCCTATGCATATTCCATTACCATTTTTATTTACTTTATCTTTTATATTCAGAATATCAAGAGTTTGAGCAAGAGCAAAGTCAAATCCTTTTGCACCTTGAAGTTCTATCTTTTTTATCTCAAAGCATGGACTTTCAATCTCTAGCTTGGCATCGCTTTTGAGAGGATTTGTATCTGTATGAATATCAGGAGCTTTTGGGATGATTTTTTGAGTTTGAAGATTTAACTCTTTTTCTCTTTGTATTTGCCAATCAGAAGATATAGGAGCTGAAAAACTAAATAAACTAAAAGAGATAGATAAAAATACAACACTATACAATTGCTTTAAATAATGCCTTGTATTTCTCTCCAACATCCCCATTCCTTAAGTTTAATTTAAAAAATAGATATATATTAGCTTAATAAGGCTTTAGGGTGCTTTAAGTTGAGATATTTTTATGCTCTGTAAAGTATTATCTATTTAGCAACTTTGAGCCAAACAACTCTTCTTGATTTATCAATACTCCAAAAGATAAATATAGCTCTTCTTCCTCATCATCTTGGTCTATATGAAAAACAAGTTTTAACTCATCCATATTATTCTCCTAATATTTATATATCAGAATAATACTTTATATTTTTGACATATGTTGTCCACTTTAAAAAATGGCTTCACGGGTATTATTAATAGTTTTATACTTTTACTATATAATAATACCAATAATTTACGACAAGGTTTAAATACATGATAGATTTAAAATATTTTCAAGCAAATTTTGATGAAGTAGCATCAAAATTATCAAAGAAAAAAGTAACAACAGAAGCTCTTGAAGCACTTAAAATTGCATTTGCGAAATTAAAAGAGGCAAATAATGCTTTTGAAAACTGTAAAGCAGAGCAAAATATGCTTTCAAAAGAGTTCGGTGAAATGATGAAAAACAAGCAAGATACCACAGAGCTTAAAGCCAAAGTAGATGGCAACAAGATTACTCTGAACGAACTTCAAGAGATTGCTAGAGAGGCGAATACAAGACTTGAAGAACTTGCACTAAATATTCCAAATATTCCTGATAATAGTGTGCCGTTCGGAATAGATGAAAACGATAATATAGAACTAAGAAAAGTTCTTGAGATTCCAAAGTTCGATTTTAAGCCAAAAGAACATTGGGAACTATGCAATGACTGGATAGATTTTGAGAGAGGTGTCAAGCTTGCCAAGAGCAGATTTAGCGTTCTAAAAGGTGATGGTGCTAGGGTAGAGAGAGCTTTAATTAACTACTTTTTAGATCACAATCGCACAAAAGGCTTTCATGAATTTGGTTTACCTTTATTAAATAATGCTGCTATGCTACAAGGAACGGGACAGCTTCCAAAGTTCGAAGATGACCTATTCAAGATAGAAGATGAGGGGCTATATCTAATCCCCACAGCTGAAGTGCCACTAACAAATCTATATCATGATGAGATAATAGACGCAAAAGAGCTTCCACTACTTATGACGGCATATACTCCATGTTTCCGCAAAGAAGCAGGTAGTGCTGGACGAGATACCAGAGGAATTATCCGTCAACATCAGTTTGACAAAGTAGAAATGGTTGCAATAGCCCATCCAAGCCAAAGCGAAGAGATATTTGAAATGATGGTAGATAATGCTTCTGAACTACTCACTCTACTAGGATTGCCACACAGAGTTGTGGAGCTTTGTGGTGGTGATTTAGGATTTAGTGCAGCTAGAACAATTGACTTAGAAGTTTGGCTTCCAGGGCAAAATCAATATCGTGAAATCTCATCAATATCAAATACAAATGAGTTTCAAGCAAGAAGAGCAAAAATAAGATACAAAGAAGATGGGAAAAATAGCTTTGTACACACCCTAAATGGCTCAGCGCTAGCCGTGGGGCGTACTCTTGTAGCAATAATGGAGAATTACCAAAATGAAGATGGAAGCATAGATATACCAGAGGTACTAAAAAAGTATCTAAATTAATTCAACTTAGTCTCTAAACACTCCACAATAAGAGTGGCAGTGTTATCCTCAATCATAAACCGTGAACCTTTTTTTATATAGTTTAGAGTTGTAGGTTTACCATCTAGCCACACTCGTGCATTACCATCATTACAACGATTTTTAGGATTAGCCAATATATAGCTATTATAAAACTCTTTGGTGTATGTTTCTTTTTGAGCGATAATAAAGTTGATTTGCCTTTTTAAATTCTGCTCATACCCAACTAGTGGTTGTTTGAATATCTCAAATCTATAATCAATCAACCTTGAGAGATCATCTTTGACTTTGATATATTGCTGCTCCATATACTCAACTTTTTTGAGTGGGGAGGCGTGATTTATATTTATTTTAAGCTGCCTGACTTGCTCACTATATAGTGCTATTTTATGTGAAATAATACGACCATATTGTTCTCTTTGATCATCAAGTGCAAATAAAATATCTTTAAAATCAGGTAAAATCATCTCAATGGCAGCACTTGGCGTAGGAGCTCTTAAATCAGCTACAAAATCGCTAATCATAACATCACTCTCATGACCAACAGCACTTACAATTGGTGTTTGACACCCAAAAATAGCATCAGCTACAATCTCGCTATTAAATGCCCACAAATCATCACTACTACCGCCTCCTCTACCAACTACAATGGCATCACAACCTAAACTATCAGCATATTTTAACGCTCGAGCTATTTGCAACGGAGCCATATCTCCTTGCACAAGCGTATCTATAATAATAACCTCGAGTAGTGGCCATCTTTTATCTATAATTTTCAACATATCATGCGATGCAGCACTATCTTTTGCAGTTATTAAAACTAATTTTTGAATTATTTTAGGGATTTGTTTTTTGCTAGAGCTATCAAAATATCCCTTGCCTGAAAGTTTTTGTTTTAGTTGCTCAAAAGCCAAAGCTGCTCCACCTTGACCATACGGCTCAATATTAGTAGCATAAAATTGATACTCGCCTCTTGGCACATAGACGCTTATAGAGCCACCTACGATTATCCTCTGTCCGACTTCTAGTCTAAACTTTATCTTAGATGCTGACGAACGAAAGGAGACGCATTTAATTGAACTTTCATTATCTTTGATAGTAAAATATAAATGACCGCTTGTGTGGTATGTTACACTTGATACTTCACCCTCTACGAGTATGGATGTGAATGTAAGTTCAAGCAACGATTTAATTTTTGAGTTGAGCGATGATACACTCATCATTGCTTCGTGACTCATAAAAATCCTTTTAGCTTTGTGGCTTTTGAGCTACAATGAGAGTTGATATACCTAACGAAAATGACTTTGTATATTTTATCTCAAATCCAACATCTCTAAGCTCCTGCTCTAACATTTTTGTTGTCAAAAACTCTTCTATTGAATCGGGAAGGTACTTATATGCAGCATAATTTTTTGATACAAGTCCGCCAATTGCTGGTAATATATTTTTCATATAAATATCAACTATTTTTGATGCTATGCCACTTTTTTCTTGTTTTGTGAACTCTAGTATAACTACAATTCCACCTGGCTTTAAAACCCTATAAAATTCGCTAAGTCCTTTTTTCCTATCAACAACATTTCTAATGCCGTATGAAATAGATACAATCTCACAGCTCTCATCTTCAAAAGGCATATCATTGGCCTGACCCTCAATGAACTCTGCAAATTCAACCTTATGCTTGGCAACATCTAGCATTCCCACTGATGGATCTATGCCAATATATTTATCAACAATGATACCTTTTTTTGTAGCTCTATCCTTCCAATACAACAACAAATCACCTGTACCGCAGGCTACATCTATTATTTGCGAGATTTTATTTTTTCCAAGCATTTCATATGCTTTATCACAACCTTTTCTTCTCCATTGCTTATCAATACCAAAGCTAAGTACTCTATTTGCTGTATCATATGTTGATGCAATATCATCAAACATTCCTATAATTTTATTCTGCTTATCACTATTTTCCATTAAATTTACTCCATATTATTAAATCTTTTTCAGTTCTCTTGCAGTGCAAAAATTTTAAACTACTCTCAAATGTGGCAAAAACACCACCACCACGAATCACTGGTGCAGAATAAAATAATACCCAATCTATCTTATCTTTTAGTGCTTCAAGCATTGCTATTCCACCCTCTACTAATACAAATGATGGTTTGTCTAAAAAATCCAAATTATCACCAATCTCTATATTTCGATTTGGTACATTAAATATAATTGAAGATTTATCAATACCACTCTCATCTTTCGTGTAAATAAAAATATCTGGTGCTTTTTTATCTATTAATCTACAATCTAGTATAGGGTTATCACATCTAACAGTATTTCCGCCAATAATCATCAAGCTACAGGCACTTCTAAGTCTATGAGTATGGGTTCTGGACTCTAGAGAACTTATAATGCCATCGCTTATATTTCCATTCATTGTTTGAGCTAATTTGAAAAGTACAAAAGCTCTATTCTGCCATATCAAAAATGGCTCTAAAAGCTCTTGTGATTCTGTTTTTAGTAGCCCAATGTTAACAGTACAACCAGACTCCTCTAGTCTATTTGCCCCACCACCATGCCCGGCTATTGGGTCCAGTGAAGAGATAAAAATATTCTTAATACCAAGGTCAATTAGCAATAATGCACAAGAGGGTGTAGCACCATCATGATTACATGGCTCAAGCGTAACATATAGAGTACAACTCTCAAAAAAATATTTTGGTAGGGTGCAAAGAAAATCATGAGAGAGTTTAGAATCAAATTTATCAAAATTAATATTTTCACCACTCATCTGCTCATATGCTTCTATTAATGCCAAAACTTCAGCATGTGAAGTTCCTGCTTTTTGGTGAGCTGATACTGATAAAATTTGATTGTTTTTAGAAACAACGCAGCCAACAGCTGGGTTTGGATATGTTAATCCTTGATACTCCCACGCAGCATCTATTGCAGCTTGCATGTAGAGTCGATTGGTCATTTTAATTTACCACTCGAAAAATGTTCGTGCTTTACTTATTTCTATATACTCTATTTTTCGCTCATTTCCATCAATTTCTAAAATTACAGAATTACTATCAGCACTTTTAATTAATCCTACAACTTGCCCTTCGCCAATAATCTTTATCTTTGCTTTTTCACCAACAGCGTGTTCGTAATGTATAGGTTTTATTAATTTTCGCTCAATCCCTGGAGAGCTAACTTCAAGTCTATAAGCTTCAACCATAGGTGGATTAACATCTAGATATAGAGATAAATCCCTAGATATATCAGCACAAAGATCCAAGTTGACACCACCCTCTTTTGTTATCATGATACGCAAAATAGTATCACCACCATCACTGGTTACTTCAATATCATAAAGTTCTGCCCCAAAAGATTTAACTGTTTTTGCTATAGTTGCTTCAATATCACTTCTCATCGCTATCTCCCATCTCTTCTCTCATCTTCTTAAATAAGCTTTCTATTTTACTAATTTGTTCTGGTTGTGTATCGAACTCAAAAGTCATAATTGGTGCTTTAAACCAACCTTCTGTCTGCTTACAATGAGTTTGTAAATATCCTGAAAGTTTATAAAGTTTCTGAATAATCTCTTTTTTCTCTTCTTTTGTGTATACACCTAAGTCCAAAAAAACTCGTGCATTACTACGGCCCCTAGAACACACAACATCAGTAACTACAACAGTTTGGATTAGTGGGTCATCAAGACTTCCTAGTGCTTCAGGAATAATTTCCTTAAGTGTAGATTCAACACGATGTCTTTTTATCTCTTCATGGGTCATAGTGTTGCTTGTTCCTCGATATTCTTGAATGTCTCAATCATATCTCCAGCCATCATATCATTAAAGCCATCTAGCATAATTCCACACTCAAATCCATTTTTAACTTCTCTTACATCATCGCTAAATCGTTTAAGTGATGAAATAGCACCACTAAATATCTCAACGCCATTACGCATAACTTTTGCTAGTGCATTTTTATTGATAGTGCCACCCATAACTTTACAACCAGCAATTGTGCCAACTTTGGCTACCGCAAATGTTTCTCTCACTTCTGCTTGACCAACAGCTTCTTCTCTAATTACTGGACTCATCATTCCACCCAGCAATAGACTAACATCATCAAGAAGTTGATATATAATTGTATAAGTTTTAATCTCAACACCTAGTGCTTTTGCCTTTTGTGATACATTTGCATTTGGTTTTATATTAAATCCAATCAACATCACATTCTCGCCAGCATCAGCAAGGGCAACATCACTATCAGTAATGCCACCAACACCTTCATGTATAATATTTACCTTAACTTCTTCATTTCTAAGCTTCTCTAAGCTACTTTTGATTGCTTCCAAAGAACCTTGAACATCTGTTTTAAGTATCACAGATAGAGCTTTTAGCTGACCTTCTGCAATGAGAGCTGATAAATCTTCAAGTGATGCTTTTGTGCTTCTTGAAAGCTGTTGAGTTCTAACATATTCAGCTCTTTGAGATGCAAGTTCACGAACTTCTCGCTCGCTATCCATAACCACCATTACATCGCCAGCTGAAGGAACTTCGCTCAATCCAACTATTGCAGCAGGTGTACTTGGTCCGATTGATTTCTCATTTTTGCCATTGTCAAGTTTTATAGCTTTTACTTTACCATATGTTGTTCCAACTATTACATTATCTCCAACTTTTAGAGTACCATTTTTGACTATAACATTTGCAACAGGTCCGAAACCTTTTTCAACTGAACTCTCAACAACAATAGCTTTTGCATTTCTATTAGGATTTGCTACAAGTTCCATAATCTCTGCTTGAAGCAATATAACATCAAGCAAATCATCAATCCCAAGACCACTATGAGCTGAAACAGGTACAAACTCATACTCCCCACCCCAATCAACTGGAGTAATACCAAGCTCAGCTAGTTGTGCTTTTACCATATCTGGATTTGCACTCTCTTTATCCATTTTATTAATAGCTACTATCATAGGAACGCCAGCAGCTTTTGCGTGATTAACAGCCTCTTTTGTCTGCGGCATAACACCATCGTCAGCTGCAACAACTATAATAACTATATCAGTCGCTTGAGCTCCACGAGCACGCATTTCTGTAAATGCTTCGTGACCTGGAGTATCTATAAATGTAATTTTTTTACCATTTTTTTCAACTTGATAAGCACCAACATGCTGAGTAATGCCACCAGCCTCTTTTGCTGCTACTTTTGATGAACGGATTTTATCTAGCAATGATGTTTTACCATGGTCTACATGCCCCATTATAGTAATAACAGGAGGTCTCTCAACTAAAGTTTCATCAGGAATTTCATCATACGCCGCCACATAATTAAGTGCATCAAGTGGATCAATGGTATGAACCTCTACTTCAAATTCATCTGAAAGAATTTCAATAGAATCTTTATCCAAAAAGTCATTTTTAGTTACCATCGTGCCAAGCTCAAAAAGAACCTTTACAACTTCACTTATGCTCTTGCCAATTTTTTCAGCAAACTCATAAACACGAACATTTTCTGGAATCTCAATAGATGTAATTTGTTCAGGCTCACCATCTTCTCTTGTGTATCTTTTGCGTTTTCTGCTACCTCTTCTAATGCCACTATTTTGTTTTCCAAATGTATGCATAAATCTTGTAGGTTTTTTCTCTTGCTCTTCTTTACGCTTCTGCTCTTGTCTCTTCATCTCTTCATAAATATTTTTATCAGAAAAGTCAAGTAATACAACCTCTTGTTCCTCATAAAGCTCAAATCCTGTACCCATGAAGTTCTTGTCACTTATATCAATTCTTGAACCACTCTCTTTTGCAGTTACAGGTGTTGTTTTCTTAACTTTTTTCTTTTTTGCCTCTGCTTCAACTACTTGAATAGCTCTTTTAGCCACAACATTTGATTTGACTATTTTCATACCAGCAAAAATATCGTCTTTTCTAGCCTGTCCATCAGCTATTGAAATTTTCGATTGAACCTTGATAGAACCAGAGCTTACTGGTGGTTTTCTAACAACCTTTATCTCTTCAGGTTCAATAGTTATAGCAATATCTTCGCTTGGCAATACTACATCTTTTGTTATTTCTTCTTTGGCTTCTTCTTTAGTTTCTGGTATTTTATCTTCATTAGTATCGTCAACTACCAAGGTGTTAACTTCAGCTACAACTTCTAATTTTTTCTTTGAAATCTTTCCTGCAGGCTTACTAAATGCTACTGGTAATTCACCTGTAACTATATAGTTAAATAAAACTTCTGCATTTTCCATGCTAATCGTACTATTTGCAGCTTTAACAGCAAAGCCTAGTTCATTCGCTTTTTCTATTACATCACCATTAGATAATCCAGCTTCTGCTGCAACATCTTGGATTTTTACTTTATCCATTATTTAAAATCTCCTTTAGTAACTCTGTCAAATTTGCCTCATTTACTTTGAAACGCTTTGCAAGTCCTGTCTGTTTTTTTTGATTTGTAGCACATATCTTGCATAGATAAAAACTTCTTCCAACACCAATATATTTAACAACTAATTGTGTTTCAAGCTGTAGTCGCATTAGAGTATATCTAGGAAATCTCTGTCTGCAAGATATACACATGCGTATCGGTTCTCGTTTTAACATATGTAATTATACCAAAAAGAGTTTAACTCTTTGTGATAAGACCGTTATTATCTAGACTTGTGACAAAAACTCTAAACTCAGGAAATCGTTTTCTAAATGCTTCTGCCATTAATTCTGCGTCACTATCGTAGCAGAGATTAAAAAATGTAGAGCCACTTCCTGAAAGTGTACTCATTAATGCACCATTTCTTAGAGCTAGTTTTTGAACATCAAATAGTTCTGGCATCATTTTCATTCTTCTATTTTGATGGAGTTTATCTTTTGACGCAATTCGTAGCAAATCCCACGATTCACTCATAAATAGTGCTGTTAAATATGACGACCTTGAAAGAGAGTATATTGTCTCTTCTTTGCTATAAAACTTTGGTAGTGTAGTTCTAGATCTTGCTGTTGATATTGTTTTATTTGGCACAACCAATACAGCCCTTAAATATTCAGGTAGCCTCTTTTTTCGACTATACACTCTGCCATCTTCAAGACATGCAACATTAAAACCACCCATAACGGCTGGCGTAATATTATCTGGATGTTTTTCATACTCTAGTGCTAAATTTAAAATATCTCTCTTAGTATATGTAGATCCAGATGCCACAAAGGCAGAAGCAAGTGCAGCAACAATTACAGCTGACGAACTACCAAGACCACGAGAAAGTGGTATACGGTTGGTGAATTCAAAGCGAAATGTCTCATGTTTATCTGTAAGCTTTACATATTGTTTATTAAAAATATCCAAGAAAAGTGTATTTTTTCTAATCTTTAGACTATCAGAACCTTCTCCTATTGTAGCAAGACTTAAAAAACCTGAAGGCTTAATTATAATCTCATTTCGTAGATCAACGGCCAATCCCAATGAATCAAATCCAGGTCCAAGATTGGCACTGGTGGCAGGAACACTAACTAACACATTAAACCCTTTTAAACGGAAGGCAAAAGATGCAGTGGTTCTGAGCTTAAATCTAACTCTATTGAGTTTAAATTTATTGGCAATACAAATCCACTATCAATTGGCTCATCAAATTTTTTTGTTATTATAGTCTCTTTTTCTTTTACAAAGTATAAATTACCAATTGCCTTAATTGGTTTATCTTTACTAAACTCAAATCCACTACAGCCAAAACATTCAATATTCATACTAATTTCAATTGTCTTTAGCATCAAATATGTCAATTTTGTAGCCATATGAGACCCAGGTCCTCTTGTGTAAATTGTTCTAGAAATATTAAAATTATTAGAGATAGAGGTAATTATTGTTAACAAAGCCTCTGATATTTTCTCGTCACTACTCCACTCTTTAATTAGAATATTATCCTCATAAAGACCGACTAAAAATGGAGATGCTAGTGATATTACTAGAATATCATATTGTTGCAAAGCTTTTTTCAAACTCTCTACTTTTTAGTGTATCCATTGCTATTATTTCATAACTACTAGCATCATCTTTTAGCTTACTAACAAGCATAGCATTAAGCTTATGACTTCCAGCAAATGACTCATAAGAGCCAAGCACGGAAACTCCACCAACCATCATATCTCCCATGGCATCAAGAATTTTATGTCTAGCAAACTCATTATCAAATCTTAAACCCTCTGGATTTAATATACGATGCTCATCCAAACCAATCGCATTTTGTAGTGTTGCACCAAGGGCTAGATTCTGACTCTGAAGATATTGTATTTCGTGTGCAAATCCAAATGTTCGAGCTCTTGCGATCTCATCTACAAAAGATTTAGTACCAAGGGTAAATTTATGCGATTGTTTCCCAATTGCAGGATGATCAAAATGTATTGTAAAGTCAAAAGTCGCTTTATCATTTGGAGTTAGTCTTACAAATTTATCACCATCTCGCACCTCTACTGGCTTTAAAACTCTCATTATATTTTTTGGTACATCTTGAATTTGGACACCAGCTTCATCAAGCAGTAGACAAAATGATATAGCAGAGCCATCCATTATTGGCATCTCATTACCATCCACTATTACACGCATATTATCAATACCATATGCATAAACAGATGACAAGAAATGCTCAATTGTAGATATTGAACCTTTTTCATTGCCAATAACAGTAGCCATTTGGGTATTAATAACGCTTTCTGGAGTTAGTGGTATAGTAAGCCCAATATCTTCACGATAAAATATAATACCACTATTTTCGCTTAGTGGTTCAAGCCTAAGGCGAATAGGTTCACCTTTGTGTAGTCCAATACCTACAGCTTCAACAGGTCTGCTAATAGTTCTTTGTTGCATATCTATTCCTTATTCACTTATTGTATCTTATTTTATAAGCATATTTGCTTTAGCAAAAACATCATCTATATTAAGTTTTATCCAATTGCTATCCATCCACTCTTCAGGAGCTACTTCATTTCCTTGCACTAAAATACCAAAATGTAAATGGTCACCAAGTGCTAATCCACTTGTTCCACTATTTGCTACTACATCACCTGCTTTTACAGTGTCGCCTTTATGTTTAACAATCTTTGAGCAATGTCCATAAAGTGTATAAAGACCCAAACCATGATTGATCATTGGCATGTTACCGTATAGACCATTATCATTACTATATACAATCTTCCCATCGTTTGAGCTAATTATTGGAGCAGCTTCATTGCTAGCCAAATCAATACCTACATGATCTGAAGTAGATATGACAGCTTTTGTTTTGGCATCATAATAATAGTGTCTCAAATCACCATAACTTGCAACTTTGGCTCCATTTTTTAGAGGATAAAAAGGCAATATTTTCCAATCATTAATTATATTAGCTGAAACAATAGATCCTAATGTTGATATTAAATGCTCATTTTCAGCTCTGATGCCCTCATTTACACCTGCAAATTTTTCTAATTTATCTGAAATTGTTGCTAATCTAGAATCTTTTGAAGCCAAGGTCGCTATTTTGCCATCTATAAATTGTTTCGTTGCCTGTATATAAGAGGTCGCATATTTTTTATTTTTAATATAAAATGGGGCATCGATAGTTGTGCTGTTCATTGCCTTATCAATTGCAACAATTTTTGCATTAAACTTATCTTCGCTAAATGGCCAAGCTACAAGTGAGGCGTAATATCCAGCTTTACGGTATGGTGTGGCTTTAAATTTAAAGTATGGAGTCTCTACATATATATCTTTAGTATTTTTTTCGCTAACTTTGAATACAACTAGTGCACTTCCACCCTGAGTAATACTATATGAATTAGATAGTAGCTCTACGGTTGGGGCATCGCTATCAATTGTTAGATTAAAATTTTGTGTGGTTTTATTACCTCTGTAAAAATTCCACATGCTTATATCTGTAGCACTTATCGTCATAATTAAATTTTTTGTACCTTTTAAAGATGCTGGAATACCGAGTGATAGTATCTTTTTTTTAGTCGGTACTAATATATCTTTTTTAGTTATTAGAGTATTGGTTGTTCCATTTTGTATCACTACTTCATATGATTTTAGTCCTGTATTGTCACTAATGGCAACTAATAAAGGTTTTTTACCGTTATAATACATCGATGATGGTGCAACAATAGTAGGATATGTTCGCTCAAATCTATAGTCGCTATAAACAAACCAAGCCCCAGATGCTATTAATGCTATTACTATCACTGAAATAATTTTTGATATCATCATATTGTCCCGTATGTAAAACTTATTCGTAATAGTGCCTTAAATTTGCTTTGAGCCTAATACTCCAAAGACTTTATACTTCTATCTTCATAGATAAATCTATCCAATTTGCTTGATGAATAAGACTACCTGTAGATATAGCATCAACGCCACTTGTGGCTACACTTCTTATAGTTTCAAGCGTAATATTCCCACTAGCTTCTATAAGAACATGTGGGTATTTTTCATTTCTAAAGCTAACTACATCTTTCATTTCATTAATGCTCATATTATCACACATCACAATATCAGCTCCAAGACGCATTGCAATTTTAGCCATCCCAATAGTTTCAGACTCAATCTCTATTGCAGTGGTAAACGGTATATTTTTGCGAGCAGTTTGTATATAACCCTCAAGGTCATCAATAGTAGCAAGGTGTGTGTCTTTAAGCATAAGTGCATCATCAAGTCCCATACGATGATTGATCCCACCTCCGCAACGAACTGCATATTTCTCAAAAATTCGCAGCATTGGTCTAGTTTTACGAGTGTCAAGTAGTTTTACGCCTGTACCTTCTAATGCTTTTATATATTTGTTTGTTAAGGTCGCTATAGAGCTAGCATGTAAAACCATATTAAGTATAGAGCGTTCAAGAGCCAAAATAGTTTTGTTATCTCCTCTTATGAAAAGCAATTTCTCGCCCACCCTAAACTCTTTGCCATCATCCGTTAGCCATTCTATCGTTATGGGATAGAGTTTGCAAAAAACATCTATATATTCACGACCTGCAAAGACGCCATCACTTTTGGCGATTATATATGCTGTAACGCTTTTTGGTTTGCCGAAAAATGAGAATAAATCTCCTCTGCCTATATCTTCAGCGACAGTGGCTTTTATAAATGATTCTTTATGCATATTAATTTACCTCCAGCATACGGTCAAGTGCAAGCTTGGCATATTTAACTGTATGTTCGTCTACAAATATTTCATTAATTGGATTGTTATCTTCTATGGATTTAAGTGTGTTATATAAATCCTCCAAGCTTGTCTCATTCATAGTGGGGCATGATGGTTTTGCTGATGAGAGAACAAATGTATTTGCTTTTCTCATGCGATTTACTAAATTATATTCAGTTCCCACTGCTACTTTTTGCTCCAAAGGCAATGCATCTACATATTTTATTAACTGAGATGTTGAGCCAGAAAAATCTGCCAATGCTACAACGGCTGGATCACATTCTGGGTGAACGGCAATTAGAATATCAGGATATTTTTCGCGATAAAATTCAATGTCATTAGGTGTAAATAGCTGATGCACAGAACAAAAACCATTAAAACATACCACATCATTCTCTTTTGGGTCACACTCCCCTACTCCTATTACGCATGAACGAAGACCCATAGAATTAGCAAAATTCTGACCCAAACATCTATCAGGAACGAATAAAATCTTTTTACCACTTTCCAAGCCTTTTTCTATAATCTTGAAAGCATTAGCACTTGTACATACCATTCCACCCATTTCACCTACTTTGGCTTTTACGCTAGCATCAGAATTTATATATGTGATTGGCAAAATATTCTCTTTTGAAACGCCTCTATCTACCATATACTGAACACTTTCATCAAAATAGCTACCATCAATCATGCGTGCCATTGCACAGCAAGCTATTTTAGGCATCAGGACTCTTTTTTCTGGTGCAATAACTTTTACACTTTGCCCCATAAATCCAACACCACAAAATACTATCCACTCATTTGGAGTCTCTTTGGCTCTTCTAGCGAGTTCCAGTGAATCACCAACTATATCAGCCATCTCAAAAACTTCATCTCTTTGGTAATAGTGAGCCACAATAGTTACATCAAGCTTAGCTTTTAGTCTATTTATCTCTGCTTTGAAATCCATATTTGCCCTTATTTAGAGAATATCTCTATTAATTGGAGTTATTTTATCTAAAATCAGATAAAATTGTATTAACTTTTTTCTGGAGAAAATATGGAATTTTTAAACTTAAACATCTACTTATATATCGCAGCGTATTTAGTTGGTGCAATACCTTTTGGATATATATTGGCAAAACAATTTGCTGGTGTTGATATCAAAAATGCTGGTAGTGGAAATATTGGTGCAACAAATGTGCTAAGGGTAGTCAAAGAGAGCGACCCAAAATTAGCCAAAAAACTTGGTATTGCAACACTATTACTCGATGGATTAAAAGGTGTAATTATTTTGCTAATTGCAAAATATCTAGGTGCAAATGATAGTGTGCTATGGACGATAGCTGTTTTAAGTGTTGTTGGTCATTGCTATTCGCCATTTCTTGGTTTTGAGGGAGGCAAAGGTGTGGCCACTGCTGCTGGTGTACTTTTTGTTCTTCTTCCTATTCCAATGATAATCGCGTTAATAGTCTGGCTATTTAGTGCTAAAGTTCTAAAGATATCCTCATTATCTTCACTTATTGCACTTATAGCGATGATGATATCAAGCTATATCCTCGCCCCTCATATTACTCATGCTCCATTATGGATTATCACTGGTATAATTGTATATAAACATATACCAAATATCATGAGAATATTTAATAAATCTGAAGGTAAAGTGGTTTGAAAATAATCATTGAGAAATTGAAAATTGAAGCAATAATAGGAATATTGGACTTCGAGAGAATCACACCACAGTCTGTTTTAGTGGACATTGAAGCAACATATGATTATTTAAAAACCTCAAAATTCATAGACTATTCGCAAATAACTCAAATTATAACAACCGATATTCAAGAGTCTAAATATGAATTAATAGAAGAGGCTCTAGTCTCACTAAAAGATATTTTAACTCTAGAATTTCCTACTATCTCATCACTATATGTCAAAATATCAAAACCTAACATACTGTCAAATTGCACCGTTGGAGTAAGTGAATTGTGGAATTTTTAACAAAACTACATACAAAAGCTTAATTTTAGGCTATAATTAAACAAAACTTAATTATAAGGAAACCTAACAAATGAGAATACTCATAATAGAGGACGAAGCTACTCTAAGCAAGACACTTTCAGATGGACTAAAAGAGTTTGGATATCAAAATGATATAGCTGAAAATCTTAGTGATGGTAGATATTATATTGGTATTAGAAACTATGATTTAATTTTGTTAGATTGGATGTTGCCTGATGGTAATGGTATTGATATTATTAAAGAGATTAAGACTATTGCCCCAAAAACTGCTGTTATTATGCTCTCGGCTAGAGATGATAGAGATAGTGAAATAGAGGCGCTAAGAGCTGGAGCAGATGATTATATCAAAAAGCCATTTGATTTTGAAATTTTACTTGTAAGAATTGAAGCTAAACTTCGTTTCGGTGGTTCTAATATTTTAGAAATAGGAAGCCTAATTATTAATCCTGAAGAGGAGAAGATAATATATGAAGGTGAAGAGATTGAACTAAAAGGTAAACCATTTGAAGTTCTAACTCATTTAGCTATGCACAAGGATCAAATCGTCTCCAAAGAGCAATTACTAGATGCAATATGGGAAGAGCCTGAATTGGTGACTCCAAATGTAATAGAGGTTGCTATAAATCAAATTCGCCAGAAAATGGATAAACCACTAGGCATAACAACAATCGAAACTGTAAGAAGACGAGGCTATAGGTTTTGTTTTCCAAAAAAAGTATAAGAGTTAGATTTCTCCTGCAACTTAGTGTGGCGATGGCTACACTACTAATATTTTTCTCAACTATTTTATACTCATATATAAGTTATAGCGTTAATAAACAACTCGAAGATAGTATTATTAAACACGCCAACTATCTATTTGCAACATATCCAGATATAGAACAAATGGTAGATACACAAAAAGATGTCATAAAAGAGACTTTAAATGTGGAAGTTGAAATAGGTAAATTGCCAAGCTCTTTGCCATTCCTTACAAGCCTAAGAAGGTATAATGAGAATAATCGTAACTATATTGAACTTAGAATTCCATATGCAACAAACAAAATAACAAGTAAACATCAATATCTTTCAATCAAAGGTGATGTCACTCAGCAATTAAAGGTAAAAGCACAAGTATATCAAGGCATTATCTTTATTAGCATCATAACAATGGGCATAATTATTATATATGCTTTTTTCATCTCAAATATGCTAACAACACCAATAAAAATACTGACATCAAATCTATCAAAAATGGACGAAACAACCATTAAAACAATTAATACAAACAATTTGCCAACAGAATTTAGGCCACTTGCCAAATCAATAAATAGTCTATTTATGCGTATACAGAACTTTATAAAATACAAAAAAGAGTTATTTATAGGAAGTGCTCATGAGCTTAAAACTCCACTTGCTGTTATGAAAACAAAAAACCAAGTTACGCTAATGAAAAAAAATAGCTCAAAAGAGGAGCTTATAGAAGCTGTAAAACAAAATATAATCTCTATTGACGAGATGAACAAAATTGTCTCATCAATTCTTGAGTTTGGAAGAGCAGAAGGAGCTCAACTAGATAATCCTGAAACCATAGATGTCATAAAGTATCTAGATGAGAAGATGAATGGTTTTGCGATACTTGCAAATGGTCAAAATAAAAAGTTTAATTACGAACTAACTCCTGAAACGCTAATTATGACATTACAGCCAATGTTATTATTGCAAATAATACAAAATTTTGTACAAAATGCACTTAAGTTTACTCCTAATGATAAAATTGTATTTTTAAAAAGCGAAGTAAAAAATGGATTTTTTATCATAACTGTCACCGATGAAGGTTGTGGAATATCTACTGATAAAGACATATTTGCACCATTTGTACGAAGTGAAAGTTCAAGTGGTGTTGGACTAGGTCTATTTTTAGCCAAAAGTGCTTCTGAGGCCCTAGGTGCAGAGATTTCACTCTCAAACAGGAAGCCTAATAATGGAGCAATTGCTATGTTTAAAATGAAGATTGGAAATATTAAAAACTAGGATAAATTTTGTCTTAAAATTACCCTTAAGGTTTATTGGGCTATAACTCCTACAAATAGAACAAAGGAAAAAAATGGCTTTAATAATTGCAGATGATTGTATAGCGTGTGATGCCTGTAGAGAAGAGTGTCCAAATGAGGCGATTGAAGAAAATGAGCCGATATATTTTATAGATCCTGATCGTTGCACAGAGTGTGTAGGATATTACGATGAACCTTCATGCATTGCTGTATGCCCAGTAGACTGTATTATTCCAGACTCAAACAACATAGAGAGTACTGACGAGTTAATGTTTAAATACGAGCAACTACAAGCTGAAGATTAATCTATATGACACACCATAAAACTGCTGTCATAGACATAGGCTCAAATTCTGCTAGATTAGTAATTTTTGAGCAAAGCAGTAGATTTGGTTATCGTCTAATATGTGAACAAAAAAGTAAAGTTCGCATTGGAGAAGGTGCTTACAATAAAGGTGGCAATCTCCAGCCAATAGGTACAAATAGAGCATTTAATGCACTTCAAGCTTTCCAAAAGATAATCAAACAATACAATACTGATAAAATAATATGTGTAGCAACTTCAGCTCTTAGAGATGCACCAAATCGTGATGATTTCATCTCAATAGTCAAAACAAAACTAGGACTTGAAATAGTCGTAATATCAGGCTTAGAGGAGGCAAGATATGGTGGAATTGCGGCTAGCAATCTATTGTCTTATAATGACTGCATCTCAATAGATATCGGTGGTGGGTCATCAGATTTAGCACTTATTAGAGGTGGTATTGTAATTGAAACTTTTTCACTAGACATTGGAACGGTAAGAATTAAAGAGCTATTTTTTGATAAAAATATAGATACTAAACATGCAACAAAGTATATTAAAGAGATAATTGATACTCTTCCTCAATCATTTAAGTCAGATATTGCGATAGGAATAGGTGGGACAGCACGAACCCTCGCAAGTGCGATTATGAAAAAAAATGATTATGTACCAAATAAAATTCATGGCTTTAATTTTAAACTACAAAATAATCTAAAATACCTACGATCAATTATTACAAGCTCTATAGAAAATCTAAATTCTCACGAAATAAAAGCAGATAGATTTGATACAATAAGAGAAGGTACTTTAATATTTCTTGAAATAGTTAACAAAATAAAAGCAAAAGAGATTACAGCAAGTGGTGTAGGCGTTAGGGAAGGTGTTTACCTGAGCCATCTTCTACGAGAGACTAATCTTAAATTTCCACAAAATGTCAATCCAAGTGTTAAGAATATATTAGATAGATTTGATATGAATGGTCAAGATGCTTATCTTGAGAGATCAAAAATTGCTACTAGACTTTTTAATATACTGTATAAAGAGTTTAATATTGACGATGGATATCTATTTGAACTTGACATTGCACTTAAGCTAGCGAGAATTGGTAAAAATCTTACAATATACAAATCTGCCAAGCACTCTGCCTATATTGCACTACATGAGCTAAATTATGGCTTTACGCACTCACAAATGGCATTAGTTTCTATACTGCTAGAAGCAAACAGTAGGGCTAAAATCAATAAAGATAGTTATATAAAATATAAAGAGTTATTACCAAACAAGGAAGTTCTAAAGTCGTACAGTTTCATATACTCATTAACTACATCTATTGCTTCATATGCTAAAAACGATGAAATAGAGTTTGATTTTTGTGATAGTATACTTAGCATTGCAAGCAAAGAGTCTCTCTACTTGCTAAAAGAGGCAATAAGTGAGATTAAGACCCTCAAGGGTCTAACTATTAAAATTTAGTTCCCATACTAAATTCAAAAGTTGCAGTTTTATCTAAAGCCTCTGGATTAATAGCTTTAGAAAATATAAAGTTTACAGGACCAAATGGCGAGAACCACTCTATGGCTGCACCTACTGATTTTCGTGACATACTTGGATACGCTGTACCATAATAATCATCAGTGGATATAGTACCATAGTCAGCAAATAGAGCTAGTCTCATTTTTGCCTCTTCAGATATTGGAATACTAGCTTCTATGCTATTTGAGAAAGTTTGAGTTCCACCAATATTTCCAGTGGTTGTTACAGGTGGCAATCCAGCGGTAATTGTTCTCTGAGGTGATATAGAATACATATCAAATCCTCTCACACTTCCATTGCCACCCAAAAAAAGTCTCTCAGATACTGGAATATAACCATTGCTTGAGCCACTAACTAATTTATTATATCTTGCTTTATATCTAAATATCAAATCATAATCAATCAAATCCTGCATTCCATAGTATGCACCAAACTTAGCATTAAATTTAGCAAAATCACCATAATCCGTATAAAAATTATCTTGCTCATCATTTATACTTCCACCAAGCTGGGCTAGCTCTACTCCTGCACTTGCTATGAATCCGCTTCTTGGAACATAAAAATCATCTGTATTATCAAATTTGATTCCAGCAAGTCCAGAAATTTTCTTATATTTATCGCTATAAAGTAGTGGATTTGTGGTAGCAAATGCTGAATCAGGATTAATATCTGATTGATTATCGGCATACCCTAGACCTGCGTATGCATAAAAATTTCTCATAAATTGTCTTCCTAGTGTCAACGAAGCACCAGTTTGGTCAAGTGAATAATCATCATAATCATACTGCTTTTTAAATAAATCCAATGATAGACTATATTCCGAATCCCAAAGTCTTGGATTGGTTATACCAAGAGTAAAGCTGGTAGACACTTGAGACAAATCAGCACCTATACTTGCATTAATACCTGTGCCAAAGAGATTTCTATCACTTAAACTTCCATTAATCATAAATTTCTGATAGCTTCCATATCCCCCACCAATTGCAATAGAGCCTGTTGGAGCTTCTTTAACTTTTACTAATAAATCGATTTTATCTGTACCATTTGGCTGAGGAATAATTTCGCTACTCTCAAAATATCCTGTTCGTCCAAGAGCATTTTTACTATCTTTTAGATCAGTTAGACTAAAAGTATCACCTGGTGCCATATAGATATATCTTCTAATAACTTTATCTTGAGTTACCTCATTGCCAGAGATTAACACATCATTTATTTTTACTTTTTCTCCAGGTGTTATTACATATGACAAATCAATCATTTGATTAGCATCATTTTTCATAATTTTTGGCTCAACTTTTGAAATTGCATAACCTAGGTCTCCAACTTGCTCTTTAAGAAATGTAATATCTCTTCTCATAATATCTATATTGAAATATTTGCCCTCTTTAAGCCTCAAGCCATCTTCTAGTTTTTTAGTATCTAGCCCATCTATTGACTGCTCTACAGAAACTTTTCCATTCTTGTAACGACCACCTTCATTTATGTCATACACTATTTCTGCATTATTGGATGAATCTATTTTCATAGTTGGTCTGCTTACTTGTGCATCTAAATATCCATTCTTCATATATGTATCTTTTATTCTATAAGAATCTGCTTCTAGCTGGTCTACATATGCAACACCATTGTTTCTCAAGGGCAACCAACCCAAAAAATCTTCTTCTTTATTCATAAGTGATTTTTCCAATTCTTTATGACTAAGTGCAACAGCTCCATTGAAAACTTGGCTTTGTATCTTGACTTTCTGCCCTTTTTTGACATCAAATATTACAGATAGTCCACTTGTGCCTACTTTTGTGCTTGTTACAGTTACTGTTGTATTTTGAACACCCTCAGCGGAAAGTTTTGCTAAAATTATCTCTTTGGCCTTATTAATAGAAGACTCATCATAGATATCTCCTCTCTTAATTCCTATAATATCTTGTAATTTTTTTGTCTCCTCTTCGTTACCATAGCCTAAAACTTCAACATTTGAAATTGATACAGTGGCTACTGGAATAGTGCTATTATTAGTTGTTACAGGAGGTGTATTTGTATCTGCTAATAAAATTGCAGAAAGTGATGTGCAGATTAATATGCTTTTTCTAATCATTGAAAGTCAACCTTTGAATTTTAATTGTGTTTATCTATTTAGTATTTTACCTTTAATAGACTCAAAACAACATAATAAATTACTATTTTTTCACTCTATGGTATAATTACTCTATTAATTAAAGTTAGGAAAGAGATGAATATAGAATCTATTTGCATTGTTGGACTTGGTCTTATGGGTGGCTCGCTTGGTCTTAGTCTAAAGAAATTATATCCTGATACTACAATTTGTGGTTATGACCATAATGAGAAACACAAAATAGACGCATTAAATTTAAAATTAGTAGATAAAATTATTAACTCAAAAGATGATATTATGGCTTGTGATGTGATTTTTTTGTGTATTCCTGTTGATGCTATTATTGCAATAAATAAAGAGCTAATTGGCATATCTAAAAATTCAACAATTATAGATATGGGAAGCACTAAAGAGCAAATAAGCAATGAAATACCAGCATCAATTAGAGTTAATTTAGTGGCATCCCATCCAATGACAGGAACTGAAAATAGCGGTCCATTAGCAGCAATTAATGATTTATATGGAAACAAAACAGTGGTTTTATGTGACACAGAGAAAAGTGGAATCAAGCAACTCCAAATAGCCGAGGAAATTTTTAATAAACTAAATATGAATATAGTTTACATGGATAGCATCTCGCATGATAAGCATGCTGCTTTTATATCTCACGCACCTCACGCTATTAGTTTTGCACTTGCTAATTCAGTCCTAAATCAAGAAGATCACAAAAGCATAATAGCACTAGCTGGTGGTGGCTTTAAAGATATGAGCAGAATAGCCCAAAGTTCACCAGCAATGTGGGAGGCGATATTTAGGCAAAATAGAACAAATGTATTAGAATCAATAGAATGTTTCAAAAATGAACTAACAAAATGCCAAGACATGATAAAAGAAGAAAAATGGGAAGAGTTAAAAGATTGGATGGGCAAAGCAAACAATCTTCATGATATTTTATAACTACGAATGTTAAAAAAATTATTCAAATCCAAAGAATATAGAGTGCTAACTGATGGTGAAATATCGATGCTAAAATCACTCTTCAATGATGGCATAAATTATCAAGATGTAAAGATATATAATTCTGGTTATCTGCCTTTTGGAATGCAAAATAGTGATGTGGCGATGTCACCAAATGGGCATATATATTTTGATTCAAAACACTTTATAGATGACTTTAGCGTTGCTAATACATCAACTAAAATGTGGTTTATGCATGAAATGACTCATGTCTGGCAATATAATCTAGGGTACAACATACTGCTCAATGGATTTATTACCGCAATCAGTGGAAAATACTATAATAGCAAAGCATATTGTTACGATAATCAATGCGAAGTATTAGACTTTAATAAATTTTCTTTTGAACAACAAGCAGAGATAATTTCACACTATTATGGCGCTAAATTTCTAAAAGTTACAAAATATCAAGAGTCATTGTCGTATTATGAAGCTACGCTAAAAGAGTTTTTTTTAAATCAAAAAAATAAAAATCTACTACCAAAAATGAGGCTTGGTCAATTGACCTAAGAACTTTTAAACCTTATTAAAAATGGGGGGGGGAAATTACCGTACTTTGAAGTTTACACTGGTATCACTTAAAATATTACCATATGTATCATATGTTATCTCTTTGATGATATTGCCAGTAGTATCTGTAACTGCTCTTTCCTACACGGCTACACTTCGTTCCGACCATTTCGGTTCCGAACCTATAAAAGCAAAGCAGTTTGCTTTTATTTTACGGTTCTCACCTACTTGGTCATAATGTAGATAATATTTGGTATTGTTTTGTGTCATAGATGTTGGCATTCTGCCATCACTATATTCAAATCTTTGTATGAGATTGTCGTCTTTGTCATATACAGCTAAAAGTGTAGTTAAGTCATTCCATAGGTATTTCTCAGTTATGGTGCCATTTACTTTTTTAGCTACTCTTTGGTTGAGTGCATTATAGAGGTATTCGATGGTTTGAGCCCCAGTGGTAAAGATAGATACTCTATGATTGCATGACAAGATTTGACTCCTTTTTGCTGCTAACGATTGTCTGCGTTACACCTCGGAAGAGGTGGGATGAGAGGAAAAATTATCTAGATTTTTTTGAAGTAAAATATTTTCATTGATTAGCCAATCTGGATATTTATTTCTATCTTTTTGAAACAAATCTATGATATTTTGGATATTATCTTGAGACTTTTTGGCTATAGAAATAAAATATAAACATCCATCTTGAAATGAAATTAATTCTTTACTCTCTTTGCAATTTGAATTTACAATATACCCATGTATTTCAAATAAAACAAATAAAAATATTAACTTTGATAATAAAAATTTATATTGCGAATTATTTCCTATATCGCTAAGCAACAATCCTCTAGTATTTAAGCTAATAAAGTTAAAATCCGATATATTTAGAATGGAAGACAGGTAACTATTATGCATCATATCCCCGAATGAACAACTGTGATCAAATTGAATTATTGTCCAGTCGCTATTATTTGGTAACCACGAGGCAATGTGCGTAGACATAACAAACCAATCATTACAATCCCTTTTTGGGCAATATGATAAAGATTTTACCTTTGTATTGTCTATATGATGTATTCCAGCCCAATCTCCAACGTACATACCAAGATTTTTCAAATAATTATTAGCTTCTATGTTGTTAATGATTTCAATTGTCATTTGTACTCCTAGTATGCTGGTGTAGGCAACAAAAACCACCACCATGGATTACCAAATGGAATTTTTGTTCTATTACTACCAGAATGTGCCTCATTTGGTGTTATTGGTTTGCCATTCATATCATACCTTTGTCCCCACCCTTCTCCAGGATATTGTGTTTTCCAGTATGGCTCTTGGGCTCCTGATGGTCCTCCATTTGTTTCTGAAGGAACATATTGACATTGTGCCTTGCCGCCAGTTGATAATTTTGGGCCCAAATAATTTCCAGGTCTATTTTCTGGATTTGGCGACCAAGGACCTCCTGGTACTTTACCATTTGGGTCTGGAAACTCCCCCGTAGGATCCACAAAATTCACAGGATCACCAAGCACATAACCATAAAGGTTAATATCTCCTCCCGAAAAGTCTATAGGGTCTTTAGCTGTCCATTTACCAGTGTAAGCATCATAATCTCTATAACCAAATCTTGTTAGTTTGGTATCTGTATCATATAGTCCACCAGCAAATCCAAATGGTACTTTGAAGTTTACACTGGTATCACTTAAAATATTACCATATGTATCATATGTTATCTCTTTGATGATATTGCCAGTAGTATCTGTAACTGCTCTTTCCTACACGGCTACACTTCGTTCCGACCGTTTCGGTTTCGAACCTATAAAAGCAAAGCAGTTTGCTTTGATTTTACGGTTCTCACCTACTTGGTCATAATGTAGATAATATTTGGTATTGTTTTGTGTCATTGATGTTGGCATCTTTTGCACATAAGTTTTTAGTATCTTTGATACAATGTTTTTAAAAACATTTTTATCTACTTTGGCTTTGCTTACAAGCTTTAAAAAATCATTATATCTTATATTAGTTTGCTTACCATTTATGGTAAGATGTGACTCGTAATTTCTTATGCCGTTGTAAAATCCAGTACTAGCGATGTCATACAGTGGTGCTATGAAAATTTTATCATTAAATCACATTAGCTCAAAATTAATAAATCTCATAAATAATATCATTCAAATATTTATATCAGAAATAGTCATAAATTTTAAGATAAATATGCTAAAATACTTATTAATAACAAAAAAAGGTTTTTTCTATGATAAAAATGTTAAAACGAAAAGGTTTTGCTAGAGGCGTTGTTTTGGTTGCATTGATTGCTACATTTTCAACTCTTATTGCAAATATACCTGAGATTAAAAATCTAGGAATATCTCCACTTGTTGTTGGTATTCTTCTTGGTATTATTTTTGGAAACACTCTACACTATAAACTTGGTCAAGATATGGATAGTGGGATTACATTTTCAGCTAAAAAAATATTACGATTCGCGATTGTATTTTACGGATTTAGAATTACATTTCAAGAGATATTATCAGTTGGTATGGAAGGATTTTTAGTATCACTAATTATGCTTGCAAGTACATTTATAATTGGTATATGGATTGGGGTTAAAGTATTTAAAATGGATAGAGATTTATCTATACTCAATGCCTCTGGTGCTTCTGTGTGTGGTGCTGCTGCTGTACTTGCAACCGAACCAGTACTTGATAGTGAAGGTTATAAAGCAGCGATTGCTGTATCTATGGTAGTACTATTTGGTACAATCGCCATGTTTTTATACCCTGCTCTTTATCTATCAGTTTTTGAACCATCAACAGGCTTTTTACACCTAGATCCACATCAATTTGGTATCTATGTAGGGGGTACAATACATGAAGTGGCTCAAGTTATAGCTGTTCCAGCTTCTGTTCCAAACGCAAGTAAAGAGATGAGTGATGCTGCAGTTATAGTCAAGATGACTAGAGTTATGATGATTGCACCACTTCTTATTATCCTTGGCTTGTACCTATCTATCAAATCAAGCGAGGGCAGCAAAAAAGCTGTCAAGGTTGTTATTCCATGGTTTGCAGTTTATTTTATTGGTGTTGCAGGATTTAATTCACTTAATCTATTGCCAAAAAATATTGTAGATAGTATTAATATGATAGACACTTTCTTGCTGACAATGGCGATGACAGCTTTAGGAATTGGCACTAAATTTGCCAATTTCAAAGGACTTGGAGGAGCCCCAATATATACTGCATTAATTATGTTCATATGGCTTATCGTAGGTGGATTTATAGTGACAAAACTGTTGACTAGTGGATTTTAACCTCCCACTTATCACAAAACAAGTAAAATACGATATTCTAAATAAAAGAGCATCATGAAACTTCTCTATCCATTACCTATTCAAAACGACTTTCTGTTCACTCCATCAGCTAGAGACTTCACAGTCGAAGAGATACCACTGTATGAATTTAGTGGGGAGGGAGAACACTTAGTTCTTAAAATTCGCAAAAAAGAGCTTACTACATGGGATATGGTTGGTATCATCGCTAATCACTTGGGCATTAAACATAGCGAAATAGGATATGCAGGGCTCAAAGACAAATATGCAATGACTATACAATACATCTCTATCTTGGCAAAACACGAAGAGAAATTAGATACTCTCCAAGCAGATGGAATAAAAATCCTAGAAAAAATAAGACACAACAATAAAATAAGAATAGGTCATCTAAAAGGCAATAGATTTGAGATGCGTCTTAAAAAGGTTTTAGGAGTACAAAAAGATAAATTAGATTCAACTCTTGATTGGATACGAGACAATGGCTTACCAAACTACTTTGGAAACCAAAGATTTGGTACGGATGGCAACAACTGGGAAGATGGTAAAAAGATAATAAATAAAGAGATTAGAATAAATGATAAGAAATTAAGAGAATTTCTAGTAGGCTCATATCAAAGCTATCTATTTAACAACTGGCTTTCAAAGAGAATTGAAATAAGTTTGTTATTGCAAAAATTTAGTGAAAGTGAATGCGAGAGTGTTTTGGGGCTTGAGGCTGGTGTACTAGCAGGTACAAAATCTCAAAAGCAATTTTTGAAACTATTAAGCGGTGATATAATGATGCACTATCCTCATGGTAGGATATTTAATGCTGAGGACTTAGCTAGCGAAGCTGCACGATTTGGTGAACGAGATATATCACCTACAGGACTAATAGCTGGTAGCAAGACCACGAAAGCGACTGGCAATGCAGGAGTAATTGAGAGCTTATTTGATGAACCAGTGCCGCTTGATGGTGCTAGGAGATATGCTTGGATTTGGGCAACAGATATATCTAAAAAATATATATCAGAAAAAGCTCAATATGAACTAGGCTTTACCTTGCCAAAAGGGTGTTATGCTACTAATTTATTAGATGTTTTGAGAGGTTAATTTTAATCTACCACTCACTAAAAGGTATTTGCGAGAGTGCCGCATTAGTGTATTTTCTTTCATAAGAAACTTCCTTTGTTATCCAAGCAGGTTTAAAAAACTCCTCATCTTCGCTTAATAATTCAATCTCAGCAACTATCAATCCATTATTCTCGCCATCAAAAATATCAAGTTCCCAAGTATGTCCCGCGTGCACTATCTCATAACGCATTTTGGTTATTATTAAACCACTACATTCTCTAAAAAGCTCTAAGGCATCATCATATGGTATTTCATATTCAAATTCACTTCTACTAATTGTGCCACCTGAGCCACCTTTTATAGTTATATACGCATCATTGTCACTTGTGCGAACTCGCACGGTTGGTGTATTTGGATTCAGATAGCCTTGAATGAGTCTCTTTCCTATTGGTAGTTTTGGCAATTTATCACTATCTACTAGAAATTTTCTTTCTATTTCACATGGCACAAATTAGCCTTTTTTGCGTGTAATATTTGCTCCAAGCTTAGAGAGTTTACCCTCTAAATCATCATAGCCACGATCTAGGTGATATATTCTTCGTACATTAGTTGTACCTTCGGCCACTAAAGCACCAAGCACAAGAGCAGAACTAGCACGCAAGTCAGTTGCCATAACATCAGCTCCATAGAGTTTCTCTACACCATGCACGGCTGCTAAAGAGCCTTTGAGCCAAATATCAGCTCCCAAGCGATTAAGCTCACTAACATGCATGAAACGATTTTCAAACAATCTCTCTTCGACTATACTCTCACCATCTGCAATAGCTGCTATTGCCATAAATTGTGCTTGCATATCAGTAGGAAAACCTGGGTATTCAGTTGTGATTATATGTACTGGTTTTAATTTTTCTGGTCCATGGATCGTGATACTATTAGGCTCTATATCAAAACTACAACCCATTACCTCAAGCTTATCAATAACAGCTTTTAAATGCTGGGCATCAACTTCATCAAGCGTGATAGTAGAGTGAGAAATAGCACCGGCACAGAGATATGTTCCTGCTTCTATTCTATCTGGAATGATTTTAGTTTCAGGGAAAGTCAAAGGCACTCCATTTGTACCTTCTATCGTTATCTCGCCAGTTCCAGTTCCACTAATTACAACACCTGCACTGCTTAGCATATCACAAAGCTGTACTATTTCAGGCTCTCTTGCTGCATTAATGATTGTAGTTGTGCCATTAGCAAGAGCTGCTGCCATGAGTACATTTTCAGTACCCCCAACAGTGATTTTATCAAATACTATCTTTGCTCCATGAAGTCCATTTGGAGCCTCAGCTCTCACATAGCCACCTTTTATCTCTATAACAGCACCCATACTCTCTAACGCTTTTAGGTGCATATCAATTGGTCGTTGTCCTATTGCACAGCCACCTGGAAGACTCACTTCACAGACTTTAAACCTAGCCAAAAGTGGTCCAAGTACAAGTATAGATGCTCTCATTTGAGAAACTATCTCATAAACAGCTTTTGTAGAATTTATTGTTCCGTTATCTACCACAGCCACTGTATCGTTATGCTCTACTTTGCCACCAAGCATAGTTAGAAGCTTTAGAAGCGTACGAATATCTACTACATTTGGAAGATTAGTGAGCGTGAGAGGCTTATCACTTAAAATAGTAGCAGCTATTACAGGAAGTGCTGAGTTTTTTGCTCCACTAATTTTTACATTTCCACTTAACTTTCCACCGCCAATTATCTCTAGGTAATCCATCTCAATCCTTGCTACTATTATTTTTATAAATTGTAACCAAAATATGATTAATTGGTGTTGTTTTGGACTGCTCTTAGATACTCAAATGCACATGCTAGGATATCATCTCCATCTTTGCTTCTGGATTTGAGAATTAGTCTATCTTTTGTCTCATCATCAAACTCCATAAAGACATTTTCTCCAAAACTAGATACTTTTGATATGCCCTTATCTTTTGCCAAAAGTTTAATTGCCATTACATCTATAAACTGTTTAGTCATCACATCAAGCTTGCCAAATCTATCCTCAATTTCGCTAGCTATCTCATAAACATCGCCAACACTCTCACACCATGTAAGTCGTCTATAAAGCTCTAGTCTTAGCCTATCTTCGCTAATAAGCTCTTCATTTAAAAATGCATCAATCACGAGCTTCACCTCTACACTTTTACGCACCTCTTTGGTGTCTCCACTTAGCTCTCTAATGGCATCTTCTAGCATTCGCAAGTACAAGCCATAGCCTATATGTTTTATATGTCCACTTTGAGCTTCTCCGATGATATTTCCACCACCTCTTATCTCAAGGTCATGCATTGCAAGCACCGCCCCGCTTCCCAAATCAGAATGAGATTCAAGCGCAATCAGTCGTTTTTTGGCCAGTTCACTAAGCTCCATCTTGTCAGCTACTATAAAATAACAATACCCTTCTTTATTGCCACGCCCTACTCTGCCACGAAGCTGGTGCAAATCCGCCATTCCGAAATTATCAGCTCCATTTACTATCATAGTATTAGCATGTGGCATATGAATACCCGATTCTACAATCGAGGTTGAAAGCAAAAGATCATACTCTCCATCTTCAAATTTCATCATCTCATCTTCAGTTTCTTTTGCTGAGATTTGCGAATGTAAAACTGCTATTCTCAATGTTGGTAAAATGCTCAATAGTTCTCTTTTTTTCTCTTTAATAGTAGCTATTGAATTATGTACAAAAAATATCTGTCCACCTCTTTTAAGCTCTCTTAATATTACTTCTTTTAAGAGTTTATCATCATGACTTTTCACAAATGTTCGCACACCTTGCCTCTCCATCGGTGGCGTGAGTATCTCACTAAAACTCTTTACGCTTGAGAGTGCCATATTTAGGCTTCGTGGAATTGGAGTAGCACTCATGCCTAGTAGATGCATCTCATTTGCCATGGCTTTTAGTGCCTCTTTTTGTTTCACACCAAATTTATGTTCTTCGTCTATAATCACAAATGCTAACTTTTCAAACTTAGCTCCAAGCAAAGCATGAGTGCCAACCACTACATCTATTGTACCATTTGCAAGTCCAGCTAAAGTGAAATTTTTCTCTTTAGTAGTACAAAATCTATCAAGTTTTGCTACTTTTATGTCGTATTTGCCAAGCCTCTCTTTGAGACTCTTGAAGTGCTGTGAACTAAGAAGAGTTGTAGGAGCTATCATCGCTGCTTGATACCCACTTTTTACCGTTGCAAAGATACCGTTCATGGCTACTTCTGTTTTGCCAAACCCAACATCAGCACTCAGTAGTCTATCCATCATATGACCGCTTCTCATCTCTAAAAGCATCGCATTTATAGCTTCTTCTTGGTCTTCTGTGTGAATAAATCCAGCATTGGCCATAAACTCGTCTTGCACGGCATCGTCTATTTTAATAATCCGTCCTTTTAGCATCATTCTTCTAGCTGACATCTCGATAATTTCATTTGCAATAGCAAAAAGCTTATCTTTCACTTTTGCTTTTAGATTTTTAAAATTTGTCTTTCCCAATCTATCAAGAGCTGGCAAGGCTCCGCCCTCAGCCATATATCTATCAATAGTCTCAAGATTTTCAACAGGCACAAGCAACAGATCATCATTTTGATAAACAATTACCAAAAACTCTCGTGTAGCTCCAAGTACTTCTCTTTTTTCTATTCCACGAAAAAAACCAACACCATAATTTTCATGCACTACATAATCACGAGGTTTTAAGTCATCAAGTATAAGTGTACTCTTTTTGACTTTTTTGGCTTTTACCGGACTATTTATGGATAGTATTATTTCATCATTTCCAATAATATTAACAACACCATCAATATATACAAACTCAAGACCATTATGTGAGTCAAACATAGCTCCACGAATTAAACTTTCGTTTTTTGAAACAATTCTAATTCTCTTTTTTTCACGATGAGTTTCTATGATTTTATGGATATCGGTTACTACCAAATCTGAATAATTTTTTGCTTCTGGTATTGTTTCAGATATGTACATAGTCTCATCGTCAACTTTTGATAAAGCAGTTATTTTAAAAATATCAATAGCCATATCGGCAATATCTTCAAGCTCCCACCATGCCAAAGAGTCCATATCTTTGATAAAAACATCGTGATTACTATTGCTAATCCGCAGTTTCATCTCGTTTATTTCTTCGATTGACAGAGCTAGAAATGAAGGTTGTACTATAAACGATTCTATCTCTTCTTTTTCACTTTTTTGTGTCACTATATCAAATATTCTAATGCTCTCAATATCGTCACCAAATAGAGATATACGGTAAGGCACTTCACTATTTATGGGGTATATGTCTATGATATCACCACGAAATGAGACCTCTCCTTTATCTGCAACAATATCTACAAAACCAAATCCCCAATCATGAAGCATAGACTTTACTGTACTATCTATTTTGTCTCCAAACGATATTGTTTTAAGAATAAAGTATTCTTCTTTTGGAAAAGGCAATATAAGTGTGCGAGCTGGAGAGATTAATAATTTCTTATTGGGACAAACATAATATCTTGATAACTCCACCAAAAATTCTCTAAGCTCGTCTTGATAAGGTCGTAAATCTTCACCATACGATATTCTAATGTCAGGTAGCACAAATGGCTCAAAACCTGCCAATATGGCAATAGTTTTTGCAACTGCTGCCTCTTTGTCATCGTTACAAACGAATATGCGATTTTGTTCTTCTTGTTTTTGTTCAAAAAACTTTTTTAGATACTCATAAACATTACTCTGAAACATATTTGCCTTTATAAATTATGAAATATCTTCATGGATTACTTTTGTATCTACGAGATTATGGTATTTATTTTCTATTTCGCTATATCTACTTTTGATAGAGCTGCCTTTTAGTGTAGTTTTCCCGTCAATAAAGCCATTTTCTTCGATTGTAATTTTTGAATATTCAAGCCTACCAATGACTTTACCAGTTGACAAAATATGCATAAATGAAGCATCGGCTACACCATCAAGAGTTCCACTAACAATAATATTGGACGCCTTTACATCTCCATACACTTCGCCCTTGTCTCCAATAGTTACATTTCCTGCTGATAGTAACACGCCCTCAAACTTACCATTTATAATCACATCGCTCTTTGTGTTTATACCACCAACTATTACACAATCATCTGCGATTATAGTGGCATTATATGACTGTTTTACTTTCGTATTTTTTTTAGTAAAGAGTCCCATGGTACTTCCTTTTGCATTTTAAATATTTTAGTATAGTTTACCTTGTTCCAGCTAATAAACTTTATAGGATTGATAGCATTGCCGTTATATTGCACCTCAAAATGCAAATGTGGACCTGTTGATCTCCCGCTATTGCCACTTCGTGCAATAACTTGTCCTTTTTTTACAACATCACCAACTCTAACTTTTGAAGAACTAAGGTGTGCATAAGCAGTCGAAAAACCATACATATGCCTAATCACAACTAACTTGCCATAGCCTCCGCTATCAGTTGAAACAGCTCTAGTAACTATTCCATCAGCCGTTGATTTTACTGGAGTTCCAGTGTGAACACCAAAGTCTATACCATGATGTAGTTTTTTAGTTCTAAATACTGGATGAATACGATAACCAAATCCTGATGTGATTTTAGCATCCTCTACAGGCTTACCGCTAGGAATATGCTGTAATATATATGATACAAATTTACTTTCTTGCTCCATCCGTGCAAGCTTCTCTTTTGCAGAAAGTGGTTTAAGCGGGTTAAGTTTATCGATTGCGATATTGATTCCAGGAGGCGGAGCTGTACTTTTTTCATAAGATATAATTCGCTCTTCAAGTGCATCAAACTGATGATCAAGCTTATCATACGCAGCTATTTTATCTTCTAATTCTTGTTGATATGCTTCATTTTGAGATGTTAAACTTACGACCTTTGTCGCCAAATATGGTATGACAATCGCTCCAATTGATGCTATTAGCACAAAAAATACAACAATCCAAATAATAAAATGCCTAACCAGCTTTGATAGATTATATGATTTTGTTCCCTTGTGATCAGAAATTGTAATAATCAGTCTGTGTTTCATACGGCATCCATAATCTTTAAAAATGCCTCAACAACACTAAATGAACCAAAAACTAAATATTTTTTTTTCGTATCTATCTCACCAGTAAAACTTTTATGTTTTATTTCCAACTCGTCCAGCACAGATAGTAATTCATTTCTATTTAAAGCTCTTTGTGTCTCAATATCTATGATTAAAACTTCTTTTATTTTTGGCTTTAACAACTCTAATATTTCACGATATGGCTTATCTTCAAGTGTATTATATATTAATACTACAGGTTCTTTCAGTATGTTATATATGGCTTTTGCGGCTAGTAAATTATGCCCAACATCTAGTCTTATATTTGAATTGTATGCAAAATATCTCCCAATCATACTCCAGCTTTTTAGTGAATTGATATCATAATTTACATTTAATACATCAAGTGCCTTACAGGCTGTATTTGCATTGCTAACAAGAAAATCACCCCATAAATTCTCTTTTGCAATCACATTAATTTCATCTCTATATTCATTTTTATGAACAAAAATCAACTTCGCATCTTTAGTTACTTTAATTGCTATATTCTCTATTTCGCTATGAATTTGTGGTGCAATAACAGCTAGTTTGTCTATACTTTTTAATTTTGTTGTTGCAATTGATTCTATATCATTACCCAAAAAAGCTTGATGGTCAATATCTATAGGTGTAATAACACTTAATATTTTAGGAATTACACTCGTAGCGTCAAACTCGCCACCCATTCCAGTCTCTAACACAATATATTCACACTCTTCAAATACAAAGAGGGACAAAAGCGTTGTATATTCAAAATAGCTAAGAGCCAAACTAACCTCTAGTGGCAATAATGCAAATAATCTCTCGTGTGCAATTTCTAGTCTGCTATCATCACAATCTTTTCCATTTAGCCAATATCGTTCATTAAATTTGAGTATATGAGGAGATGTGTAGTGACCCACATTAGTGCCACCCAAACTCATCATGTGAGCCATCATACGCCCTGTACTACCTTTACCATTGGTGCCTACTACTTGTATCACTTTTGGAATTAAAACAGATGATCTAATCATACCAAATGCTTTTTTTACCCTCTCATGGTCAATTACAGTATAATAAAGTGGTTTGCCGCCAAGCAACTCATCTAGATTCATTTATCAGATACACCTAGCACGGTTACATATGATACGAATTCATCAGTAGCTTGTTCTAATACCCTTTTTATTGCCAATTGCTTCAATGTCGTTGACTGAAGTGAGCTGGTACTTGCACTATCATATGTGCTTGCAGTGATTTTTTTTGAATAACTCTTACCGTTTTTGTCGGTTAATGCAAAATCTATCGTTGCAATTGTTTTATAAGTAGTTGTATATCCATTTATGTCATATGCAAGTGGAATAAACTCTATATTTTTATATATAGCTTTGATTTTATTTGTGGCCTCTTCTTTTGTACTTACCTTATGTCCAAATCTAGATACCACTATTCGTCTAAGTTCATCTGTTAAAAATGGTGCATTTTCTGGTTCTATTCTATCAATAGTAACCTCTACAAAAACAGGAGTATCAAAAACTTTTTTTGTATAATTTATTGAAGGTTGATAGCCACATCCTGCAAACAACAATACAAATAAGCTGAGTGTGAGTTTTTTTAACATGGCTTTACTACTAGATTGACTAATTTATTGGGCACAACAATCTCCTTTACAATGCTTATTCCTTCAAGCCATTTTGAAACACTATCTTTTGCCATAGCTATTATCACATCATTTTGTGTGCCTATTTCTACTTCTATTTCGCCTCTATTTTTACCATTAATCGAAATTCCGTATACTACACTATCTTCTATAAATACTTCGTCCACAACATCTTGTTTGGTTAAATTTTTAAGTCCAAAATATCTAGAACTTATCTCACAACAAGCATGTGGAATTACAGGCTCAAGAATTGAGCTTAAAATCCAATATGCTTCACTCCATACTGCTCTATTGTTTTGAGTTTGAAGTGCATTAAGAGCTTCCATAACCCCTGCTATCATAGTGTTAAATGTATATCGTTCAGAGTATACATCATTTGCTCTTTGCAGGGCTTCATACACTTTTTTGCGTGCATATTTTTCTTCTTTTGAAAGTGAATTATGGTCAATAATAGGTTTTGTTTTGCACTCATTTACATTTTCACTTCGCTCAACAAATCTCTTTATAAATTTATATGCTCCATCAACTGCACTATCATTCCACTCAAGCTCTTGAGTTGGAGGAGCTGCAAACAGTATAAATAATCTAGCAGTATCTGCACCATATTTGGCAATCAGGGCATCAGGATCTACTGTATTGCCTTTTGATTTACTCATTTTAGCACCGTCTTTTAGTACCATTCCTTGTGTTAACAGCTTATCAAATGGCTCATCAAATTCTATATAGCCCAAATCCCTAAATACTTTTGTGAAAAATCTAGCATAAAGTAGATGTAAAACTGCGTGTTCGATGCCACCTATATAATGATCAACTCCCATCCAATATTTTATCTGCTCAGCAGAGAAAGCTTCATTTTCCCAATTTTGCTTTGATGCACAAAATCTTAGAAAGTACCAGCTAGACTCTACAAATGTATCCATTGTATCAGTCTCACGAATGGCGTCAAGACCACATTTCGGACACTTGCAGTGTTTCCAAGTTGGGTGATTCTCCAGTGGATTTCCCTCTCCTGTTATCACAATATCACTGGGCAATGCGATAGGTAAATTCTCTTTTTTCTCCATCACAATACCGCAGTTATCACAATGTACAAAAGGAATAGGAGCACCCCAATATCTCTGGCGACTTACACCCCAGTCTTTTAGTTTATAATTTGTAGTTTTTTTACCGATGTTATTTTTTTCAAAATATTCTATTACTTTTGCTTTGGCATCGTTTGAATTTAATCCATCAAATTCACCACTATCAAATAATACTCCAGCCTCTGTAAATGCTACGCTTAAATCTAGCTCACTGTCTTTTGGTTTTATGACTGCTTTTATATCCAAATCATACTTTTTGGCAAAATCAAAATCTCTATCATCATGTGCAGGAACGGCCATCACAGCACCGCTTCCATAATCCATCAATACAAAATTAGCTACCCAAACCGGTATGCTCTTTTTAGTCAATGGATGAATGACGCTAAGCCCTAATGAAACACCTGATTTTTCTTTTTGACGGTCAATAGAAGAGCTGTTTTTCATCTCTTTAATTTTAGCAATTGTATCATCATCAAGTAGAGCATTTTCGATCATATAAGAGACTATGTCATGCTCAGGAGCAAGAGCAGTATATGAAACACCATAAATAGTATCAGCTCTTGTGGTAAATACATCAAAACTATCAAATTGTGAGTTTAGTTTTAACTTACTTGCATCATCAAACGATAAATCAAACGCTAAACCATTTGATTTGCCTATCCAATTCTCTTGCATAGTAAGAACTTGTTTTGGCCAACCGCCCTCAAGTGTCTTAAGATCATCAATCAGCTCATCAGCATAATCAGTAATTTTAAAATAATATTGATTCATATCTTTTTTGACAACCTGAGTGCCACATCTCCAACATCCACCATCTACTACTTGCTCGTTAGCTAAAACTGTCAAGTCATGTGGACACCAATTAAGAAGACCTTTTTTACGATACAAAAGCCCTTTTTCATACATATCGATTATGAAACCTTGCTCAAATTTTGTATAAAGCTCGTCACTAGTTGCTAACTCTCGTTCTCTAGAAAATGAAAATCCTAGAGTTTTAAACTCTTTTTTCATATAATCGATATTTTCATAAGTCCAAGTTTTTGGGTGAGAGCCATTTTTGATAGCAGCATTTTCAGCAGGCATACCAAAGCTATCAAAGCCTATAGGGTGAAGTACATTAAAGCCTTGTTGACGATTATATCTAGCAAATGCATCACTAATGGTATAGTTTCTAACATGCCCCATGTGCAATCGTCCACTTGGGAATGGAAACATACTTAGTATATATTTCTTAGGTAAACTAAAATCATCACTTGGCTCAAAACTTTTATGCTCCAACCAATAATCTTGCCATTTCTTCTCTATAATGTGTGGTTCATAAACCATTTGCACTCCAAACTTGTAATTAACCAATTATACCAAAGTACCTTTAAAGCGGTGGTTTTACATACTATTTTGTCTGTTTTGGTAAATATGATATAATTTCAAAAAAGAAGAAACACAATGGCGATGAATTTAATAGCTCAAAATAAAAAAGCCCGTCATGATTATGAGATAATACAAACATTTGAGACGGGCATAGTTCTTGCAGGTAGTGAAGTAAAAGCACTTAGGGCAAAAAGAGCGAATTTAAAAGACTCATATTGTAGATTTATAAAAAATGAGCTATTTTTGATAAATGCACATATTACGCATTTAGAGACAACCTATATGCACTTTACGGCTGATACTAAAACACCTAGAAAGCTACTTCTTCACCGTAAAGAGCTTAATAAAATGTTCTTGCAATCCACAAGAGATGGGCTAACAATAGTTCCACTAATGATATATTTTAATGAGAGAAATAAAGTAAAGCTATCAATAGCCTTAGCAAAAGGCAAAAAGCTATTTGATAAAAGAGCAGATTCAAAAGGCAAAACGCTTGACCGCGAAGCCGCTCAATCTATCAAAGATAGTCAAAGATAAATATTATATGGCTTTTTTAGCCTCGACAAGTGCTGCTATAACATCATCTATATTGGCTTTTGGGATATGCACTTTCCAATCTGGCTCATCAGCGTTACTTTTGAGTGAAATACCTATACTTACTACTGTTTCACTACCTGCACCATACGGCTCTTCTATGTAACCTATTGTTATTCTTCCATCTTTTGTTCCATCTAGGATTAGCTCTTTTATTGGTTTTATTGCGTGACTCATAGTGTATCCTTATATTAATTTATAAACTTATTATAGCACTATTTTTAATCTTTACTTGAAAAATTTTCAAATAAATATAAGAGTTATTTTTTCTTTAACAGTATATTTATTTTAGCTTGATTTCGTAGCCACTCTTTCTGCTCAATAGCAGGAAAACCACCATAGACTTTCCCGCCTTCAAGCGATTTGGTAACACCACTATTTCCTGCAATCTGGGCAAAATCACCTATGGTCAAATGACCAGAAGTCGCACTTTTACCACCCATTACCACATTTCGACCTAATGTCGTGGAACCCGCAAGACCAGATTGTGAAACCAAAATAGAATTAATACCAATATCACAATTATGTCCAATTTGAATCAGATTATCAAGCTTTACACCTTTGCGAATATAAGTACTACCAAATACAGCTCTATCGATGGTGCAATTTGAGCCTATCTCAACGCTATCTTCTATGACTGCATTTCCATTTTGATATATTTTGATATGTTCGCCTGTTTTTGTATGAGCAAATCCAAAGCCATCACTTCCAATAACAGAACCACTATGAATAATGCACGAAGAGCCTATAACAGAGTGATGATAAATTGTAACATTTGGATTTATAATTGTATCGTTTCCAATGGCGACATTATCCCCAATATACGCTCCAGCCATAATTGTCACATTATTACCAAGCACAACACCTTCTCCAAAATTTGCTTTTATAGATACATTACAATTTATGCCTATTGTAGGTACTCCATCTATGGCGGTTAATTTATGAGCAAAAAACTTTGAAGCAAGTGCCAGTTTAAGATATGGCTCATCTGTAATTAATGCGATACAACCATCTGGCAATAAATCAGCATATTTCGCTTCTATAAGTACGGCCACTGCTTTTGTAAGTGCTAATTCATGCTTGTATTTATCACTATTAAAAAAGCTAAGCTGTGAACTATTTGCTTCATTTAGAGTGTGAATGGCTGTTATTTCCCTATCAACTCCATTAAACTCAATATCAATCTCTTTGCAAATTTCACTTAAAAGCATTCTTATCTCTCGATGGCCACAACACCACCCCTAACAATCTCTAGTGGATTGTATCTACTACACGCATCTAGAAAATTTTCTACACGCTTTGGCTCATCTGCTACCATGCCTATGATATTATTCTCACCTGCATGTACAATATTTCCATTATATGTACTGCACAAGGCTTGAATATCAGAAATATGTTCAGCAGATGGAAATTTGACTAACACCATCTCTTTTTCTACCATCTCTTCATGTTCTATTACTTTTAGAGTTGGTATTAGTTTATTTAGTTGCTTTGTTATTTGTTCTATTACTCTTTGACTACCATTAGTAACCACAGTAAGTCTTGAAAAATCACTCTTTGGTATTGGTGCTACTGTTAATGACTCTATATTGTATCCACGGCCAGCGAATAATCCTGCAACTCTAGCCAAAACCGAGCTTTCATTTATTACGATTACTGATATTACTCTTCTTACACTATCCATTATCAATACTCCTTGTGTTCTAAAAGCATATTATACAAAGCTCCACCAGCAGGAACCATTGGCAATACATTTTCTAGCCTATTAACAGCAACATTCATAAAGCATACTTTATTTTGTTTTATAGCATCAGCTAGTGCATCATCAAACTCTTTTTTGGTAGTCACATCATACCCTATGCCACCACACGCTTCAGCTAACATCTTAAAGTTAGGTTGAAAACTCAAATCAGTTGAGCTATATCTTTTTTCGTAAAAGAATGTCTGCCACTGTCGCACCATTCCCAAAAAGTGATTATTAAGTATCACATTTATAACTGGTATCTCATATTCAGCAGCCGTCACAAGCTCTTGCATATTCATAAGTATTGAGCCATCACCAGTGATATTAATAACCGTTTTATCAGGACAACCTCTTTTAGCTCCAATAGCGGCAGGAAAACCAAAGCCCATCGTGCCTAAACCTCCAGAATTTATCCACTGCCTTGGTCTATCAAATGGATAAAATTGTGCTGCCCACATCTGGTGCTGTCCAACATCTGAAGTGATAATAGCTTGCTCACCCAAAGTTTGACCAATTCTCTCTATAACCCATTGAGGCTTTAGCACTTCATCACTGTCTTCATAACTAAGTGGGTGTAGCTCATTGTATCTATTTAAAATATCTCTCCAAGCTTGATAGCGAGAAGTATCTACGCTATCCTCAATAAGCTCAATCATTTTAGCCACAACTTCAGCTGTGTCACCAACTATTGGATAATCAACATCTACAAGTTTTCCTATATTAGCTGGATCAATATCAACATGAATTATCTTGGCATACTTTGCAAATTCGCTTAATTTTCCTGTAACCCTATCATCAAACCTAGCACCCAATGAAATTACCAAATCAGTCTCACTCATCGCCATATTTGATGAGTAATTACCATGCATTCCAAGCATACCTAAAAGTAGTGGATTATCATGTCCCATTACTCCCCTAGCCATAAGTGTTTCAACTGTTGGTATTTGAGCCATATTGGCTAATTTACGCACCAACTCTCCAGCATTTCCAAGTACAACTCCACCGCCTATATACAAAAGTGGCTTCTTGGCTGCAACTATGGCGTCAACAGCTTTTTTAATCTGTCTCTCATTGCCTTTATGGTTTGGTTTATATGTTGGCATATTTACTTCAGTTGGATAAATGAATTCTCCAATTTCAGCTGTGATATCTTTTGGAACATCAACTAAAACTGGTCCTGGTCTACCACTTCTAGCTATATAAAATGCCTCTTTCATAATTCTAGGCAAATCTTCAAGTTTATCAACTAAATAATTATGTTTCGTACACGGTCTAGAAATTCCTACTGCATCTATCTCTTGAAATCCATCTGTACCTATGAGAGAGAGTGGCACTTGACCTGAGATGACGACCATAGGAATTGAATCCATATACGCAGTTGCTAGACCTGTAACAGCGTTTGTAAAACCAGGTCCACTTGTGACCATCGCTACTCCAACTTTACCAGTAGCTCTAGCATATCCATCAGCAGCGTGGACTGACGCTTGTTCGTGACGATTGAGTATATGCTCAAATCCTGTTTGTTTATAAATAGCGTCATATACATTCATAATAGCTCCACCAGGGTAACCAAATACGGTTGTAACACCTTCTGCTATTATCGCCTCGCACACCATTTGTGCTCCACTCATTTTCATGATAATCTCTCCGTAATCGTACTTTTAATTGATTATAGCAAAAAAAGTTTAGAAATTGTTTTATTCGTCGACAATGCTTGATGTAAATCGATAATTTCTGATTTATAATTTTTATATAATCAAGGCGAAACTTTAAAGGTAGTAGTCAAGCTACGCAGAGAAATTTTAACGATGAGTATGTGAAAATTTGGTGCATCCAGCAATTGCAACACCTTCACGAAGTCCATCATCTACTACAATGCATTCACTAAATCCCAAAATTTTTATTATTTCGCCAAACAAAATGATGCCCGTGGCTATTAAATCGCTTCTGCCAACACCCACGCTTCTAAATCGCTTCTCTTCACTCATATTTAATAAATTTTCTAGTTCATTTTGGATTTCAAGCTGATTTAGTGATACTCCGTTTATAAGTTTAGTGTCATAACTCTCATAATCAAGACCAATTTTCATCGCCGCAATCGTGGTTGGAGTTCCTGCTGTGGCTACTAATATGTCCATATTTTTATTTGTTTTAGCGACGAAATCTTGGATGTCCGCTAGTCTGCTAAGGATATTTGATTGTAAGAACTCTAATGTGCTAAACTCCTCAGCTAGAGTCACAATGCCAATGGGGAAACTTTGAGCTGTAATTTCGCTACCATTCACAAAAGCGATTTCAGTAGAAGCTCCACCAATATCTATCATCGCAAATCCATTTTTTGGTTTTATATTTAAAATATTTAGCCGATTTACTACTGCATCAATTGTTAACTCAGCCTCTATATCCCCATCAATTATCTCAAATATCACACCTGTTTTTATCTCTATTTCATCTAAAATTTCTTTTGCATTAGTTGCAACCCTCATCGCTTGGGTCGTGACTGCTTTAACCTTGTCACTACTAAAGTCAATATCTTTTTTTGCTTCATTAATTGCATCTATTATGCGAATTTTGGCTTCATCACAAACAGTGCCAGTATGTACTAATTTTTCAGCTGTTCTGACTATCTTTTGATACTCATACAAAACCTCTTTTGTTTTACAATCCACTTGCAAAAATCTAATAGTATTTGAGCCTAAATCAATGGCAATCATTAGCTATTTTCGCTAAAACTAAATCCATCTGTCCTTAGTCTATCTCGTATTTCTGCCTGATGAGCCTCGCCTTTTGTCTCAATAGCCACAGAGACATGAGCCTCACCGAATTCCAAGTCTATGGATGTTCTATCGTACCCTATATGTACGATATTTGCTCCAACACTTCTAAGTATCTCCGTAAATCTCATCAATGAGCCAGGTTTATCCATCAGAGTCACCATTAGCTTCATTTTCCTAGCACTCTTTGTTAGTCCTTTTTCGATGATAAGCGAAAGCATAGTGACATCTATATTTCCACCACTTACGACTACTCCTACTTTTGAACCTTTTGGCAGTGCTAATTTATTATGCATCAAAGCAGCTACTCCAACCGCCCCTGCTCCCTCTACTAATAGCTTTTGTTTTTCTAATAACACCAAAATCGCACTTGCTATCTCATCTTCTCCCACAAGCACTATTTCATCGACAAATTTCAAAATATACTCTAAAGTTACAGGTGATGTGTCCCTAACAGCAATACCATCAGCAATAGTTCGCACGCTAGTTGAGTCAATGGCAGTTTTGGCATCATAAGACTCCTTCATAGCTGGAGCCCCCTCTGCTGCTACGCCTATGATACGGATATTTGGGTTTAGTGCTTTTGCTGCTATGGCAACACCAGATATAAGCCCTCCACCACCAATAGGCACCACAAAGACATCAATATCATTAACCTCTTCTAGGATTTCTAATGCAATAGTGCCTTGACCGCTCATTACCTCATCATCTGCAAATGGGTGGACGAAACTCAGATTTTCACTAGTTGAAAGCTCCATAGCATGAGCATATGCCTCATCATAATTAGCCCCATGCAATACGACTTTAGCACCAAAATCTCTCACGCCTTGCACTTTGACAAGTGGAGTAGACTCCGGCATCACAATAGTCGCTTTAAGACCAAAATGAGATGCACTAAATGCCACTCCTTGTGCGTGATTTCCTGCACTCGCAGCTACTATTCCACCTATATTACTTTCTGCTAATATTGCTATTTTATTAAATGCTCCACGAAGCTTAAACGAACCAGTTCGTTGCAAGTTTTCTTTTTTTAGATAAATATCATGACCACATAAGCTACTGATAAATGGTGCGAAAGAGAGTGGTGTTACGAATGCAACCTCGCTGATTCTCTTTTGTGCCTCTTTTATTGTGGTCAAATCCAGCATTTATCTCTCCTAGTGCAATTATTTGATACAATTATATCCTAAACTATATAAACAAGATAAAACAAAAAAAGGAAACAACAATGGAGTGCGAATTCCCAACAGTAAATACAAACAAAGATGAGATAAAAGAGATATTTCAAAAAACTAAAACAATAGCTGTAATCGGCTGTTCTCCTGATGAGAGTAAAGCTAGTAATATGGTAGCAGCGTATCTCAAAAATGCAGGATACAAGATGATACCAGTCTATCCAAAAGAAGATATTATCCTTGGAGAAAAAGTATACAGAAGCCTTAGTGAAATCCCATGCAAGGTGGATATGGTAAATATATTCCGCAAACCAGATGTAATTGCACAAGTGATTGATGAGTGTATTGCTAGAGGTGATATTGATTGTGTCTGGACTCAATTAGGTTTAGTTAACAATGAGGCTGCTGCCAAAGCTAAAGAGTGTGGTATGAAAGTGGTGCAAAATCACTGCACAAAGATAGAGCATAAAAGATTATTCTAACTAAAAGATTTAGTCTAAATATCTCCACTCTCCACTTTTAAGCTCACTTGGAATCGTATGCTCTCCTACGCTTATTCTTCTGAGTTTTTCTACTCTATTACCAGCTGCTGATATCATGCGTTTTACCTGATGATATTTACCCTCACTGATGGAAAGTTCTATCTCATGCGTTGATTTACAAATTAAACCGCTTATTATAATCACAGGTATCGCAACATATGTTAAATAAACACCAACATACGGAACAGAAACAAGTGTTACGATGTACAGAATCAATGTTGACCAAAAAATAAATTCTATTTTATCTGCCATAATTTATTCTCTCGAATATTCTAAATAAGTGAGCATTGGCAACCACCACCAAGCAAAAAATATCCAACCAATAGGATTTGTGCCTGTTAATAAAATACTAACGACCCACACTATTATTCTTTGTTTTTTATTGATATTGTAATACCAATTTTTTAGTTTAATCATTTTCAACGGCTTTTAATTTATTTGCTCTAATGGAACTATAATAAGCAATCAAAATAAAAGCTATACCAATCGTTCCAGTTAATGCTTCGCTAACTTCAAAAAATATCTTCAATAACATTATTGTTGCTAATGCAAAAATAGCATAATGTGCTCCATGCTCTAAGTAAATATACTCTTGAAGTGTTTTCTTTTCAACAAGATAAAGCGTTAAGCTTCTTACAAACATAGCACCGATTCCTAATCCAATCATTATTATAAAAATATTTGAACTCAATGCAAATGCACCGATTACACCATCAAAGGAAAATGAAGCATCAAGCACTTCAAGATATAAAAGCCCCATTAGTCCACTTCTGATTCCATCTAAACTCATAATGTCATCCAGTGACGATATAATGCTATGCAATAAGATTCCACCAAAATAAGCCATTGCAACTGTTGACGAGTTTGTAAAATGTATCAATATCAAACCAACGACCATAGCTATTATTAATTCTATATTGTTGGTATCGGATAATTTATTTGTTATTTTATTGTCTTCAAGTATATGTATCCACTTTTCTTCCCTGTCATCATCAAAAAAGAAATCCATAAATACCATCAATAGAAAAGCACCACCAAAAGCATATATACCTAATTTATTGTGTTCCAACATCTCGTGATATTTTACTGGATTTTCTATTGCGAGATTAAATGTTTCATACACCCCCATTCCGCCAGCAACAGCAACAATTACGATAGGAAATATAAATCTCATTCCAAATACTGCAATTGGAAGTCCTATATATATAAATCTTTGTTGCCATTCTTTTGTCATATTTTCCAAAACTTTTGCATTAACCACTGCATTGTCAAAAGATAAACTTACCTCTAGGATACTTAATAGTAGTGTGATATAAAGAGCTTCCCAAGAGCCTAAATAAAATGCGATAGCTAATCCGATAGCTAAAATAAAAATTGAACTATAAAAATATTTCATTGAAATCCTTCTTATTATTTATCTTTGTAAAAGATATAGTTTGTTGAGTAATCACTAAGATCAAAATAAACTTTATTTTTGTTATTATTGATTAAAATTCTTATCAAAATAGCCATAGCTGTATCGACAATAATTACATCAAAATAGTTTTTCAGTTTTTCCATCAAGCTATTCTATAGATAAGATTTAGCACTTTCAATTGCTTTTCCTAACTCCTTATCACTTGTTGTTTCACCAATTGCAGAAAACTTCCACTCATTATTTCTTTTATACAATTTTCCAAGTATCAATGAAACTTTGCCAATAAATTTTGAATCGGTGTTTATTTTGTATTCCGCAAATACTGAATTAACTTTAGTTGGTGTACCTTCATATAGTCTTACACTTGCAAATGGTATTTTCTCAAAATCAATTTGAGTAAATGAATTAAGTAAAAAAACAATTTGATTAACATCTTGAGGCAAGTCAGGTAGTGATATTGATATAACTTCATTATCCAATCCATCATCCCCATCTATATCTCCAACTCTATCATCACCAGAATGTTTAATCCCAGGTCCTATTAATTGTTGAAAATAAATAACTCCCAACAATTGTTTGTTGCTATCAAAAATACCTGCGGATAAATCTAAATCAACTGGTATTTTTTTATTTCCGAAAAATCCTTTTTCAACAATGGCACTCCAATTGCACCCTACACAAAAATTTGTTAAGGCGGTTCCATTAGATTTAACTAATGAAACTTTTTGTCCTTTGACTAAATTAACTGCCATTATGCATTTACCCCATAAGTATCACAGAAACCTTTTAATCCACTCTTAAATCCAGAACCTTCAGCTTTAAATCTCCACTCACCATCTTTTTTGTACAATGTCCCAAATAAAACTGCTGTTTCAGCTGAAAAGTCTTCATCTAATTCAAATTTAACTATTTCCTTATTATCAACTGCATTTATAACTCTAATAAAAGCATTTCTTACTTGTCCGAAATTTTGATGTCTAGTTACTGCATCATGGATGGTAACTGTTATTGCTAAAGAATGATATTTTAAATCTATTTTAGACAAGTCAACATCAATAACTTCATCGTCTCCATCGCCATCACCAGTTAAATTATCGCCTTGATGCATAACTGAACCATCAATACTTTTCAAATTATTAAAAAATATGAAATCTAGATCGCAAGTTGTTTTATTGTTTTCACCCAACATAAATAAAGAAGCATCCAAGTCAAATGCCATACCTGTATCGGTTGTATTAGTATCCCAACCCAACCCGATTTTTATTTTTGATAATCCAGGTACTTCTTTTGAAAGACTAACCCTTCCACCTTTTGTCAAACTTACTGCCATTTTTTTTCCTTTATTATTAAATTTGTATTATTTTTATAAATTATCTCAACATAGGACTGTATTCATATTCATAACGACTAAATTATATACATATTGACCTTTGCTTAAACTTACAATATGACTAATAAATTTCAATTTGACTAAAGGTTTACAAATGGAAGTGTGGGAGAAAATAAACTATCTACTTGATGAGAAACGGATTAGCAAAAAAGATTTTGCAGATAGACTAGTAGCACTATCTCCTAAACTGAAACGAACAGATGAAGCACCATCATCTCAAACGATACTTGGCTATCTATATGGCAAACGAGAAATAAAAATAGAGTTAATCCCTTACATAGCAGAAGTTTTGGGCGTGAGTGAGCAGGAGCTATTTAGCAGTGAGCTGGAATATGCATCTTCATACAATATACGATTTTCAAAAGAGGTACGAGAGATTATAGATCTCATACCGTATGCTCCACATTCTTACATAGAGCATATACTGTCACAACTGCAAAAGTATAAAACACTACACAATGAAAGCATAAAGAATATCTAAAAAAATACTAAATCTTTACTAGACTCCTGCCTTCGCAGGAGTGACGGTTTTTGTTAACGAAAGTATGAAAAATATCTAAACTACCTTTAGCTCTTTTCTCAAATATGCGTTTATGAGTGTCTGATATGGCACTTTTTCTTCACTGGCTTTTTTCTTGAAAAACAAAATAATATCATCATCAAGTCTCAGCGTTGTAGGAACTTTTTTTGGTTTATAAAATCTACCTCTAACTCCACCGCTAAAATCATACTCGTCCATTATCTCAAAATCGTCAAATTTTTCTCTCTCTTTAATGTTGCTCATAAAAAATCCTCTCTTTTTGACTTGCTTTTCTTGCACTTATTATTCTGATAACCTCTTCGCCATCATTATCAAAAAACATATTAGCCACTACAACTATTTGATAACTTTTTGTAGAGCCTAATGTTATCCAACGCTCCTCAAAATAACTAAACCTATGGTCTAGTTTTGAAATATGCAAAGGATCATCAAAAATCTCTTTTGCTTCTACAAAACCTATTTGATGCTTTTGTAGATTTAAAATATTTTTATTTTCATCCCATTCAAATTTCAATTTAACCCTTTAAAGTAAACTAGACTTTTCTAATTATAGCTAATTGTATTTACGATGTCAATACATATTAAAGCTACTATTTTAGATAAACCCATTTACCAGACTCAAGTCCGCTTGGAATACTATGTTCTCCCACGCTTATTCTTCTGAGTTTTTCTACTCTGTTTCCAGCTGCTGAAATCATGCGTTTGACTTGATGATATTTACCCTCGCTGATGGAGAGTTCTATCTCGTGCGTTGATTTACGATTTACCTCTAAAGCTTTTGAGCTTATTTCTTCTTGTTTTAGCAATACACCGTTTAAAAGATTGCCTATCATCTCGTCACTAACTTCATGTTTGCACTCTACTAGATAAGTCTTAGGGATATGTTTTTTAGGAGATGTGTAGCGGTGTATAAACTCTCCATCATCGCTAAATAGCAAAAGCCCTGTTGTGTCCACATCTAGCCTACCTACACATTGCAAATTTCGACCTAAAAATTCATTAGGTAAAAGTGAAAATACACTAGCGTGAAAATCTGGATTATGTGAGCACTCATACCCCTCTGGCTTGTCCATTAGAATGTAAAGTTTTTCTTTGTAGATTGATTTTTTGCCATCAACTTCAAATTCCAAATTTTCCAAAGGGAAAAGCTTTTCGCCATCATAGCACTTCTCGCCATCTATATGAACCATGCCCATTTTTATCATTTTAGCCGATACTGCCCTACTACCAAATCCTTGGGATTGTAGTATCTTTACTAGACTCATTGTCGTTTGTGGTTTTTTACTCATATTGTTAATTTTCCTTTTGATAACTTTCTTAAAAATACTCCACTCTCCATATGTTCAGTGTGAGGGAATTGGTCAAACATAGCCGCACTTGTCACCTCATGTGTTAGCGTAATAGTCTCTAAATCTCGTGCCAATGTATGCGGATTACATGAGATATATATGATATTCTCTATATTTGTAATTAATTTGATTGTGCCATCATCAAGCCCTGCTCTAGGTGGGTCTACTAGCACACAAGAGAAATCATAACTATCTAAATCCACGCCCTTTAATCTCTCAAATTCCCTCTGCTTATTAAGTGCTATTGTCATCTCTTCACTTGAAAGTCTGATAAATTCTATATTATTCACATCGTTAAGCTCGCAATTCTCTTTGGCTGCATTGATAGAATTTTTGGAAATTTCAGTCGCCAGAACTTTTCCAAATAGCTTTGATAGTGGTATAGTAAAGTTACCAAGTCCACAATAAAGCTCCAATAAATCCGTACCATTAGCACTATTAGTACTTCTGGCATGATTCATAGCCCACTCTATCATTTTGATATTTACAGCTGGATTTGGTTGTGTGAACCCGCCCTCATAATATCTATATAAATACTCATTGTTATCGATAGTTAGTTTTTCGGTTACAAATTCTTTACTAATTGTGACTTTTTGTTTACGGCTTCGACCGATTATATTAGCATTTAGCGTTGCCTCTAGCTCTCTTACCTCACTATTCCACTCTTCATCAAGAGGCTTATGATATAGCATCACTATCAGGCACTCATCAGTCGTAGTAGCCAAAAATTCTACACTAAATAGTCGATGTGATAACACCTTTGAAGCATTAATAATCTCTATAAGTCTCCACATTCGCTCCTCAATTGGCTTTGAAACCTTAGGACACTCTGATATCAGTACAACACCTTTTTTTGCCATATTTCCCATTGCGTAGCTACACTCATCTCCATTATGCCAAATACGAAATTCGGCTCTGGAGCGATAATTGCTACTTGGTGAACTAAATGAGTCAATAGCTTTGTTATGAAACTTGTTTAGAAGGGTTGATAAAGTTTCTACTTTATTACTCACTTGTTTTTCATATTCCTTGTCGTGAACGCCACATGAGCCACACTCCCCAAAATGTTTACAATCCAATTTTATACCTTTTCTTTTCGTTGCTTTATAATTAATCATGGCTTTGGTATAATTATTATCTAATTTTACCCAAAGGTTCATCAAATGTCTATAAGCGTAGTTATACTTGCAGCTGGTCAAGGTACCAGAATGAAGTCTCTCACTCCAAAAGTTCTTCATAAAATCTCTGGCAAATCTATGCTTTTTCATGCGATAGAAGCAGCACAAAAACTGAGCAATGATATTACCGTTGTGCTTTATCATCAAAGCGATATGATAAAAGAGCAGATAAATGCTAACTATACAGGTATTAATTTTCATATTCAAGACGCTATAAACTTCCCTGGAACTGGCGGAGCCATGAGAGGTGTAACTACAAAATATGAAAAAACTCTAATATTAAATGGGGATATGCCACTTGTCACAGATGATGCATTAAACAGACTCACAAATAGCAATAGTGAGATTACAATGAGCGTGATTATGCTTGAAAATCCAAGCGGATATGGTAGAGTTATTATAGAAAATGATAGTGTTACAGAGATAGTCGAGCAAAAAGATTGCACTCAGGCTCAATTGGCAACAAAAAGCGTAAATGCTGGTGTTTATTGTGTGTCCACAAAGCTACTAAACAAGTATATACCAAACCTCTCAAGTGCTAATGCACAAAATGAATATTACCTCACCGATATAATCAAAATGGCAGTTGATGAAGAGATAAGTGTACTTCCAGTATTCGTGGATGAGGAAGAATTCAAAGGTGTTAATAGCAAAATTGACTTAGCTCACGCCGAACAAATTCATCAAAATCGTATCAAAGAGCAGTTTATGGCAAATGGTGTGATTATGAGGCTTCCTGACACTATCTATATAGAGAGTGATGTAGAGATAGAGGGTGAGAGTATCATAGAGAATGGCGTGAGCTTACTAGGTAAAACTAAAATCATCTCTAGTCATATTAAGTCTAATAGCGTAGTAGAGGATAGTACAATCACAAATAGCGATATAGGGCCAATGGCTAGAATTCGTCCACAAAGTCTGCTCACAGATACCCATATAGGAAACTTTGTAGAGGTCAAAAAGGGCATTTTGGATGGTGTAAAAGCTGGACATCTAAGCTACTTAGGGGATTGCGAAATCGGAAGTGGTTCAAATATAGGAGCAGGAACTATCACTTGCAACTATGACGGGAAAAATAAATATCAAACTATAATAGGTAAAAATGTATTCGTAGGGAGTGACACTCAGCTAGTAGCGCCAGTCACAATTCCTGATAATGTAATGATAGCTGCTGGAACTACGGTAACCAAAGACCCGATAAGCGGCGATTTGGTATTATCTCGCACACCACAAAAAAGCATTGCAGGATTTTTTCATAAGTTTTTTGGAAAATAGGCACGCTTTCCTCTGTAATTCTAGTATTTATTTTTATGTAAATTGTTATATACTTTAAAAAAGCATATAAAGGTTTAAAGTGAATAATTTACATACAAAATTAAATGAGTATTCTTCAAAATGTGATGAAATGCTACTATCGCAATATCTCAAAAATATCTTGGCTGAAGCGATGAGTGAAATATCAGAGATATCAGCTAACGGACTGATTATAAACGAAAATATGGTTTTGGTAGATGTTAGAGAACCTGAAGAGTTTGCTAGTGGGTATATAGATGCACCAAATATATTGACTATTCCTAGAGGTAAGTTGGAATTTATGGCGATAGATAAGATAGCTAAAGTTTATGGGCAAGATATTAAAATAGTTACATATTGTCTGAAAGGCACGAGAGGTATTTTGGCTGGTCTACAACTCAAAAAGATTGGTTTTACAAATGTTGTTAATCTTCAAGGTGGAATATTGGGTTGGCTAGAAAGTGGAAAGAGTATCAAAAGTTATCTTGGCGAACTTCAACTAAAACTTTAATACTATTTTATAAATTAAATATTCAAAGCATGCCGTATAATACAGCATGAAAAAAGATTTTACTCTACCCTACTGTCACATCTTTACTTCTCTTTTTGAAATACTCTTTGTCTACTCCACATAATGGACATTTTCCAGGGGCTTTTTTGCCTTTATGCACATGTCCACACACTTCACAGACATACTCTTCTTCTTCTTCCGAGCTAAAGAATCCTTCGCTTTCAAGAGCTGCTTTGAGTGCCAAATATTCTGCTTCATGCTCTACTTCTACCTTACCAATCGCTGTAAATAGTCTAGCTATTTCTTTGAAATCTTCATCTTTGGCTATGCTGGCAAAATTTGGATACATTGTTTCATGTTCGTATCTCTCTCCATCAGCAGCATATTGTAGATTATCTTGGGTAGTATTCAGCTCCACCCCATGAACTAGATTATGATGAGCTTTAAACTCAGCCATCGCATGATATTTTTCATTTTCTGCAGCTTCTCTAAAAAACCTAGCGATTCTATGATATCCTTCAGCAAATGCTACATCTGCAAAAAACTCATACTTATTTCGTGCTTGCGATTCTCCAGCAAATGCTTTCATCAAATTAACAGCAGTTAAGTTTTCTGTCGTGCAGTGCATATCCTCACCACAACACACTAGTGTTCCACCACCTACATTGCTAACTTCTACTTCATTTCCACATTTGTTACATTTATATGTTTCGTATTGTCTCATTTTCATTCCTTTAATTTACTCTATGGGCAAAGCCCACATTCGCTTATAGTCTTCAGCAGACAGCTCACGCACTTTGTGCTTTATTTTGTACTTTTATTTCTGCAACTGTTTTTTCAAATCTTCGATAAAATCGCTTATATCATCATGAAGTGCTTGTAAATCTTCTTCATGCTCAACCTCATCTGCCAAGATAGAAGATACTAAATCATATGTCACTATATCTTTATCTTTTGTCATCTCAACGATCTTAGAGTAAGTCGAGATTGCACACTGCTCGCCCTTGATAGCATCATCCAATATACCCATAACATCAAAATTAATCGGCTCATCATAACCACAATTTGTATGTTCAAACCATGCTTTTGGATTGGTTAGTGGTACGCCACCTAATTGCACAATTCTATCTGCTATCATCGTAGCATGTCTTAATTCATCAGCAGCATGAAGCGTAAGCTCTGTTATTATTGCATCTTTCATTATGCCTTTAATAACTTTTGCTTCTATAAAATATTGGTAATATGCGAGCCACTCATCGGCGTACGCTCTGTTAAGAGTTGCTATTATTTCGCTTATCTCTAAGCCTTTTATTATTGAATTTCCTCTTTTCCCCATGCTAAAGTTCCTTTTAGAGAGATTTTGGATAATTTTTATCCTTTAGAAACTATACTCTTTAAGAACTTAAATAGAAATAAAATGGAAATGCTTTTTTATATAATGGTGAAATACAACCCTATAATCCATGCAAGTGGAATGACAGTAGTCCAGTATATTTTTAATCCAGCTTTAAACCATGCACCTGAATTAATAGAGAATATTCTAGCGATTGGAAAATTTGGTATATTAGCAGGGATTAGCAAAAATCCACCAAACAGTGCACCTATCAGTACAGAGGAAACCAAAAAATCCATCTCTGCTCCGATATACCCCATACCAAAAAGTGTACCTACTAAAATTCTACTAGCAAGTGCATTATCGGCCACATGTGAAGTCCATGCAGACATAAAGAATAAAATTATTCCCAATATCAGTATAGGTGTTCCACTAGGCACAATAGTCATAATCGCGTGATGCACAAAAGGTTCAGCCATATGTCCTATAACCTCAAGAGCTATTAGCAATGTACCTAGTATTATTGGTTGCCATTTTTCATTAAAATCTTTACCTAAAAAAATACCAATTATGGAAACTATGATATTAAAAATCAGCATATATACAGTCGTATAAGCCAAAATATTCCCAACAACCACAAGCAATAAAAGTAATAGTTCATAGCTAAATATACTCGTTATAGCTCCATTAGCATTATTGAGTGGTGTAACTAAATTTTTGATATTATGAGTTATGAAGCCTGAATATATCACACCAATTATTCCAACCATCATAAACAAATCCGCCAAACTCCAGCCAAGTTTTTCTTGTAGCAACGCCCAAACTATTAGTACAGGAGGTGCTACAAATGGCAAAATTCCATTCCCAAGCCCAATACCAGCGGATAACCTCAAAGCTACTTCATCTCTATTTTTTACCTCTACTCTAGGAAGCAAGTATTGCGAAACAAACACAGATGACGCAGCACCAGTGAGAGTAGAGAGCATAGAGCCTATCCAAACAGCACCCCAAACACCTACAACTCGCTCTAGCTTATTCATTAGTGGTATGATTTTGTGTGTTGCAATATTTGCCGCTGCCATTATTCCGCTAAGTGCTAGTGCTGCGTAAATAGGTAGATGAATATCTGCTATATGACCATGTGCAACGATATAAACAAATAACACAACTCCAACTAAAATACCTGCGAGTTCGCCCTCAGCATGTATATGATGCAACAATGAAAGCAACTTGTTGTTCTTCCACCAATTTGGTGACTCTTCATCTATAAGCATATCAATTTGAGCCAAACCATTCATAAACAAAACAGCTATCATTAAAGCTAAAAAACCGATAAAGTTTGGATTGTCTATACCAAATGCCCATGCAATAAAAAATGCAAACATAAAGCCAAGACCTAGATAACTACTTCTTGAAGCGTTTTTAATATTCTCATTTTCCACAGATGAATCCTTTATTTTTATTCAAACCAACCTTTAACTCTATCAAAACAACTTGCAAAACTTGTTTTGTGTGGCTCACCTTTTACGCCAAAACTGTTCTGCAGTTTTACAAGCAACTCTTTTTGCTCATCGCTTAGTTTCGTTGGGTATTTAATCTCTACTTGAGCTACAAGTCGCCCTTTGCGTCCACTATGCACATCAGCTACCCCCTCACCTGCAAAAACGAACTGTTTTTTATCTTCAGTGCCTTTTTTTAGTTCCAGCTCCAATTCACCATTTAATGATGGAATATTAACTTTTCCACCAAGTATCGCTTGAGTGAAAAATATAGGAACTTCTATATAGATATCATTACCATTTCTGATGAAGTGATTATCTTCTTTCACTGCAAATGTCACATACAAATCACCTCTATTACCATCTTTTGAGCTATTTCCATGACCTTTTACTCTTAGACGATTACCGCTATCTATACCTGCTGGGATTTGTATTGTGACTTTTTCTTTTTTTTCTGTATAAGCTTTACCATTACAACTACTACATTTTTTCTCAGCCACTTCTCCCTCTCCGTGACAAGTCGGGCAAGTTTGTGCAAATGACATAAAACCTTGTTTCATTACAACTTGACCTCTACCGTTACAGGTTGTACATTTTTTAAGCTTTCCGCCCTCCGCTCCTGTGCCATCACACGCAACGCACGCATCTTTGTAAGTCACCTCTATCTCTTTATCACAACCAAAAACAGCCTCTTGGAACTCTAAAGTATATCTGATTTCAAAATCCAAAGGATACTTTGAAGATGATCGTTTAGCACTCTGCTCAAATCCACCAAATCCGCCAAACCCACCGCTACTTCTACCACCAAACATTGAGTTGAACATATCCATAATATCGTCCATATTTCCACCGCCGCTAAAGCCGCCGCCGCCATTTAATCCATCTTTACCATATCTATCATAAGTTGCTCTTTTATTATCATCGCTCAATACTTGATATGCTTCATTAACCTGCTTGAACATCTCTTCAGCTTCGCTATCACCTTGATTTCTATCAGGATGATACTGCATTGCTAGTTTTCTGTATGATTTTTTGAGTTCAGCCCCATTACAATCTTTTGAGACCTCTAAAATTTCATAATAATCTATATCCATATTTTTAAAACCTTTGTATTTTGTATCATAATTTTGGTCGAATTCTACCATAAATTAGCTATAATACAGCCAAATTTAAAGAGGTATACGATGATCGTTCATATAGTGATGTTTGCATTCAAAGATGAGAATAAAATAGAAAATACAATAAAAGCCAAAGAGCTACTGTTAAGACTTTTTGGCAAAGTTCCAACATTGCAAAGTATAGAAGTTGGTATAAATTTTGCCGATGAAACTAGAGCAATGGATTTGAGTATTATTACAAAATTTGCTTCCATTGATGATTTAAATGCGTATGCCGTGCACCCAGAACATCTAGTGGTGGTAGATTTCATCAAACAAGTTGTAGAGTATTCCAAAGTGGTGGATTATGAGACACTCTAAAATTGAGGCATTTGAAAATATTGTAAATGCTTTTGAGGCGTTTCCAAGCATTGGCAAAAAATCAGCAATTCGCCTAGCGTATCATGCTGTAATGATAGATGGATTTGGTGCTATGAAACTTGCTCACGCACTTGAAGCTGGGATTAGGGCAATAGGTAAATGTGAAAAATGCCACAACATGAGCGAAAATGAGCTATGTGCAATATGTAGCGATGATTATCGTGACAAAACACAGCTATGCGTAGTACAAAGTGCAAAAGATATTTTAATCCTAGAAGAGAGCGGACAATTTAATGGAATATATTATGTAATCACTGAGCTTAGTGACCTTGATGAAACACATCTTTTTAATGCCGTTAATGGTGTGCAAGAGGTGATTTTTGCTTTCTCACCAAGCATTGCAAACGATACTATGATTTTATATATAGAGGACAAACTAAAAAACTTCACTATCAAATTTACCAAAATAGCCCAAGGAGTTCCCACAGGCGTTGAGCTAGAAAATATCGACCTGCTGTCACTCTCTCGTGCCTTGGAGGCTAGAGTATTGATTTAGCTTTTTTTGGTATCTAGACCCTGAACTAACCCTAAAGGATTTCCTGCGGTCATTCAGGGTGGTAAAATTCGTCATGCTGAACTTGTTTAAGTATCTAGCAGATTATAGATCCTGAAACAAGTTCAGGATGACAAAAATCATTTTTATTTTTTGATATTCACCATCACTCATGATAGCTCGTCACTCCTGCGTAGGCAGGAGTCTAGTGTCTGCTGTCATCCATTGTAGTTCTATAATACAATACTTTTGGCGAGTATAGTTGTTTTAGCATTGTGGTATCCTGTATATTATTTGCTTGATTCCACTTGTTTGCAACTAAAAACAACTTTGAGCCAGTCATGTCTCCAAAAACAAAACTAATTCTTAAATTCAATATTAACTTTTTTCATTTTTTCTCCTTTATTATTTGTTCGGATACTGATTCTGTTTTTATTTCACCATCTTCTACCACAAGTGTCATTTTCTGCACCGTTGAACCAGATAGGTTTTTGCTATCATTGGCAATGTCATAGCCTATGTTGACAACTATTTTTACATACTCTTTGCCATTTTTAATTCCACTTTCTACTATATCTATGGAATTTAAAGTATAGTTTATAAAGGTATATTTTTGACAATAAGTAGTTCTATCATCATAAAGCATCTTATGAGTTGGATTCACAAAACTATAAAATCTTTTTACATTCTTTGTATAGTATGTTGAAACATCTCTTATGCTTTCAAAACAAACATCTTGCAGTAATGTTTCTATGAATGAATTTATATTGACTTTACTTAGTAGTCCAGTACTCTTTGTAATTGCATTTGTTTTTGAAAATACTTTATCTCTGTATTGATCCCAAGAAGCCAATACAGACAACTCACTACTTATCACATCTGCTTGTGTCAATGTCGTAAATAACCATTTTTTATCATCGCTTGGCTGAACATCAAAATCACTTCCAGTAGAAATCACATTGGCATTTACTTCCCATCTACCATCTTCTATGGCTTTTCTTAGCTCACTACTGTTTGCTTTTTTGTATTTTTCTTCAAGTTTTTGCAGTATTGGCACAGGAATACTTATATTGATTCTGCCTGAGCAAAATTTCTTTGTGCT
>DHVW01000009.1 GCA_002412865.1 Sulfurovum sp. UBA5198
ATTACACTTTGTGGCAGGGATTGTTTGTCTGTTTTGATTATGACATGTGAAGATGGTATGCCTTGTATGTGAAACCAGATATCATTTGCTTTCGCTAGATTTAATACCTTTTTATTCTCATTTTTGTTTCTACCTATTAGGACTTTGTGACCCTCTATCCAAAAAACTTGCACTTCATCATTCACTTTTTTATCTCTTTTTTGAGTAGAATTTTGAGAGATAAATGGAGACAGTTGCGATAGTTGTGACGCCGTTTGTATTAAATCAAGAAGTCTGGTATAAAATTCTACTTTACCGCTCAAATTTTCTTTTTCTATATAAATATGAACAGCTCTATTTTTAGTTTTTTTTGCTTTTGTAAAATAATAATCGCCTAAGCGATTTGGAGATATGTGGGCTGGAATTGGAATAGAAATAGACTCTCCTACAAAATCATGCGTTTTAAATTCAGTTGAAAATTCAGGTATGTCATTACGATATGCTAATGCAAGTGAACCAAATAGATTGCATTTTTCAAGCTCTTCGCTGAGCCCATCTTCGCTTGGAAGTGCTTTTAAAAGTTTGTTGAATTTATTATACTGTTTTTGCGTGCTATTTTGTAAATTTAATTTAATTTGATTAAGTTCATTTACTTGTAAATTTTGATAATTACCCTTTAAAATCTCTTCTATATCTTGTACTATTTCGTTCGCTTTTTGCTCCCTTGGGAGAACTTCAAGTAGCTCAACCCCAGGTCTTATAACTCTAAAAGATTTCCCACTATCTATGTGCCTTAGAGCCTCTATTGTAACACCATTTTCATCAATAATTATGATATTTGTATGTCTTCCTGTAAACTCAAATTGAAGATAAAAAGTGTTAGTTTTGTAACTATTTTTGGATTGCAATGTAAAGCGTAATATCCTATCATTTGCTACGATTTTGACTTCTAATATTTTGCAATAAGAGAGCATACTTTCAAGCATATTATCAAATGGCGCATTGTAGTTTTGAGTAAATGTTTGTTGTGAAGATAGGTAGACTGTACTCGAGCCTCTAGTCATTACAAATCCATATTCGTTTACCTTGTCAAACCTCAAAATGACAGTATTATTATTAATTCTTTTGGCTTTAAATATTGTATCAAACTTGGATAACTCTTTTTGCAGTGCCAATAACTCGCCGTATTTCAAATGCTCTCCTTGTTATTTGTTACATTTTATCATAATATGTTATAATTATAAGAACTTAGCAAGAGTGACTATTCATAAGAATTGTCTGTTGAAGACCTAATTTTGAGCTTTGCTTAAAATTTGAGCATTAATTATATATATTTTATACAAGGATTTGATTTTGGGACAAACAATTACAGAAAAGATTTTTTCGGCTCATGCTGGGCATGATGTTTATGCTGGTGAGATAGTGCGAGTTGATATAGATATGATTATAGGAAATGACATCACAACTCCGATATCAATAAGAGCATTTGAACAAAGCGGTGCTGCAAGTTTGGCTCGTCCAAATAACTTTTGTATCGTGATGGACCATTATATCCCTGCTAAAGATATTGCGAGTGCTAATCAGGCTAAAATTAGCCGTGAATTTGCCTACAAACACGATATGAAATACTTTTTTGATGAAAAAGATATGGGCATTGAACATGCATTGTTGCCTGAAAAAGGGCTTGTGATTGCAGGTGATGTAATAATTGGTGCAGATTCTCATACTTGTACGCATGGAGCGTTGGGAGCATTTAGTACAGGTATGGGAAGTACAGATTTGGCGTTTGGTATGATTACTGGAGGTAATTGGTTTAAAGTTCCAGAGAGTATCAAAGTTGAACTAATAGGTAAACCTGGTAAGCATATTTACGGCAAAGATATTATTTTAGAACTTATTAGAATGATTGGTGTAGATGGTGCTTTATACCAAGCTTTGGAGTTTACAGGGGATACTATAGCATATTTAGGGATGGCAGATAGATTTTCGATATGCAATATGGCTATTGAAGCCGGAGCAAAAAGTGGAATTATTGCAGTCGATGAAGTAACTATGAAATATTTTGATGAGAGAAGTGAAGCGAATAGTGGACTCAGAGATGAGCTAAAAATTTATCATTCTGATAGCGATGCTAAATATTCGCAAACGATTACTATTGATGTGGCTAATCTATCTCCTGTAATTGCATATCCATTTTTGCCATCAAATGGTAAAAGCATAGAGCAAGCAGTCGCTGATGATTTGAAAATAGACCAGGTAATGATAGGAAGCTGTACGAATGGACGAATAGAAGATTTGCGAATAGCTGCTGAGATTATGAAAGGCAACAGAGTAGCTAGGCATACCCGTATGATAGTAACCCCTGCTACACAAAAGATACTTCTTCAGGCTCAAAAAGAGGGCTTGATAGAGATACTTATAGAAGCTGGAGCAGTGGTAAGTAATCCAACTTGTGGAGCATGTTTGGGTGGATATATGGGGATTTTGGGTGATGGTGAGAGATGTGTAGCGACCACAAACAGAAATTTTGTAGGTCGCATGGGAGCTAGAACAAGTGAGATTTATTTAGCAAATTCAGCAGTAGCAGCAGCATCTGCGATAGCTGGAAAAATCGTAGACCCGAGATAGGAGCTATGATTAAAGTTATATTCGCTCTACTTGCATATATATTGTTAAGTGTAAACTCTAACGCAAAAGGTGTAGAAGCAGGTACGGATATAACCAATATAGCAACACTGGAGTATCAAATCGGTGGAGTAAGTCATAGTATGAGCAGTAATAGCGTAGTTGATAGAGTTGACCAGCTCATAGATGTGAATCTGGTTTGGCAAGATACAGCAGCAATTTTAGTAGAGAGTGGTGAAACAAATAGAGTCTTGACATATAAAATCACAAATACAGGTAATGGAAAAGATAAATTTACGCTAACCAATAGCAACGACCCAAGCTCTAATTTCAATATAAATAATCCAAGAATATTTAGCGATAGCAATAATAATGGTATTTATGATGGCGGAGATTTGCTCGTGAGTGAGATGTGGCTTGAGGCAGATGGTACATCTTTGCTGTTTTTGATATCAGATATACCAACCGCTACATATGCAAATGGTAATCAATCCAAAAATATATTAGAGGCAATATCAGCCACTGGTGGCTCTGGGGCAACTGGCACTATTCATAGTGGAGCCGGTATAGACGGAGTAGATGCCATAGATAGCTTTAATGGTGGCAGAAGCCATGCTGTTGGAACATATGAGATTAATTTAGTTGGAGTGAAGCTCACTAAAAGTGCCTCCACAAATACAAGTGATGTTTTTACAGGAACTATTATCACTTATACGATTTTAGTTACACTTGAAGGAGTTGGCAATGTGGAGACACTTGTTGTTAATGATACTATACCAGCAGGAACCTCGTATGTGGCAGGCTCTTTGCGTCTGGATGGTGTTAGCTTGAGTGATTCTGGTGATAGTGATGTAGGTAATTTTGTAAGTAATGAAATAGCGGTAAACTTGGGCAATGCTTCACAGACAGCGACAATACCATACGCAAAAACAGTAACATTTCAAGTGAGGATAGATTAGATAATCTTTTGGAGTCTTGTGAGCAAGATTGCAAAAGGCGATTTCGCCTAAAAGTTAGAAGAAAGGATTTTGTATGAAAAAAAGTTTTTTAGTTGTTTTCTTTGCAGTTTCATCTCTATTAATGGCAGATGTGAGTATCAGCTCAGCGTCATTCCAAGAAAAAAAAATAGGTAAAGAGATTAAATGGGTCAAGACAACTAGAGTAGTTCCAGGGACAAAAGTTCGCTATATAAATACTCTAAACAATAGTGGTTTAGAAAATGCTACAAATTTAGTAATTACTAACGCTATACCAAAGAATATGAGTTTTGTTGATAGTAGTGCAGTATGTAGTACAAAATGCGATATATCATATTCGTTAGATAATAAGGTTTTTGATATACCAGCTAATTTGATGGTAACAGAAAATGGCAAAAAAAGAGTGGCAAATGCTAGTGATTATAAAGCTATCAAATGGAATATAAAATCGCTTGGTAACAAACAAAAAGATACAGTGCAGTACGAAGCGATTTTGAAATAGTAGGTGGAGTTGACTCCTGAAGAGAG
>DHVW01000004.1 GCA_002412865.1 Sulfurovum sp. UBA5198
TCGTAGCAGCCATGTGGAATGAAACTAACAATGGCACGACAATTACTCTGGCTGATGGACAGACAATATACCTAACTTCCACTTCGCTAGAAGGACTTGGCAATGTCATTAGTGGAACGAGAATAAATCAAAATGGTGTGGCAGAAACTACAAACTCATATTTCACAGGAGTAGAAGGCACCCTCCTAGGCAACATATTGGGTTACGACCCTAGTATCTCACTCTACGACCCAGCCAACGGAGACACCACACTCCAAATGCTACAAAACACCACTTCAACACTCCTAGAGGCTTTTCAAGGAAGTATCACACAAAGCACACTCATAGCTGCTGGTGTGGCTACTTCGCCATTCGCTTACAAAGATAGCTTGTTTGGTGATTATGGCTTTTATACACAAGATGATAGTTCATATGGATTAATGAATGAAAATGGATACTGGGACTATGCCAAAGGAGATTTTACATCATGGACTGATGGTGGTAACTTTGCTAATAATTATGGTTTTGATACGCTTGGAGATAACTATGCATATCTCAATGGTTTTGACCAATATGGTGGCTATGTAGCTTGAGTCACATTTCAAAGGAGTCGAATATCAAAGATAGTATAATAAATTTAATTGAAGATAAAAGGAGTGAGATGAAAATATTTGGAATAGTTGTTTTAGTATTGATAGCTTTGTTGATCAAATCTAGTTATGAGTATGATTATAGAAATTACGGTCACGAGATTGGAATATATAATTTGTCTGATTCAAATATTAGAATTTCAAATGAAATGATAAACGGAAGAGTGTTTAAAGATATGTGGCTACCGTATCATTCTCCAAAGAATCAGATAGAGCAAGGTACTCTAGACTTGGAACCACATATTAATAATATTTTTGAAATGAAAGTGAAAGAAGACAAAAGAAACAAAACATATAATTTTGCTTGTAAGCTTACAAGACCACAAGGCGTAGCTTGGTGCAAGTTTATGGTCGAATTTAATTATGATAAATCAACATGCAGATGTGACACAAAGTCATTAGAGTATCAAAAAACAAAAGTTTGGAATTTGGGGATTTAAAATGGAAATAATATGGTGGTTTTTATCTATGGGATTGTTTTTATATTGTTTGGTTTCTGGCTTGTATGCAAATTGTGAAATGAGAGCAAAATCTATTATAATCCACATAGTAGTGTTTGTTTCTATGTTTTTCTTTATGCTACATTTTAGTCATTGGCTTGATTGGGTAATGCACCCATCTAGTTTAACATTGAGTGAGTATATGTGTGCCGAGGAGTATCATACTGGTGAGCTAAGCGGAGTGAATGGTAGAGGTAGCGAAGATGAGTCAATGCATGATGTTTTTGGTTTATTTGTTGCTGTTTTAACAGCTTGTTATGTGAGTAGAAAAATAAAAAAAGGAAAATAAAATGTCGGATTATAATTATGGCTTTAATGGAAAAGTGCCACCAGGTATACAAATTACAGATAATGTTGTTCTTGCAATCAACGCTACGCAGGGCATGACGGTATTGCAAACTATGTCATGGTTTGCAAATCAGGTTGGCAACAATAAGCCTATGGATTATAAGCAACTAGATAGTTCTTATGCTGATTTTGGTAATTATAACTATGCTATTGTAGGTACAGCACTTGGAATACCTAGAAATGTTTTACTTTCAGGAGCAGGAGGTGCACAGCTTACAAGTAATTATGGCGACATGGGAAGTTCTTATGTAAAATACGCATGGTCGCTTCTTGATTATGGCACAGCATCAGCACTGGGTATTTTTACACCTGATTATATCAACATGCATGGATTATACGACAATGCCGAAGATAGAGTAATGATACGAGATGGGTTAGATGCCGCAAAACCTTTGGAGAACCAAGGCTTGTATAATAAACTCTTGAATGATACAGACAATAAGTTTGACAATGTAAAAAGCTACCTTCATATCAACGACAACCTCTACAACTCCCTCAACCCAGAAAACCAACAAATCGTAGCAGCCATGTGGAACGAAACCACGAATGGTACTACAATAACGCTAGAGGATGGGCAGACAATATATCTCACTTCCACTTCGCTAGAAGGATTAGGCAATGTCATCAGTGGCACAAGAGAAAGCTCAAATGGTGTGACAGAAACTACAAACTCATATTTCACAGGAGTAGACGGCACCCTCCTAGGTAACATCAAAGGTTATGACCCAGCCAACGGAGACACCACACTCCAAATGCTACAAAACACCACTTCAACACTCCTAGAGGCTTTTCAAGGAAGTATCACACAAAGCACACTCATAGCTGCTGGTGTGGCTACTTCGCCATTCGCTTACAAAGATAGCTTGTTTGGTGATTATGGCTTCTATACACAAGATGATAGTTCATATGGATTAATGAATGAAACTGGATACTGGGATTATGCCAAAGGAGATTTTACATCATGGACTGATGGTGGTAACTTTGCTAATAATTATGGTTTTGATACGCTTGGAGATAACTATGCATATCTCAATGGTTTTGACAATTATGGTGGCTGTGTCGCTTAAACTCCATTTCAAAGGAGTCAAAATCAAACAGGTTATAATAAATTTAATTGAAGATAAAAGGAGTAGAGATGAGATTTAAAATAGTGGTTGTTGGGCTAATTATGGTGCTTGGATTTAGTGGGTGTATTGGCGAAAAGAGACCTTCTTATGCAATGAAAAAAGAATTTAGAATTGTATCAAAAGAAGGTAAGCCATGTTTTTATGTCGAATCTTTTAATGGAATTGATAATTTTGTCATCGATACATTTGCTATACATACTACTTCAGTTTATCCAAGTCTTGAAGAAGAAGATATGTGGAGTGAACATATAGATACAACTGAAAAACCACAATTTAAACTTTCATATCTAGCAGGAGAAAAAAATTGCATTAAATATGGAGCAAGAAATGCTTTTTTACCAAGTAAGGCAAAAAAACTAAATACAGATGTCGTATACACCATATTTATGAGTGGAAGTGTGAATGGTGAGAAAGTAGAACTGGGAACAAGAGATTGGTCTAGTAGTCCGATAGATAATAATTGGATTGAAGTTAAAGGAAATTTTTTAATATCAAAAAATACAAACACAAATAAGTTTGATATTGTAGAACTAAAACAAAATGAAGTAAGCGATTGGATCAGCAAACATAAAATAAATTTACAAAGGAATAAATAATGGATAGCAGAAGTTTAACAACCGGTGAAATAGCTATGCTTAGACCTATATTTGGCAATTCTATAGACTATAGTGCAGTTACAATAAGGTCGAATGATATTATGCAAAATGGTGCAGCTATGTCAGTAAATAGTAATGTATTTTTTGATTCTAGTGATTATAAATCAGATTTTAGTGACAGGAATAATACAACAGTTAGTGATAGAATGTGGTTTGTTCACGAAATGACACACTAAACGGTGGACTTGGCAACGATACGCTAATTGGTGGAGAGGGGAGTGATACATTTATATTTGATGTTACACTTGGGGCTACTAATATCGACACTATCTTGGATTTCGATACAGTAGAAGATATGTTAAGCCTTAATAACCTTGTCTTTAAAAAATTAATCGATGGGGCGTTGAGTGCTGATAATTTTGCCTCCAACACCACTGGAAAAGCGATTGATGCAAATGACTTTATACTCTACAATACTACAAACGGTAACCTCTCGTATGATAGTGATGGTAGCGGTGCAGGGGCAGCAGTCTTATTTGCCAATCTTGCCAATAAGCCAATAGATTTGAGCTATATTGATTTTATGGTGATATAGATTAGGGCTACTTATCCCTATTCTTCCACTCTTTTTCAAACTTTTTTCTCTTGGTAAATGAGAGTTTTTCGATAAATATTTTGCCGTCAAGATGGTCGATTTCGTGCTGAATAGCGATGCTTAGGAAATCATCATCTTCGAGTGTTTGCTCAACCCCATGTCTATCGTGATATACTATCTTTACATACTCAAACCTAGTGGTGTCCTCATAAACTCCAGGCACACTTAGGCAACCTTCATTAAACACCATTTTTCCTTCGCATGTAATGAACTTAGGATTAATAATCTCTAGTGTATTGTGAGGTGGCTGATCTTCGCCTCGCTCTTTATCAGACATGGGAATATTTATTATTAGTGCACGCACAGCCTCACCTACTTGTATAGCCGCAAGTCCTACGCCATTTTTGGCAACCATGGTTTCGTACATATCATCAAGAAGTTTATGAAGAGTAATATCAAAAGCAGTCACTTCATCTGAAATCTGCTTCAGTCTTTTATCAGGATATATGACAATATCTCGTACCATGATTAGAGGCTTTTCTCCAGTACTTTGTCGATTAGACCATATGTCACGGCTTCTTCTGAAGACATGAAATTATCTCTCTCGGTATCAAGTTCTATTTGCTTGACATCTTTGCCTGTTTGTTTTGCGAGTATCTCATTTAGAGTATCTTTTAGTCTTTGAATCTCTTTGGCTTGGATCTGGATATCAGTTGATTGACCTTGAGCTCCACCTGATGGTTGGTGTATCATTATTCTAGCATTTGGCAAGGCATATCTCTTGCCTTTTGTGCCAGCTGCAAGTAAAAATGCACCCATAGAGGCAGCCTGTCCTATACAGATAGTTACGATATCAGGCTTGATATAGTTCATAGTATCAAACATAGATAGCCCGCTAGTTATCACGCCACCCGGAGAATTAATATAAAAATATATATCTTTATCAGGGTCTTGAGCCTCTAGAAACAAAAACTGAGCTACTATAGATGATGCCACTTGGTCATTGACTTCTCCACTTAGCATTACTATTCTATCTTTTAGAAGTCTTGAGTAGATATCATAGCTTCTCTCGCCTTTGCCTGTGTTTTCTATTACATAAGGTATTACCATTCTACTTCCTTTTTATTGTTATACTCAAATTTTGAACAAAGTCAAAAATTAGGTCTTCGGCAGACAGCCCTAGTAGCCTTGCTACTTTTTACGCTTCGATACCAAGAAGTTTACCAAATAGTTTATCTTCTATGATACCCATTTTAACTGCTGGCATTAGGTTGTTTTGAGTGTAATACTCTACTACTTTTTGTGGGTCTTGACCTGACATTACTGCTTCATAGTATAGTGCTTGAGAAACTTCATCATCACTAACTGTAATCTCTTCAGCACGAGCCAAAGCATCCACTGCAAATGTAGCTCTAACGCTCATCTCTGCTTCTTCTCTCACTTCAGCTCTTAGAGTCTCTATTTTCTCTGGATTTTCTTTATATCCGTTTAGCTCTTCTTCACTCATTTGTGATGCTCTTTGGTTGATTTTGCCATCTATTTCTTGCTCTACAATGTTATTTGGCAAAGCAAATGTATATTTAGCTACTAGTGCATCTACGATTTTTGGTTTTAGCTCATCATTGTATAGCTTTGAGATTTTCTCTCTCTCTAGTTGGTCTTTGATTTTCTCTTTTAACATATCTAGTGATGCACCTTCTGTTCCGTGTAGAAGTTTTACTGCAAGTTCATCATCCAAAGCAGGTGTTACTTTTTCTTGTATCTCATGAAGAGTTACTTCAAACGCAGCTTCTTTTCCAGCTAGGTTAGCTGCACCGTATGACTCTGGGAAAGTTACTGTTACAGTTTTTGTTTCGCCCATTTTCATACCTATCATTTGGTCTTCAAATCCTGGGATAAATTGACCAGAACCAATTCTAAGGCTAAATTTCTCAGCAGTACCACCATCAAAAGGAACACCATCAATGCTACCAGCGAAGTCCATTACAGACATATCATCTTTTTTCAATGCTCTTTTGCCTTTAATCTTTGCAAATGGAGCTTGAGAAGTAGCAAGACCTTCTAGTCTCTCTGTGATTTCAGCGTCTTGCACTACTGGTTTATCAAACTTAGGAGCCAAATCACTATAATCACCCAATACAATTGTAGGTTTTACAGAAACTTCAATTTCCACATCAATACCACTATCGGTTTTTTCAAATTTTTTGAATGTAGGTTCGCCTATTAACTCTTCAGGTTTTAGTCCAGCTTCTTTGCTTCCCTCATTCATAACTTCTCTAAGTGCATCTGCTTCAGCATCTTGAACAAGCTTGTCGCCGTGAAGTTTTTTTACTACATGGGCTGGTACTTTGCCTTTTCTAAAGCCGTCTACTTTCATGTGTTTGCCAGCGTCTATTGCTACTTTGTCAATATTTTTATCAATTTGCTCTTTTGAGATTGTTGCACTCATTATTATATTTGCATCGTCTACTTTTGTTACTGTTACTTTCATTTGTTGCCTTTTGCTTGTAAATTAATTATTGTAATTGCGTGATTTTAGCTAAATGTAGGTTAAAGTAGAATTTTTGTCTTAAAAGAGCAGATATTTCTATCTCTTGGATCTTTTGTTCTTGCTCTTTTTGTTTGGGGCATCAAGTGCTTCAAATTTCTTGATTAGTTCCATTACCCCTATGTATTTGCTGCTATCATTTGTATCAAACGAGAACTTTGCGTTATTAAAGTTACTATAAGAGTTTTCATTTGAAATTGATATATTGCCTAGTTCATTTTTCTTGTCGCTTATCTCGAATTTAGTATTAAAGTGGTTGATATATCCATGTTTGTCGATACCAACACTCATGATCGTGTTTATATCGACAAACATAAAGGCTATTTGTACTATTGGTGTTATTTTTTTTCTATCAACTTTATCTATCTCTAGCTTCCATTTTTTATCTTGTGCTATAAAATCTAATGCTAGATTAGCAATAGATTCTACTAATTTGGCTGTCTTGTTATTATCTAGAGTGATTTGAACTATTTTTTTACTGCCAAAAAGTTCATTTTTGCTGTATGAGAATGCTGTGGCATTGATATCATTAATAATTCTAGTTCTAGCTTCTTTTCTGATAGCGATATATTTCTTGAAATATTCTTCATTTAGAGTAAAATTATCCTGAAGTTCTTTTATTAGTACTTTGTCTTTTTTTGTCTTTTTATTCTTGCTTAATTCTTTTGCTATGTCACCATTTTCTGATAAATCAAATTTTATATATTCTTGTTCAGTCAATATTGACTTTACTTTTTCTAGATTTATTTTATCTTTTGGTTTCATTTTTTTATCATATTTTTTAGCTAATGACAATACAGAATTAATCGCAGAGCTACCAAAATATAGTGTCTCATTTTTATAATCCATAATCACTGGTATTTTGATGCTCATGTCTATGCCGTCATACTTTGTATTTAGAGAGCATAATGCTTCTACTTTTGCATTTGTCTCATCAATCGTGGTGTCATAAGTTATGGTAGTGGCTCTTAAAGTATCTACGATCTCTTGGGGATTGTATTTTTTTGTAGGTGCGGGTAGAGATTTTATGATTAATCTATCTATTTTAATTTCACCCTTTATTTTGTAGCTTGTGGCACTATTTGTTTTAGCAATAGCTTCCTTGAGTGCAACATCTGGTTTTTTGGTACTACATCCAGATACTAATAGTATGCCCATGGATAATGCCATAGCAATAATGCCTATTCTTTTGCTCATAATATTTCCTATTTTAATGTTTCAATATAATACCATACGAAGTATTAACAAAAAATTTGTTATGATAAAAACAAAAAGAGATGAAATGAACAGAGCGATATTGTTACTAAATATGGGTGGACCAAACAATCTAGACGAAGTTAAGCTATTCTTGCACAATATGTTTAACGATAGCCGTATCATAGCAGCTCCTCAACCAATCAGACTAGGAATTTCAAAGTATATAATCGCTAACAGATTAGAGACATCAAAGAGCAATTACAAAGAGATAGGTGGCAAATCTCCTATTGTCGAGTATACGCAGGAGCTTGTAGATGATTTGAGCCAAAAAGTAGATGCTAGTGTGCATATGGTGATGCGTTATACGCCGCCATTTGCTGATGAAGTTATGGCTGGGCTTGTAGGAATGGATGAGATATATGCTATCCCCCTCTATCCTCAACACTCCAGCACTACCACGCTATCTAGTGATGATGATATATACAAAGTAGCAAAAAAGCTTGGCATAACGGACAAAATCCGTACTCTTGATAGCTATCAGACACACCCGCTTTATATTAGCTCACTTGTAAAACGAATCAAAGAGTCGCTAAATGGAGATAATGCTAATGAATTTGAACTTCTGTTTTCAGCTCATGGACTGCCACTAAACATTGTCAAAGCAGGAGATATGTATCAAAGCCAAATCATAGAAACAGTAGAGGCTACCAAAAAAGCACTAGAAAAAGAGGGGATAATGTTTGGTGCGACGCATCTAGCATATCAGTCACGCCTGGGTCCTGTGGAGTGGCTTCGCCCATATATGGACGATACACTTAAGAGCTTTGGAGGCAAGAAAGTCATCGTATATCCAGTGGCATTCACAATAGATAACTCTGAGACCAAACATGAACTTGACATTGAGTACCGTGAACTCGCTCATGAGGTTGGGATAATTGACTATCGTGTCGCTGCTGCACCCAATAATCATCCTGATTTTGTAGCTTGTCTAGCAGATATCTATGAAGGAATGAAAAGGTAATTGTTTCTTTACATATTTATTACAAAACGCCGTCACTCCTGTGTAGAAAGGAGTCCAGAAAGATTTAGGGTATAATTTGTTATTAAATTGATAGTGAATAAGGAGATGTGATGAAAAGTATGGATGAACAAAGTTTGCAAAATGCTTATCGCTTATTTGAAACGGCAGCTATAGATAAGATTGAAGTTGGCACAACCAAAGGATTAAAAGAAATCCACAAATATCTGTTTAATGAACTCTATGATTTTGCAGGAGAGCTTAGAAGTGTAAATATCTCAAAAGGTGGTTTTAGATTTGCAAATTCGTTGTATCTTAAAGAAATTTTGGTCAAAATCGAACAAATGAGCGAAGATAGTTTTGAAGGGATTATCTCTAAATATGTAGAGATGAATATCGCTCACCCTTTCATGGAGGGCAACGGTAGAACGATGCGAATATGGCTCGATATGCTCCTCAAAGCAAGAATAGGACAAGTTGTCAATTGGCAGTTTGTGAACAAAGAACTCTATCTGCAAGCCATGGAGCGAAGCCCTATCAATGATTTGGAACTCAGAACTTTGCTACAATCTCATCTTACATATGAGATTGACAATAGAGAAATCATCTTCAAAGGGATAGAGCAGTCCTATTATTATGAGGGTTATAAAAAAGAAGTTGAGTGATTAACACAATTTTATTCTAAATACCGTCATACTCGTGCTTGATCAACGGCATCCAACGAGAAATGCAAATATCAATTGAGCTTAGGGTATAATAATATAATTTATTTAACAAAATATACAAAAGGCAAAGAATGCTAAAAATTAATGGGCGATTTTGGCTAGATAAAGATGGAGAGGTATACTTAGGTAGTGGGCGAGTGGAGCTGCTGCGAATGATAGAAAAGCACGGCTCTATGCACAAAGCAGCCAAAGAGATGAAGATGAGCTACAAAGCAGCGTGGGATAGAGTCAATGACATGAACACAAAAGCCACATACCCGCTCACAGAAAAGACGACGGGGGGCAAGGGCGGTGGGGGTACAGTGCTCACGGCATTTGCTCATGAACAGATAGCACTTTTTGAGAGATTTAGAGAGTTACATGGTGAGTTTATGAATAGATTTGCAGCAGCTGGAGATGATGCAGTGAAACTAGCAAACTTGATGAGCAGAAGCTTTCTAAGTACGAGTGCTAGAAATCAGATAGTATGCACCGTAAAAGAGATAGAAATCGAAGAGCCAAAATGCACACTAACACTCACAGTAGATAACCAAACAGAGTTGCGTGCCACTATCACGAAGAAGTCGCTTGCGGATATGGGGATAGAGACAGGAAGTGTGGTGTACGCCATTATTAAATCCAGCGATGTACTAGTCGGCCATCTGCAGCATGTCAAAACAAATAAAGTGAAGCTATCAAATGATTTGGTTGGTGAGGTTGTGAAGTTTCAGAGCTATGAAGATAGTGTGGAACTGGTAATATCAGTAAGTAGTGACTTGAATATAGTAGCAGTAGCAGACAAAATAGAACTCTCGAAACTAGGGCTAACCAATAAAGCGTATATTTCTATTGATTATGATGATATTTTGATAGGTGTGTAGGATATTTATACAATAAAATAATTACACAAATAGTTTACATATATGTTATAATTATTATAGACTCTTTCTAAATAGGATAATCAGTTAGATGGAGTTAATCTCAACATTCTAAAGGATAAACAATGAAAAAATTATTAATGATAGCTGTTTTGGCTTGCGTGGCAATGGCAACCGATTATTCAAAAATGAGTACCGAGCAGTTGATGAACATGCGTGGGAAAGTAGATGTAAATGAGCGTCCTGCATTCCAACAAGAGATGCAAAAGCGTATGCAAAGCATGACTCCTGACCAGCGACAGGATTATATGAAATCAAACAGAAATATCTGCATGAAAAAAAACAAAATGAAAATGCCAACATTTGATGATGTTGATACTAACAAAAATGGGATGATATCACGGGTGGAATTCCAAAAACATCAAGCTGGGCAGATGCAAAACATGCGTAGATATAACAATAACTGCACAATGATGGGCATGGGAAGAAAATCTATGATGAATATGCCTAAATTTAGTGACTTTGACATCAATAATGATGGATATATGACGGAAAGCGAACTCCAAGAAGCACGCAACAAGCGAATGATACAAAATGCAAAGGAAGGCAAAATGATGAAAAATGTGAACAATGCTCCATCATTTGCTGATATGGACAGCGACAAAAACGGTAAGGTATCGCCTGAAGAGTTTCAAAAACATCAAATGGGACAAATGCAAATGCAAAGGTCAAAATACTAAAATAAATTGCAATGAGCAAATAATTTAAAAGTCTGCTAATTATCTACTAATGCTTCTGTGTAATAATACGACTATCGAAACACAAACAACCAAGAGATTTTGAGATGTTTGTGCTAGACAAATTAAAACACAAAAGGACACATTATGAAAACCTTAACAATACTAGCAGTTTTAGGATTGGCTACTGCCTACGGATTTGCTACTGATTATACAATTATGACCACCACAGAATTACAAGCCTTAAGAGGAACTGTAGCTGTCGAGGATCGTACTGCGTATCAAACTGAAATGAAATCTAGAGTTGCATTGATGACTTCAGAAGAACTTGCAGCGTTCAAAGAAACTGTAAAACAAAATCCAGTAGGCACACAAATAGGTACTGGTCTTAAAACACAAACTCGTACTCAAATGCAAACACAAATGGGTACAATGGGCGGTCAAATGTCAATGGGCGGTCGTTTCCGTTAATCATATTCGAGGGTTTCTCCCCTTCCCTCGAAAATAATGCTTTTTAAAGTATTTATCATTAAATATTTTAGAAATAGTTATAATATTGCTAGAAGATAAGAAATGAGGTTTTTGTATGAAAATTTTATTATTAGAAGATGATTCACTTTTAGGTGAGACTATCGAAGAGATGTTAGAAGATGCTGGGCATAAAGTGTTTTGGGCAAAAGATGGACATGAGGCTTCAGATGCCACATTCGACGCGATTTACGACCTTTATATTTTAGATATTAATGTTCCAAAGCTTAATGGACTGAAGGTTCTTGAAGAGCTTAGAGGGTCAGGAGACGAGACACGAGTTATATTTATTAGTGCATTGAGCGATATAGCTTCAATATCACAGGGGTTTAAGCTAGGAGCGGAAGATTATATAAAAAAACCTTTTTTCCCAGAAGAGCTTATTGTTAGGATTGAGGCGAAATTTGCAAAATCAAATATGAAAATAGAGCATGGCGAGATTAGCTTTAATCCACAAAACAATGAAGTACGAAGAGCTGATCGCCTAATTACGCTTGGGGATGTTCAGTTTCCACTTTTAAGGATTTTTATTCAAAATATAGGAAAAACACTTTTAAAAGAAAATCTTTTTGAGCTTATGGAACATCCTAGCGAGAGTGCTTTGCGTGTTGCCATTAACAAACTAAAGAAAACAACAGGATGGAAAATACAAAATATCAGAGCGGTTGGATATCATCTTGAGTAGTGCAGAAAAAGAATCATTTATAAAAAGTTTTTTAATTTTTTTAATTTCATTGTCTCTATCTAGTGCTTTATTTTTTTGGTTTGAATATGTTCAAAAACATCATGCACTTGAGGAGCAAATTTTTAACGAAATGAAAGTGTGCAGTTTCGAGCTAAATTGCAAAGAGTACACAATCGACTTTGCACCTCTAAATGCTACTACATTGTACTATCTAAAAAAAGACAGCACAGGATATTACGCACTTTTTCCCATACCTAGTGATAAATATGCACTTAAGCTTCATCTTTCACAAGAGTTATTTGATGTCAGGTTAAATAAAATATTTAATATGCTGCTTCAGTATTTTTTGATTACTCTTTTGGGGCTTCTAATCCTCTCTGCTCTATTTTCTCTCTATGCACTTTATCCACTTAAAAAGGCATTGCATCTCACAGAAGAGTTTAGTAAGGATATGATACATGATTTAAATACACCACTATCAAGTCTTAGGCTTAATACTAGTCTCTTGAAGACATCACCTAGTGAGGCTAAGAAAATAAAGAGAATAGAGCAGAGTATTGCAACCATTGTCTCGCTTGGAAATAATTTAAAAAGCTATTTAGGAAGTCATCCCTCTCAAAAAGAGATATTTGATTTGCATGGACTATTAAAAGAGAGGGTTGGCGTATTGCAGTATTCGTTCTCAAATGTTATGTTTATTTTTGATGATTCTAATGAGACTATGCCAGTTGATGCAAATCGTGATGCATTAACAATTATTATAGATAATATATTAGGAAATGCTGCTAAATATAGTAAGGATACTGGGACAGTTTGGATTCGTATAGATACAAGCAGAAAAGTACTACATATTAATGATGATGGCATTGGGATAAAAGAGCCAAAGAGAATTTTTGAACGCTTTTACAAGGAGCATGAACGGGGTCTTGGTATCGGTTTGCATGTTGTTAAAAAAATATGTGATGACCTTAAAATAACAATAAATGTTAAGAGTATTATAGGTCAGGGAACGCAATTTAGCTTTGATTTTTCATCGCTAACACTTCGATAACAGTTGTAGGTTAAAATTAGATTGTAATAAAGGATAAATGATGCGATTTTTACAAGTAGCTTTTGCTATGTTCCTTGTTTCTAATTTATATGGTGATGTCTCTATTGATAAGCAAATTGCTGAAATAATGAAAGCACCAAAGGAGAAGCGTATGGAATTAATGAATAATCTTAAAACCAAGCTTTCTGAAATGAACGAAGAGCAAAGAAGTGCAGCACTTCAAAAGCTACAAAAAAATATTGCTAGTGGCATGAATAGTGGGTCTGCAATGCAAAGTCAATTTTCCCCTAAGCCTATGCAACAGGGAAATCCTGGTGGCATGGGGTCACACAGTCTTCCTAATTTCAAAAACAAATAAACAAAAGGTTTACAGATGAAAAAACTTATACCAGCTATCTTTTTAACTTCAACACTATTTTTGCATGCAGCAAGTGATATTGATTTTGATGGAATTGATGATCAAAATGACAAATGCCCAAATACTCCCTTTAGTGATTTAGTAAATTCTCGTGGTTGTACTACAAAATCACTCTATAGCAAAACAAGTTATGATGTTATAATGGGGTACAATTATGCTAGTGCAAATCCAAGCATAATAGGAACTTCATCGTCATCAGCTGCGACACTTCAAGCCGATGTTTATAGAGGTAATTTTTCAGCACAATTGCTAACTTCATACCTTAAAACATCAGGCGACACTACAAATAGTAGTGGTATGGGCGATACTATGCTTGGAGCATATTATACTTTTAAGCCATCTGATAAACTAATGATTAAAACTGGTGTAGGCGTGATATTGCCAACTTATTCAACAGGGTACAATAATGAAGCCACAGATTATACTGGCAATATTGCAGCACAGTATAATATTACAGAGAAAGCCAATATATTTGGTGGATACGCACATACGATAATCAATGATGAAGATATACCAACTGTGGCAACCTACCAAAACACAAATGCTTTTTATGGTGGAGTAGGATATATGGGACCAAAAAATAGCTCTTTCAGTCTATCTTACGCAGATTCAGACAGTATCTATTCTGATGTTGATAACATTAGAACCGTTGGAATAGGAGCATATGTTCCTATTAATCAACAATGGTTTACAATGGCAAATTATAAATATGGAATTAGTGATGCAGCGAGTCAAAATGAGTTTGGTGTGAGCTTGGGATATAATTTCTAGCCTTTTGCTATTTTTTTGGATAATCAAAAAGGAGTAATTTCCCCATTCCATCAATATTACTAGAGGTAAACCCTAGCCCAACAATACCTGCAGTTGGGATATTTTCGATTGACTCATCGCATAGTGTGTTGCACAGCAAAGTAAGCGATGGATTATGTCCTATGAGCATTACAGTATCATATGACTCCAGTGCCGTCTGGATTAACTGCTTGAGCTTTAAAGGAGAAGCTTCATAGATTGACTCATCCAAAAGGATCTTTGCTCCTAGTGTATCAGCAAAGTATTTAGCTGTTGTCTTGGCTCTTTTTGCAGGGCTTGATAGGATTATGTCAGGATGAATTCCTAACTTGAAAAGTCTATGTGCCATCATCGGAGCATCTCGCTCACCTCTTTTATTTAGTGGGCGGTCAAAGTCTCCACATTGTAAATCTCTCCAGCTTGATTTGGCGTGTCGAATGATATAAACTCGTTTTGCTATCTGTTTCATATGATAATTGTACCGTCTTTTCGAAACAACAACAAGTGTAAATTACAGACGCATATTTCTCATAAAATTCCCAGCTATAATATCAGCCCTATTTTTAAATACACTACCAAGTCTATCAATATATAAACTATCAATAGTTTCATAAAACATAGAAATCCACAATCCAAACATCTCTTTTTTTAGTGGTAATGACAGGTGCGTTGCTAACGGATTACCAGTATAAGCTGTGTCATCTAGGGTTATCATTGCCCAAAAATTCGTAAGTATCCCTATATGCTCCTGCCATAATTCACTATTAATATCATCTCCAAGTTTTGATACGAATATTTTTGATACATCATTGTCCTCTCCCAGTATCCGCATATAAAATGCTAGTACCATTTTATTAATATTTTCGCTATTTATACTTTTGTATTTTTCTACACTAAATTTCATACAGATCCTTTTTGCCATCATAACCGATTAAGTTTACAAAAGACAAATAAATATTAATGCCATTAGATAAATTTAAGCAATATCATTATATCATTTTAAACATAACGTTGGTTTGCAAAACTCTAAGGAACGCTTATTGCATTGGCTTTATCGTTATATCATTTAAACTACAAAGGACAATAATATGAAGTTATTGGGTAAAATTATTTTTTCAGCGGTGGTTGTTACATCTTTATCATGGTCGCAAACCATAACGGTTGCAGCAGCAGCAAATCTAAAATATGCATTAGCAGATATAGCTAAAGAGTTTAAAAAGACATCAGGTATTGATGTCAAAATAATTACTGGTGCATCAGGAAAATTGACGCAACAAATCATGAGTGGAGCTCCGTTTGATGCACTGCTATCTGCTGATGTGGAGTATCCAGCAAAATTAGCAAAAGGTGGTTTTACAACAACTCCCGCTCAAGTTTATGCTTATGGAACACTTATTCTTTGGAGTGCGAATGGTGCTGATTTGTCAAAAGGGGTAGCAATGCTAGCTAATCCAAATGTCAAAAGAATAGCCATCGCAAATCCGAAAACTGCTCCATACGGTCAAGAGGCGATGAATTCTATGCGTTATTACAAAGTCGATAGTGTAGCACAACCTAAATTTATCAATGGTGAATCAATTAATCAAGTAGCAACTTATGTGACTACCAAAGCAGTCGATGTGGGATTTATGGCAAAGTCAATAGTCTATGCTCCAGATATGAAAAATGTAGGCAAATGGGTAGAAGTTAATCCTGCTTCATACAATAAGATCGACCAAGCAATGGTAGGACTTAAAAATGGAAGTCCTGAAAATCAGATAGCAACTAAGAAGTTTTTGAGATTTGTTATGTCAGCTAAAGCACAAGGTATCTTAAAAAATAATGGCTATGTCTTGCCATCAGAAAAGTAAGGAGGTTGCTATGAGAAAATTGAGTTTAATCACCATGTTAGCTATGAGTTCAACACTTATGGCAAATGAATTAGCAACAGCACTAAGTGATGGCAAGTGGGAAAAGAGAATTAGAATGCAATATTTCTCAACGGATTGGGACGATAATAGTGTAACTGGTAAAAATGGCGCAGATGCAACTGGATTAGCGTTGGGTGGGAGCCTCTTGTATAAAACCGCCCCATTGTATGGATTTAGTGTTGGGCTTAGTGGATATACGACGCTCAATCCATTTCAGATGACAGACGAAGAAGATGGTGCAACAGCAACCACAAGTGCTGATTTGTTTCGTAGGGCTGGAAGTGACAAGTTTTATGGTGATGGATACGCTGTGTTGGCTCAAAGCTACTTGCAATATGATATAGGCAAGAGTAAAAGCAGATTTGGACGATTTTTGATGACAAATCCATGGATTGCACCAAACGATACCAAAATGATTCCTATTGTAGCCGAGGGGGTGGAAGTCATATCTAATGATATTGCTAACACAACATTTCAGTTTGACTATATGAATGGCTTTAAAGAGAGAGGTGCGATATACTTTGGCAATATGGCTGATGGACTAGATGTCCCAAATGCTATTCGCTCACAGTACTCCACACACTATAATGCAGGAGATGATAGCAAGGGAGATTCGGCAGGAGTTTTTGTAGCTGGTATGACTAATAAATCTATTGATGGATTAGAACTTCAAGCATGGGGTATGAAATGGAATGATTTGGTATCTCAAGCTAGAGTGGAGGCTAACTATGCTTTTGAGGCAGGAGATGTGATTATTGGACTAGGTGGACGATATATCCAGCAGTTTGATGATGGAGCAGGGGAGTTTATCAAACCAATAACGAATAATGGGGACAAAGACAACAGTATCAATACTCATCTTGTTGCATTCAAAGCCACTGCTAATTATAAAGAGGCTAAGCTACTACTTGCTACTTCTAAAACCTCAGATAATGGTGACTTGATAGCTCCATGGCGTGGATTTCCAACAGATGGATACACTAGAAGTATGACGCAAACAGATTGGAATGCAGGAACTTCGGCATATAAAATCGGACTTGATTATGATTTTTCAGCACTCAATGAGGGCTTAAGTACCAATCTTAGTTATAGTAAATATGATCGAGATGAGAGCAAGAAGCCATATAGTAGTGCAACAAATAGAGGATTTTCAAATGGTGATACTAAGCAATGGAACTTAGATTTGAGCCAAAAACTTTCAGGAAAATTTGAAGGTGTTGAGCTAAAAGCTAGATTTATGGATCAAGCCAACAAGCCAACAATCGCTTATCCAAAAGAGACTTCAAATCAAGAGATAAGACTTGAACTTAATTATAGATTTTAGATTTAGGAAAATAGATGGATAACTCTTTTATAGAAACGATGGTGCTAACCTTTAAACTAGCATCTGTCACAACACTTATTTTACTGATTATTGGTATACCTATTGCGTCATTTTTGGCATTTAGCAAGATGAGGTTTAAAGCGATTTTTGAAACTATCGTCTCTATGCCTTTAGTCTTGCCTCCCTCTGTGCTTGGCTTTTATCTACTTATTGCTTTTAGTCCCGTTTCAACCATCGGTGCATTTCTAAAAGAAAATGGTATAAATCTAGCGTTTAGTTTCGAGGGGCTTGTGATAGGTTCGGTGCTATTTAGTTTGCCATTTATGGTTCACCCTGTACAGTCAGCACTCTCACAGATTCCATCAAACATATTTGAAGCGTCATATACTCTAGGCAAATCAAAACTCAAAACAATGCTAAGAGTGGTTTTGCCAATGGTAAAGCACGGACTTATCTCAGGAATGGTTCTTGCGTTCGCTCATACAGTTGGGGAGTTTGGAGTTATTCTTATGATAGGTGGTAATATCCCTGGTGAGACGAGAGTAGCTAGTATCGCTATCTATGATGAGGTAGAATCACTCAATTATGCTCTTGCTCATCAGTACGCTTTGAGTCTATTTGTAGTTACTTTTTCTATTTTACTGCTTGTCTATACGCTTAATAAAAAATCCCTACAAGGGCTTAGCAGATGATAGATATAGATGTACATATAGAGCTTGATGGAGCAGAGGGAGATATAGAAGCTCATTATAAACTAGCGATAAAAAAAGGCGAATTTATCACTCTATTTGGTGCATCAGGTGCTGGAAAGACTACGCTACTACGGATACTAGCAGGGCTTGAAACACCAAAGGGTGGTGTGATAACAGTGGATAATGAAATCTGGTTCGATAGTAGCAAAAAAATAAACTTACCTCCACAAAAAAGAAGCATAGGTTTTGTATTTCAAGACTATGCACTATTTCCCACTATGAGCGTGAGAGAAAATCTACTATATGCCAATAAACAAGCAGACATAGACGGACTCCTCGCTATGATGGAGCTAACAAGCCTAGCAAGCACAAAACCACAAGCACTCTCAGGCGGACAAAAACAACGAGTTGCCCTGGCTAGAGCATTAGCCAGAGAGCCAAAGATACTTCTGCTAGATGAGCCATTATCAGCCCTAGATAACGCCATGAGAGCCAAACTCCAAGAAGAGCTTACAATGATACACGATAAGCTACATATCACTACGCTTCTCGTGAGTCATGATATAGATGAAGCTAGCAGACTAAGCGATAGGGTGGCACTCATTGATAGTGGTGTGATAACAAAAATAGACATACCCAATATAATTTTCCCTGTAAACAAAACAGTAGCAAAAATTATAGCTAAAGAGGGCAATAAAATCACGCTTGAGCTTTTAGATGATGATTTGGCTAGATTTGAGATTGGTAGTGAAATGTCTATCGCATTTTGAGGTATAATATCAAAAATAAAAATGCCAAAAAGACAATCACTTGAAAAAACCAATTAAAGCTATATTCTTTATCGTACTCATCATTATCGAACTACTTGCATTCAAGGGCAACGATACGCTCAATATAACCCTAGGGTGGGATAAGCTAAATCACGGTGTAGCGTTTATGGTTTTGTATATCTTGCTCTCTTTTGCATCAAAGAGGTTAAACACAACTGCCAAAGTTTTATTACTTTTAGTGTTTGCTTTTCAGATAGAGATTGTGCAGTACTTCTTGCCATATCGAGAGTTTTCACTGCTTGATGTGGTAGCTGATATGATTGGCGTTGGGCTTGGGTATCTATTTTGGCATACAGCAGGCGTTAAACTAGTTAAGCAAAGTGATATTGTATAATACCAAATCTTAATAATTGGTTTTGGAATGGTAAAAAAATATGATTAAAAATTTGCAAAATATTGACAAAAGATTTCTCAATATAATTGCTATTATAGTTCTTACCTTTGCTAGTTTTGGTTGGATATTTTTTGTTACTCATAAGAGCTGGAACTTTATCTGGCTTCCAGTGTGGGTGATTATCGCTGTTAGAATTTTGGCATCAGTGCTGTTATTTCGTGATTATTCTCTCTCGTGGTCAAAAGCTACACAAAAGAGCTTTTTGCTCAAAAGTATAGTTTTTATTGCTGCTTTTGCTATTTATATGCCATTTTTTTATAAGAAAATACCTATATCGTTTATGCTCTCTGAGCTTTTTGTCTTTATATTTTTTATAAATCTTGCGATGTATAGCTATTATTTTGCTAGAAATATGGGTGCTACAAAGACAAAATCAGTAGTGATATATGGTGCAGGAAGTGCAGGCATGAAGATATATAGCGAAATAAAAGAGAGTAGCTACAAGATTGAATGTTTTATAGATGACAGTAAATCGTTACAAAATCGCTCCATTGATGGTGTTCGTATCATATCATTAGAGAGATACAAAGCTAGAAATATGGGTACAGTGCGAGATTTACTAGTAATTGCGATGCCCTCGGCATCCATAGAGCAAACAGCGTATATTTATGAAAATCTATCATCAGTATTTGATTCCATTAAGGTGCTGCCATCACTCAAAGAGATGCTACTGGAAGGGGATTACAGTAAGCAACTCAAAGATATATCCGTAGAGGATTTGCTAGCTAGACACCCAAAAGATTTAGACAAAAGTCTAATAGGTGAGTTTGTCAAAGATAAAGTAGTGCTTATCACTGGAGCAGGTGGCAGTATAGGCAGTGAGATTGCTAGGCAATGTGCGTCATTTGGTGCTAAGAAGCTTATTTTGTTAGACCATAGCGAATATAATCTATACGCTATAGCAGAAGAGCTAAAGGGGATAGACAAAGCTCTTGTAATGCAATCGGTAGTAAATTTAAGCTCATTAGAGAATACATTTGCTATCCATAGACCTGATATTGTACTTCACGCAGCTGCATACAAGCATGTGCCACTTGTAGAAGAGAACATAAGTGAAGCTATAATAAATAATGTCATAGGCACAAAAAATACCATAGATATGGCTATTAAATACAGTGTCGCTAAATTCGTCCTAATTTCCACAGATAAAGCAGTTCGCCCAACCAATGTGATGGGAACAACAAAGCGAATATGTGAGCTGTATGTCCAAAATGTAGAGCGAAGAGATACGCAAATAGTAGCTGTTAGGTTTGGTAATGTATTGGGGAGCAGTGGAAGCGTAATACCAAAGTTCAAAGCACAAATCGAGGCAGGTGGACCAGTCACAGTTACTGATCCAAATATAACTAGATATTTTATGCTAATTCCTGAAGCGTGTGAACTGGTATTACAAGCAGCTACTTTGGGACAAGGCGGAGAAATATTTATCCTAGATATGGGAGAGCCTATACGGATAGTTGATTTAGCCAAAAAGATGATAGAGCTTAGTGGCAAAAAAGATATAAAGATAGAGTTCACAGGGCTTAGAGTTGGTGAGAAATTGTATGAAGAGCTACTCATAGATGATAGCGATGCTCATACGCAGTATGAATCAATCACAGTAGCTGCGCGAACTGATTATCAAATAGATAAACTTGACGGTGACATAGAAAAGCTATTGAATTCTAATGACAAATTGGCTATTTTAAAAGAAATAGTGCCAGAATTTAATCATCAGCTAAACAGTTAAGGAAACTAATGAAAACAGTAAAAATAGAGAAAAAAGAGATTTCTACAAAAACACTTATAGTGTTAATAACCATAGCATATATGTTTAGTGTCTTAGTGCGAATGATATGGGTAGTAATGAATTCAGGTGACCCATCAATGCTATGGAATAATGAGCTGATACTCACAACAAATGATGGCTATTATTTTGCCAGCGGTGTACAAAATATATTAGATGGTTCACATGAGTTTAATCCACGAATGTGGACGATATGGAATCAAGGCACAATACTATTTAGTGCCTTACTTGTATGGATCTCTCCGTTTTCACTCGAGACCACTCTCTTTTATATGCCGGTTTTTTTATCATCTATTATTGTTATTCCACTTGTGCTTATAGGAAACCTTTACGGCAAGCCGTTCTGGGGACTAAGTGCTGCACTTTTAGGGGCTATTGCGTATAGCTATTACAACCGTACTATGGCAGGGTATTACGATACAGATATGTTCTCTATATGGCTACCTGTTTTTGCACTATACTTTATGCTACGGAGTATCGAAAAATCATCATGGAATATGCTTTTTTACGCTTCTATTATTCTGGTCTTTTATGCATTTGTTTATACTTCTAGCAAGGGAGTTATATTTGGATTAGGATTATCATATATAGCTTACAAGCTATGGTATCATAGAAATGAAGAGTTTACATATAAAGCTCTTATTTTGCTTATTGTTGCACTTATGCCATTTGGAGATATGACGACGCCATATGAGTATCCGTACGGATTTTTGGTTCAATTATTTGCATTAGTTGCACTATATCTTATATTTAAAAGTAAAGAATTTTCACGCAAATCCCTAATCATAGCTTCAGCACTAGCTTTTATAGTCTTGCTTTATTTTGGTAATATATTTGGTATTATATCTTCTAAAATACTTAGTTACACAGCAAAAGAAAATACAAATCTTGGCTTACACTTTTTCGGGGTAATACACACAGTTCAAGAGGCTTCTGGTATCGACTTTATGACATTTGCTAACCGTATTAGTGGCTCTATATATGGGCTTGTGCTAGCTATTATCGGGTATGGAATTTTGGTATATAGGCACAGACCTTTTTTAATCGCCTTACCTCTTTTGGGTATTGGTTCTTTTGCACTTATTGGTGGGCTTAGATTTACTGTTTATGCTACTCCTATCGCTGCTCTTGGAGCATCTTATTTCATATTTTACATATCAGAACGCATTGTAGCAAAAGGGAGAAAGATAGCATTTATAGCAGTATCTATTACCATTTTGCTAATACCAAACATCTATCATGTTTTTGAGTATGATATGCCAACCGTTCTAACGCATAACGAAATAGCAGATCTAGAAAAACTAAGAGCAATATCAAGTTCAAACGATGTAACAGTAACTTGGTGGGATTATGGCTATCCTGTGTGGTTTTATAGTGGTACAAGTACGCTAATAGACGGTGGCAAGCATCACCATGAAAACTTTGTAGTCTCACAAGCCTTGCTTACGACATCACCTATATTAGCGTCCAATTTGCTAATATCAGCAACAGATGAGTATTATAAATTTGTCGATGTGATGAAAAAATCATTTACTAGCAAGGCCAACAGTGAAGAGCAAAAACAAGCCGAACTTTATAAAAAACTAGGCAGTAGCGACGGTATCGATTTACTGTTTAAAAATGGTCAGCCGAACCAGCTAGATAGTCGCACCCTATTAGCTTCACTAGAAAGCAAGGACTATAAATTACCACCAAAAAGTCGTGATATATATCTATATCTACCATATAGAATGCTAGAGCTTATTCCTGTTATTGCTCAGTTTTCTGATATTGATTTGGAAAGCGGAGCCAGCACTAGAGATAGAGTTTTGTATACAGCAAAAGTAGTCAAGCAAGATGGTAGTATGGTTACACTTGATAATGGTATTGTCATAAACACAGAAAGTGGGATGATAGATATAAATAGCCAAAAACTACAAGCAAAAACACTTATAATGGCATCAAAAGATAGTAGCAAAAATCAGGCACAGAAGTATGACGATAATGGTGAATATGCTATTGTGTATATGGAGCAATATGGACAATTTGCAGTGATGGATATTGATACTTTTAACTCTATTTATACCCAGATGTTTATGATTGGGAATTATGACAAGAGCCGTTTTGAGCTAGTTGTGTCATCTCCATATTCAAAGATATACAAGCTCAAGCAGTAAGCCTAGGTCATTTTTTGGTATAATTGCACATATGATTTCTATAATCGTGGCTAGCCACGAGGGCTGTCTGCCGAAGACCTAATTTTGAGCTTTGCTTGAAATTTGAGAATTAGCAAATAATATATTTTACAAAGGTTTTTTATGATTACAACTCGTTTCGCTCCCTCACCCACTGGATATTTACATATAGGTGGTCTTCGTACAGCACTTTTTTCTTGGCTTTGGGCTAGAAAAAATGGTGGTAAATTTCTACTTCGTATAGAAGATACAGATATGGCTAGAAACTCAGAAGAAGCTACAAAAGCAATTATAGAAGCATTTGACTGGGTTGGTATGGAGTACGATGGAGAAGTGTTTTATCAATCTAAAAGATTCGATATTTACAAAGAGTATATAGATAGACTACTGAGTGAAGGCAAGGCATATAAATGCTATATGAGCAAAGAGGAGCTTGATGCTCTCAGAGAAGAGCAGATGGCACGCAAAGAGAGACCACGATATGATGGTAGGTATAGAGATTTCACAGGTACTCCACCTGCAGGAATAGAGCCAGTCATTCGCATCAAAGCCCCGATAGGTGGTATGATTACCTTTGTAGATGGAATCAAGGGCGAGATAAATATAGCCTCAAGTGAAGTAGATGATTTCATCATTGCCCGTAGTGACGGTACGCCTACATATAACTTTGTAGTAGCTATTGATGATGCACTTATGGGTGTGACTGAGGTTATGAGAGGAGATGATCACCTCTATAATACACCAAAGCAAATAGTCGTTTATAATGCATTAGGCTTTGAATTGCCACGATTTAGTCATCTAGCTATGATAAACAACGAACAAGGCAAGAAGCTTAGCAAAAGAGATGGAGCAACAGATGTAATGGAGTATAAAACAGCTGGTTTCTTGCCTGAAGCACTGCTCAATTTCTTGCTCCGTCTAGGCTGGAGTCATGGAGACCAAGAGATATTTAGTATAGATGAGATGAAGTCTCTTTTTGAGCCATCACATATCTCCAAAAGCTCGTCTTGCTATGATCTTAATAAACTATTGTGGTTAAATAGTCACTATATCAAAGAGACTCCAAACGAAAAGCTAGTAGAGATGCTAAAAGATTTTGGTGTTGATTTAAGTAAGGACAGTAGAAGCAATAACATATTGCATGCTACAAAAGAGAGAGGCAAAACTCTGGTTGAATTAGCATCACAGATAAATTTAATCATCCAACAGCCAACAGAGTATAATGAAAAAGATATGAAAAAAGCCATCAAGGAAGATACGGTAGATATTTTAAAAGATTTTTCAAAATTATTAGCAGAAAGCAGAGCTACACTTTTAACGCCACTTGATTATCATCACGCTTTAGAGAGCTTCGTGAGCCAAAAAGAGATAGGATTTGGTCGTATTGGCCAGCCACTGCGTGTGGCACTTTTGGGTTCCATGAGTGGGGCTGGGCTTGATGAGATTATGAATATTCTAGGCGTTGATGAAAGCGTAGCTAGAATAGATAAGCTTATCAGCATTATTTAGAAACTAAAAGTATATTTTTATCTTCTAGTTTTTGAGTCCATACTGTATCTGCCTGCACCGACAAGTGCGATTGTAAGCCCACTAATCAGATAAAGCATCGGAAGCTCGATACCCCAAGCTCCTTGTTCTGTGACTGTAAAAATATCTTTTGTGTGTACCAGTAGCATTGCTACGAGCATATTAAATGCAATAATAACTCCTGCTATTCTAGTTTTAAATCCAACTATTAGCATAATTGGAGCTACAATCTCGCCCACATATACCCCATACGCCAAAAATGCAGGTAATCCATGTTTGACGAGCATGCTCTCTATGAATCCCACACCATGCATCGCCTTGGAGATTCCATGAAATAACATTGTAGATCCAATTCCTACCCGTAGTATCAATTTCCCTAAATCTTCTTTCATGGCATATCCTTTGATTGGCAATTTGATTTATTATATACCAATCAATATTAAATGAATATTAAATAATCTTATGTTTAAGGATAAATTTTTATATCATAATATATTTAATAACTAATAGCTTATAGAGATAAAACACAAAGAAATATAAGAAATGATATAATGTTTCCTCAAAAACAAAAGGCAATAAATGGAAAATTTAAAAACAATAGTTGACTATGGAACACTAGGAATTCTGCTAATTATGAGTATTTTGGTAGTTGGGTACGCTATTGAGAGATGGTTCTTCTTTCGTGCATTGGATTTACGAAAATATTGCACAAAAAATGCCATCGAGAGAGATGCGAGCAAAAATCTAACACTAATATCTCTAATAGGCTCAAATGCTCCGTATGTTGGGCTACTTGGTACTGTTGGTGGCATTATGGTAGTGTTTTATGATATCGGTATAAGTGGTGGAGCCTTGGACACTTCAAAGGTGATTGTGGGACTTGCCCTTGCACTTAAAGTCACAGCGGCTGGCCTGTTGGTTGCAATTCCATCAACAATGATATATGGTGCATTTTTGCGTAAAGTTGATTTAGTTGTAAGTGAGTGGGAAGATGAAAGGGCTTAAAAAAGTAGAGGGAATAAATGTCGTCCCTTTAATAGACATCATGCTTGTGCTTTTGGCAATCGTGCTAACCATATCCTCATTCATAGCGTTAGGCAAGATAGAGATAGCATTGCCACAGGCATCGTCCATAGTGAAGCTTGAAACAAAGAGGTTTGACATAGCTATCACGGCTGATAAAAAGTACTTTGTAAATAAACAACAAATATCAAAAAATGAGTTGATAACAAAAATAGCTACGATAAAAAAGGATGATGTTGTAACCATAAGTGCCGACAAATCTACACCGTACGAAGAGTTTATATTTGTAGTGGATAATTTGAAACAAAAAGGTATCGAGAAGATTTCCATGGCAGTAGAAAAATAAATATGCCAAAAATTAATAGCTCAAATTGGGAAATCAATGGACTGGCAATATCATTTGCATTACATGTAGTAATTATTGGATTTTTATTATATGAATTTACAAAACCAGAAGTGATTATCCCAAAACCAAAAATCATCACTATGCAGATAGCAGATGCTATACCAGAACCTGCACAATCCAAACCAATAGAGTCAGTCAAAGAAAAGGCTTTAGAGCAAAAGTCAGAAGCAGTCAAAATGATTAAAGAAGTGACAAAAATTATTGAAAAAGTACAAAAAGTAGAAAAACCAAAAACTATATCAGAAATACCAAATGTAGTTCAAAAAGAAGTTCAAAAAATAGAACCAAAAGCAGAACCAAAAGAGCCAGTAGCGAACAAATCAGAGTACAAAAAAACAAACTTTGGAATCATTAGAGACAATGTGTTGTCCCATCTGCGATATCCATCCATAGCAAAGAAAATGGGCTGGACTGGAGTGGCAAAGGTAAAGCTAACAATAGACAAAAATGGAAATCTTGTGGATGTTGTACTTATCGAATCATCTGGAAAATCACAGCTTGATAATGCCGCATTATCAGCAGCAAGAGCCATTGGTGGTTCAAACTTGCCAAGACCAAGCGAAACCACAGATATTATTTTGCCAATATCGTTTGATTTAAAAGATGAGGACTAATTATTTTATTATGGTGCAATTAACTTTTTGTCATAACACGCTAAATCAAACTTGCAAATAATATCTTTTGAATATTGTAGCAGTTTCTCATCTTTGCCCAGATAGTCATTGTGTAGAAGAAAATGTTTGATGACATTAATACGAGCGATTCTTTTATTATCTGAATGGACGATGTGCCATGGTGCATAGACAAATGATGTCTTTGCAAACATTTCATCTCTGGCTTTTGAATAGGCTTTCCAATTTGCTTGTGCCACTGCGTCAATAGGGCTTAGTTTCCACTGTTTAAGAGGATCTGTTCTTCTGTCCTCCAAGCGTTTTTCTTGCTCTTTCTTTGAAATATCAAGATAATACTTAAAAAAGATAACTTTTGAGTGAACAAGAAGATGCTCGAAACTTCCAACCTCCTCCATAAATCTTTGATATTCTTCTTCATCACAAAAGCCCATCACTTTTTCTACACCAGCTCTATTATACCAGCTACGGTTGAAAAAAGCGATTTCTCCACCTGCTGGTAAATACGAGGTAAAACGCTGAAAATACCATGATATTTTGTCACGATCACTTGGTTTGCCTAGTGCAATAATTCTAGCTTCACGAGGACTTAGGTGTTCAGTAAAATTCTTTATTGTCCCATCCTTCCCAGCCGCATCCCTGCCCTCAAAAATCACACATACTTGTATATTATTTTCTATTACATATTTTTGGAATTTGACAAGTTGTACTTGTAAATGATAAAGCTCTTTTTTGTATACTTTTTGATCCATGACATCCTCTCCTTCTGCTAATTTCATTCAGATTGCACTATTATATAATAAATAAATTCATATTGTAAAAAATAGTAACACCATTTATTAGCTTGTATTATAAAAGTTGAGATATATCATCCTCATATCATAGGTAGGCTATAATCAATCATTAACCATATATGGAGTTCAAATGTCTTACAAACTTATTATCAGAGCATTCTTTTTTAATGCAAAAACAGATTACTTGCCTTACTATAAAAACTATAAAATCAGTGTAAATGCTGATGCAACGGCCAAAGATTTGCTAATGCAAATACAAGAAGCCAACAGAGATTTTAGCTATCCAAATCAAAAGCTTTTTATGAGAATTAATGATTTTGTTGTGGAAGGTAAGCAATCAGTATCAGAGATTGTCAAGCGATTTGGGACATCTTTTCAGATAGATGCGGTCAATAGCTATCGCTCAAATGATGGACTAAAAATCAATGATGATGACTTTATGCAAAGCTATGCACTATTAGAGCCGTACGCTACTGATGAAGATTTGAAATACTACAAGAGCTTATACGCACTCCACTATGCATCTGAGAGTGAAAAGTTTGATAGGGAATACATAGGCGATGCCATTCTCATTTTGGCTCACAAGATGATAAGAGATGGCTCAGTACATAAAAAAGAGATACTACATGCAATCACTTCAGTTAACTCTGGATTGTTTGATTGTGAGTATGAAAATAACCTTTTTGACGCCATTGACCTTACGGCAACTATTGATGAGCTTAAAGCAATGGCTGACGAGGAAAACCCTCCATCATTATGTTCACGAATTGGCTCCATTTTTTCAAAAAAAGAGACAACTAATATCAAAGCTTATACATCAAAAAGAACTGCAAAAAAAACAGATGTTTTGACAGCTAAACAAGTAGGATATTATGGTGGCAATGCTAAGGCAACCGAGATAAAAGAGATTAGTTTCTCAAAATCTAATAAGCTTTGTGGACTTGGCGTGCTGAACAAGAATAAAGATTTAGCACTAACAAAAGCAGGAGCTATACTTCTAGATGCATATGATAGTGGTGTTGAAGTGCTTGTGGTTGAGGACATTAACGCTCTAGCAATGTTTAGAAAATATTTTTCTGCTATTGAAAAGAGAACAGGCAGAGAGATGAAAGATTTGGTGTTAATTTCGGCTGATGAGTTTATGGCTCAGAAGAATAGCCAAGTAGCTTAAGTGCATTAAAATAGTTTTAGTTATACAATTATATACAATTATATACAATCAAGGGAGTATAGATGAATTTTGATAAGTTAATAAGTGGGTTTTTTATTATTTTGGCGATGACGCTGAATTTTGGTTTCTTTTTAGGTGATATAGATAAAATTGAACTACATAGCAAGTATGAGCTTTTCGCAGCTATTGTTGTAAACTTAATAGCTACTATATTAAAAATTGGCGACAAAAGTCAAGTTGGTTCTGTGCTTTTGGCGACTTCGCTTGTAGCAGATATTCAACTAATAATGGCGGCCACAATATGGACTGCTGTATACTATTCTGTTGGCGTAGTTGATGTGCATAATACGGCTATGATTGTTTCTTTGTCTGGTGGTGCATTGCTTGCTAATATCGTATCAGTAATACTCTATATGGGGGATACACTAAAGAGCAAAAGGTAGTTAAATGAGAAATTCGTCTCTTTGGCTATTGCTTCAAAAAATGAGAATGCCTTTTATCGTTCTAGTAGTAACATATACCATTGCCATTGTTGGTTTGGTGTCTATTGATGGGATTACGGTTGATGATAAAATAGTCCACATGACCATCTTTGATGCTTTTTACTTTATTAGCTACACAGCTACAACTATTGGCTTTGGAGAAGTTCCATACGCTTTTTCATATCAGCAAAGAATGTGGGTGTCTGCAATCATCTATCTCACAGTAATAGGTTGGTTTTATAGCATTGGTTCGCTTGTAGCTATACTCCAAGACAAGCTATTTATCAGCGAAATCAAAAAAGGAGCTTTTAGAAAAAAAGTCAAAAAACTCAGAGAACCTTTTTTTATAATACTTGGATACAACAATGTAACTAGAAAAATTATAGGAAAAATGTTATCCCAGGGCTATAGAGTTGTCGTCATAGAGAAAAGCTCGGAGCGAGCTAGTGAGCTTTTGATTGAGAGCTATGTACCTAATGTGCCTGTTTTGGAAGCTGATATATATGACCCAAAAGCATTGGAGCTAGCTGGAATTAAGTCAAAATATTGCAAGGGTGTAGTGTCGCTATTTGAAAATGACAATCTTAATTTAAAAATCGCACTAACAGTTAAAATACTCAATCCACATATACCACTAGCAGTCAAATCAACAACAGCTCACTTAACAGAGAATCTTGAAGATTTGGGTGTTGAGATTATAGAAAATCCATTTGAGATTATATCTCAGCAGATAAATATGCTACTTTGTGCGCCGTCACTATATAAGCTTTATAAATGGCTTTACAGAACTGGTGATTTGAAAACCAAAACCATACAGTTGCCAATTGGAAAATATATTATATGTGGATATGGCAGAATGGGTCACGAAATTAAAAAAGTTTTGGAAAAAAATAATATTGAAGCCGTGTATGTAGAAATGGATGCTAGCAAGAAAAATACATTCTCCAAAAAAGAACAAGGCGAAATACTCTTTAAAGATGCCGATGATAAGGATGCATTAGTAAGAGCAGGCATAGAAGATGCAGTAGCAATAATAGCAGGTTCAAAAGACGATACCGTCAACTTATCCCTACTTTCAATAGCCAGAAAAGTAAATCCAAAAATAATCACAATAGCTAGAGAAAATGAGATAGAAAATAAAATTCTTTTTGATTATGCAAAAATAAATCATATATTTATGCCATCAAGCTCACTAGTGTATCGGACAATAACAGCACTCATTGACCCTATCATAGATAGATTTATAATCAGCATAGCAGATAAAGATGAAGTATGGGCTAAAAATCTTTTGGATATGCTAAAAACAAAAGTCGGTGAACATCCAGTTCCATATGAGTTTATTGTTGATGAAAAACATGCCTATGCGTTGATGAGAATGTTCAAAAAAGACAAAAAAGTGCCTATGAATACTCTGTGTAAATCAAGAGCCAATAGGGATGAGATGAATAAAATTATACTGTTGATGCTTATCAGGGACGAAGAAGTGCATATATTGCCAGATATTAGCCAACTTGATATTAGATTTGGAGACCAGATGCTTTTTGCTGCAACAAGATATGCGATTGACGATTTAGAATATATAGCTGAAAATATACATGAACTTAGTTATGTGCTGAATGAGCTAAACTAATGTATATGTCATAGTTCCAAAGAACAAGCTATAATATCATTCATACACTAGAAAGAACTCAATAACACAAAAGGTTTTTAAAAATGGATTTAATGAAAAATGATAATATAGCTAGTTTAGTCGAACGGATAAAATCCCTAGAAGCAGAGCTGGAACAAGAACTTTATGCACAATTTGAAGATTTTAGTTGTGAAATAACTAAAAAAAAAGAAGAATTAAGAGCAATATATAAGCAAGATAGGCAAGGCATATTTTCATATTTAATCCATGCACCACTCTTGCATATTCTTAGTGTCCCAATCGTATGGGCTTGCCTGATACCAGCATTTTTTTTAGATATCTTTGTTTCATTATTTCAGGCGATTTGTTTTCCAATTTACAAAATCACCAAAGTAAAGAGAAGCGATTATATTATCATAGATAGGCACAAACTAGGCTATCTTAATATTATAGAAAAAGCAAACTGTTGGTATTGTAGTTATTTTAACGGACTATTGGGATATGTATCTGAGATTTCTGGGCGTACCGAGCAGTTTTGGTGTCCTATCCGTCATGCCAGTAGAACAAAAAATATGCACAAGTATTATAAAGATTTTGCCAAATATGGAGATAGCAAATCTTTTAGACAAAATCAACCAGAGTTGCGAAAAAAATTAGATATGGAACAGAAGTAATATTCTGCAATCAATTTTTTAATTTTCAGACTTTTTTCTTGCTAGTTTTGCTAGATTTATATATTTTTCTCTAGATATATCTATCTGCTCATCGTCTTGTTCCTCTAAGTCCAAGAGTATATTATGTGCATTTTTACTAACTCTTATTAATTCATCTAATTTCACTTGCATCGCTTCTGTATCACGATTTTGAGTATTTTGTATTACAAAAACCATAATAAAAGTAATAATTGTAGTAGTGGTATTTATAGCAAGTTGCCATGTGTCACTAAAATCAAACAAAGGACCACTTATTAGCCAAAACATAATAAGTAAAATAGCAAAAATGAATGTGATAGATTTGCCAGTTAACTTAGCAAAATTTTTCGTAAAATGTCCATACCATGTGGGTGAATTCATATTGCATTCCTTTAAATCATAATTAGGAGTATACCATATTTAGTTAAGTAATTATAATGTTGCAATATGTGATTTTGAAATTATGGCGGGCAGAGGGGGATTCGAACCCCCGGTGGTTGCCCACGACCGCGTTCCAGGCGATTGGATTAAACCACTCTCCCATCTGCCCAAAGTAATATTAAAGATTTGAGAATCAATCAATGTTCGGAATTGTATCTAAATCACTTTTAAGATTTACTGCGATATAATCTCATTCCACGAAATAGGCGTTGAGGATAGCAAAAGTATGAAATACTTATAGCGACTAGTCGCTAGAGCTGTCTGCTTAAGACCTGAATTATTGGCTTTGCCGATTATTCAGCTTTTAAAATAGGCTATCTTGACCGCCTCTTTTTGGACCTGTGCGATAGCATTTGATGACACCGAGTCAGGATGGGAACATAGCAGCTCATCGTCACTTGTTAGGTGCCGCAGGTATCCGATGAGAGGTACTTCACTCTTTTAATAATCCAATCATTTATCAACCTCAATCATATAAATTCAACCAAACTTGCTTTATGTTAAATTATAGAAAATAAGACAAACAAATGTGGTAAAATAATGTAAGTTTTGTTAGCAAAATAAATCCCAATATTCAGAGGATATACAAATGTCTTTAAAAATCCATAGAGCAGACAAAAGAGGTATAGCAGACCATGGCTGGCTAAAAAGTTATTTTAGCTTCTCATTTGCAGAGTATCATGATACTCATCGCATGGGATTTGGAGTGCTGAGAGTAATCAATGACGATACGGTAGAAGCCAGCCGTGGTTTTGGTATGCACCAGCATAGAGATATGGAGATAGTGTCCATAGTCACGAAGGGAGAGCTACATCACAAAGACTCTGAGGGCAATAGTGGAGTAGTGAAAGCTGGAGAGGTGCAGTACATGAGTGCTGGTTCAGGCGTATATCATTCTGAGTTTGCATCGCCTGATAGTGAGGCTTGTCTATTTCAGATATGGATTAGACCTAGTGAAAATGGTGGAGTGCCAAAATATAATCAGAGAGATTTTAGAGAAAATAAAACCAAAAATGAGTGGATCACAATAGTCTCACCAAACGGCAATGATAATTCTATCACCATCAAGCAAGATGCATCAATATATATAGCCAAATTGGACAAGCAACGAGAAATCATCACAAAATCTACATCACAAAACCATGGTAGACTAATATTTGTCATATCTGGTAGCATTAAAGTAGCGACACATATATTGCACGCCAGAGACGAACTTCAAATTACAGATGAGAATAAATATACCATCACGGCATTAGAAGATAGCGAAATATTACTCTTTGATGTAGCTATGGATTAGGTGAAATATACAAGCTTGTATTTTACTCATCATCTCCCATACTCCACTCATAAAATGGCAACGCTTCAAAGCTTATATTTTCAATTTCATACTCATATTGACTAGAAACGGTGACGATAATAACTTTTTTTATACCTTCTTTTTTGTATAGTGAAAATTTCTTATGACTCTTTGCCCACATGGCGTCCTCTCCTCCAAATGGTGCTGAAACTATTAGTGTTTCATTGCCTACTATATATCCATCACGCCCAAGCGTCTCAACAGATACTTTGTGAAATAGTAGCGTAAGCCCTACAAGAGCATCAAATCCAACACTAAAATTATTTTGAGTCGAGAGGTATTTGCTAGTAGCGTGGTCGTATATAAGCATTTTGCGCCCACCTTTTCCACTTTTGTCATTAATGAAATAGAGTATCCCCTCGTTTTCATAGTCTCCTATTGTTTTGTATAGCCAATCTTTAGAGATTTTCATATGTTCTTTGGCGAATGTAAATAGTTGATTTATGCTCAAATGTTCAGTGTTATGAGTGGACAATATGGACAAAAGTTTTAGCTCTTGAAGAGTAAACTTACTGTACAAAAACTGTTTTATGCTCAGCTGGTGTGTTTTTTGTGATTGTGCCATTGTTGGCAGTGTTCCTGATTTCACGAAATGAGTAAAGCCATTGGTTTGCGATATATGATGCTCAAACGCCAAAAATTCCTCATAATCCAAAGGCATAATTTGTAATGGCATAAATCCCTTATCATCAAGCGGCTCCCTAGATATAATAACAACTTGCTCAACTTTGGGCATTTCCACTTGCTTTTCATAGCCCCAGTGGTCAAGTATCAAAATTTTAATGTCATTTTCATTTATATATATCTGTAAATCCACGACAGAAAGATTTTGAAAAAAAAGAGTAGGTGAGTCAAAATCTATATATAGCGACCCATCTTTGTGATTTTGAGCTATATAATCAATAGCCAAAGCACTCTTGCCAGTACCTCTTGCACCATATATGTTTATTCGCTTATTATTTCCTATCTCATATTTTCTAGGCACAAAATTTTCCACAATAGGTCTATTGTTGTCTATATTTTCAATCAAAATCATCTTATCTTTCCTTTTTATAAGGATACTATTTTTAAAATTGTAGCGATTTTTGCTTATATTAGCTTGAAATTAAAATCTAGTTTGGGTATAATTTCCGTTCCAAATTTATGTCGGTGTACGCCGACGAGTTCTTTAAAGGGTAAACAAATGGAAAGAATTAGACTTAAGCTTAAAGCTTATGACCACCGTGTTTTAGACAGGTCTGTAGCATCTATTATAGATGCAGTTAAACGAACAGGAGCAGCTGTGAGAGGTCCAATACCTCTTCCAACTAACTTCAAGCGTTATACAGTATTGAGGTCACCGCATGTTAATAAAGACAGCCGTGAACAATTTGAAATCAGAGTTCACACAAGAATGATTGATATCGTTTCTGCTTCAGGAGATACTATAGATTCACTTATGAAACTAGACCTAGCTCCAGAGATTGAAGTAGAAATAAGATCAATGGACAAGTAAGGAGTAGGGAATGGAATTTATCGTAGAAAAAGTCGGCATGAGCCGAACAGTAGGTACAGTAAGCACTCCAGTCACTCTTCTGAAAGTGATTGAAACTAAAGTGTGTGAAGTAAGAGAAGATGGTAAAGCTATCGTAGCTTACTCAAAAAGTAAAAAGCTAAATAAAGCTATTGAAGGTCAACAAGCTAAATATGCTATTGACAAAGAGTTCAATAGATTTATGGTTATTGAAGTTCCAGCTGGTGCTACTGCTGGCGATCTTGATACTGCTGCTCTAGGTGAAGCGACACTAGTCAAAACTTCACTAGACAGTAAAGGTAAAGGTTTCCAAGGTGGTATGAAGAGACATGGCTTCGGCGGTGGACCTGGTGCACACGGACATAGAATGGGCAGAAGAATCGGTTCAATCGGTAACTGCGAATGGCCTGGTAGAGTTATGAAGGGCAAGAAAATGCCTGGACAAATGGGTAATGCAAAAGTTACAGTAAAAAATGAAGTAGTTTCATTTGATGCTAAAAACGGAATTTTAGTTCTCAAAGGTTCAATACCTGGCTTTAACGGCGCAAGAGGATTAGTGAGGATAGTAAAATGAGTAAACCAGAATTAGTAGCAGCAACTGCTCTTCCAAAAGCATTTTTGGAAGTTCACCCGCACAATCTTTATCTTTACTGCAAAGCATATGCTGCGTCAGTTAGATCAAATAGTGCTCAAACAAAAACTCGTTCAGAAGTGAGCGGTGGTGGTAAAAAACCATTTGCACAAAAAGGCGGCGGTAGAGCAAGACAAGGTTCAATCAGAGCTCCTCATTTTAGAGGTGGTGGTGTTGCATTTGGTCCATCTAATGATAGAAATTATGACCAAAAAGTTAATAAAAAACAGAAAAAACTAGCTCTTTATCATGCAGTAGCAGAAAAAGCAGCAAACGACAAACTATTTGTAACTGATAGTATCGTAGTTGAGTCTGGTAAAACTAAAGATGCAATTAATTTTATTAATTCACTTGGTCAAAGAGATGTATTGGTAGTAAAAGAGTTAATTGATGATAAAACATTTTTGGCTTTTAGAAATGTAGCAAATGCTTATCTTATAGAGAGCAATGAGTTCAATGCATATCTTGCAGCAGCATACAGTTCAATAGTAATTGAAAAAGCTGTATTTGATAAATTAACAAAAGAGAGTTAAGATGGCAGATATTACAGATATAAAATCAATACTATATACAGAAAAGAGTCTTGGTCTTCAAGAATCTGGTGTAATAGTAGTTCAGACAGTTCCAAAAATGACAAAAAATGGTCTTAAAGAAGTTTTTAAAGAGTTCTTTGGAATTAAACCACTTAAAATTAACTCACTAAGAGTTAACGGAAAAGTAAAACGATTTAAAGGTATTCAAGGCAAGAGATGTGACACGAAGAAATTCTATGTTACTCTTCCTGAAGATGCAAAAATCGAAAGCTTAGCGGTATAAGGAGAGAAGATGGCAATAAAAACATATAAACCATATACACCAAGCCGTCGTTATATGACCAACTTGGACAATAGCGATATCACTAGCAAACCAACAGTTAGAAGCCTACTTGTTAAATTAGCAGCAACAGCTGGTAGAAATAGCAATGGTAGAATCACTTCAAGACACAAAGAAGCGGGTGCTAAAAAACTATACCGTATTATTGATTTCAAAAGAAATAAATTTGGTATTGAAGGTACAGTAGCAACAATCGAGTACGATCCAAACAGAAACTGCAGAATTTGTTTAATCAAATATGTAGATGGTGATAGAAGATATATCTTACAACCAAAAGGTCTTAAAGTTGATGATAAAATCATCTCTGCTGAGTCTGGTGTAGATATTAAATCTGGAAATGCAATGAAGCTTATGAGCATCCCAGTTGGTACATTAGTACACAACATTGAGCTTAGCCCAGGTCATGGCGGTCAAATCGCTAGAAGTGCTGGTGGTTATGCTCAAATCATGGGTAGAGATGGCAAATATGTATCTCTTAGACTTCCTTCATCAGAAATGAGATATGTTCTTGGTGAGTGTCTAGCTACTATCGGTGCTGTTGGAAATGAAGATTTCTCAAACATCGTTATCGGTAAAGCTGGTAGAAATCGTCACCTTGGTATTAGACCACAAACAAGAGGTTCTGCAATGAACCCAGTGGATCACCCACATGGTGGTGGTGAAGGTAAGACAGGTTCTTCAGGACATCCAGTTTCTCCGTGGGGTATGCCGACTAAAGGTTATAAAACTCGTAAGAAAAAAGCTAGTGATAAACTTATTATCACTAAGAGAAAGAAATAGGGGGCTAGGATATGGCAAGATCAGCTAAAAAAGGACCATTTATTGATGGTCATCTTATGAAAAAAATAGTAAAAGCTAAAGAAGAGAATTCTAATAAACCGATAAAAACATGGTCAAGAAGATCTGTGATTTTCCCAGATTTTATCGGTCTAACTATCAATGTTCACAATGGCAGACAGTTTATACCTGTATTTGTTACTGAGAATCATGTTGGTTACAAATTAGGTGAATTCGCTCCAACAAGAACATTTAAAGGCCATAAAGGCACTGTTCAGAAGAAAGTAGGATAATGGTATGAGTAGAGCATTAATAAAAAATATTAGAGTTTCACCATTGAAAGCTAGAATGGTAGCAAAAGCTGTTCAAGGTATGAATGCTGAACTAGCAATGGCTAGTTTGGAATTTATGCCAAATAAAGCAGCAGCTATCATCTCTAAAGCAATTGCTTCTGCAGTTGCAAATGGCGGTTATGAGCCTCAAGAGGTTGAAGTAACTAGTTGTAGAGTAGATAAGGCAGCTTATCTTAAGAGATTTAGACCAAGAGCTAGAGGTACTGCTTCTCGTATCTTGAAACCAACTTCACATATTCTTGTAGAAGTAGGTACTGCTGTAGCTGCACCAGTTAAAGTTGCTAAATCAGCTCCGAAAAAAGAAGTTGTAACTGAAGTTGAGACAAAAAAAGCACCTGCTGCTAAAAAAGCTCCAGCGAAAAAAGCAGCTCCTAAAAAAGAAGCTGAAAATTCAGTAGACGGAAAGGACGCATAATATGGGACATAAGGTTAATCCAATTGGTCTTAGACTAGGTATCAATCGTAACTGGGAATCAAGATGGTTTCCAGCAAAAGGTAGAACAGCTGAGTTTATAGCAGAAGATTATAAAATCAGAAAATTTCTTAAAAAAGAGCTTTATTTTGCTGGTGTTAGTAGCATTATCATTGAGAGAACTGCTAAAAAACTTCGTGTTACAATCGTAACTGCAAGACCAGGTATCATCATTGGTAAAAAAGGTGCTGATATTGAGAAGCTTAAAGAGACTCTAATTAAGATGACGAACAAAGAGATTGCTCTTAATATAAAAGAAGAGAAACGACCTCAAGCATCAGCTCAACTTGCTGCTGAAAACATTGGTACTCAATTAGAGCGTCGTGTTGCTTTTAGAAGAGCTATGAAAAAAGTTATTCAAGGTGCATTAAAATCTGGTGCTAAAGGTATTAAAATATCTGTAGCTGGTAGACTTGGTGGTGCTGAGATAGCTAGAACTGAGTGGTATTTAGAAGGTCGTGTGCCTCTTCATACACTTAGAGCAAAAATCGACTATGGTTTTGCAGAAGCACAAACTACTTATGGAATCATAGGTATCAAAGTTTGGATATTCAAAGGCGAAGTACTTCAAAAAGGTATCCAAGTAGAGCAAGAAGAGGATAACAAAGAAGGCAGAAAGCCATCAAGAAAAAGAGGTGATAATAATGCTGATTCCTAAGAGAACCAAATACAGAAAAGTAATGAAAGGCCGAAATAGAGGCAAAGCTTTCAATGGTAATCGTATTGAGTTTGGTGAGTTTGCTATTAAAGCAACTGAAGCCGGAAGAATTGATTCAAGACAAATCGAAGCAGCTCGTATTTCTATGACTAGAAAAGCGGCTAGACAAGGTAAGATTTGGATTAGAGTTTTCCCAGCGAAACCAATCACTAAAAAACCACTCGAAACGAGAATGGGTAAAGGTAAAGGTTCTGTTGAAAAATGGGTTATGAATATTGAGCCAGGCAGAATCATATTTGAAATAACTGGTGTTGAAGAGTCAGTGGCAAGAGCAGCGTTAGCGTTGGCAGCTTATAAACTTCCTTTCAAAACCAAATTAATTGCTGCGAAGGATAACCATGAAGTATATTGATTTAGCATCAAAAACAGAAGTAGAGCTTTTAGAGATGCTTAAAGCTAAAAAACTTGAGTCGTTCACATTGGGTGCAAAGCTTAAAACTATGCAACTTACCAATACTCGTGAACTTAGAACTGCGAAGAAAGATATCGCTAGAATCAACACAGCATTAACTGCTGTTAGATCAAAGTAAGGAGACAAGATGCCAAAAAGAGAAATCACAGGTACTGTCGTCAAAATTGCTGGCGACAAAACAGCTACTGTTTTGGTTGAGAGAAAGGTGTTACACCCTAGATACCACAAAACAGTAAAAAGATTTAAAAAATATCTTATTCACGATGAAACAAACAATGTGAATGTAGGCGATACAGTTAGTGCTATCGAATGCAGACCATTGTCTAAAACAAAAAGTTTTAGACTACTTTCAATCGTTAAAAGAGGGGAAGTATAATGATACAAAGTTTTACTAGACTTGCAGTTGCTGACAACAGTGGTGCAAAAGAAATCATGTGTATTAAAGTACTTGGCGGATCAAAAAGACGCTATGCTTCTGTTGGCGATGTAATCGTTGCTTCAGTTAAAAAAGCACTTCCAAACGGAAAAGTAAAAAAAGGAAAAGTAGTTAAAGCTGTTGTAGTTAGAACTAGAAAAGAAATTCATAGAGATAACGGTTCATTGATTAGATTTGATGACAATGCAGCTGTAATCATAGATGACAAAAGAGAGCCAATCGGTACTCGTATCTTTGGACCAGTAAGTCGTGAGACTAGATATGCTGGCTTTATGAAGATTGTATCTTTGGCACCGGAGGTATGGTAATGAGAAAATTTAAAATCAAAAAAGGCGATAAAGTAACAATAATCGCTGGAGACGACAAAGGAACAACAGCAGAAGTGCTACAAGTTTTTCCTAAAAAAGATGCGGTAATTGTAGCTGGTTGTAAAACAGTTAAAAAAGCAATTAAACCTACTGAAGAGAATAAAAATGGCGGTTTCGTAACAAAAGAAATGCCTATTCATATTTCAAATGTAAAAAAAGTAGAGGTATAATTCAATGAGCAGAATGAAGCAAAAGTACAATGACATCATACCTGCACTCCGTGAAGAGTGTGGGATTGCAAATGCGATGCAGACTCCTAAGCTTGAGAAAATCGTTATCAGCGTTGGTGCTGGTGAAGAAGGCAAAGATGCAAAACTTATCCAAAATATGGCTGATACAATAGCTCTTATTGCTGGACAAAAAGCGATTATCATTAACGCTAAAAAATCAGTTGCTGGTTTTAAAGCTAGAGAAGGTAGCCCTAGTGGTATCAAAGTTACTCTAAGAGGAGCTAATATGTACAACTTTTTTGATAAACTTGTATCTATTGCACTTCCAAGAGTAAAAGACTTTAGAGGTACGCCTCGTAAAGGTTTTGATGGTAGAGGAAACTATAACTTTGGTCTAACTGAGCAGTTGATGTTCCCTGAGGTTATTTATGACAATATCATAAAAACACACGGTATGAATATTACTGTAGTTACAAGTACTGATGATGATAAGCAAGCCTTTGCTCTCCTTGAGAAGCTTGGCATGCCATTTGCGAAAGGAAAGAACTAATGGCAAAGAAGTCAATGATAAACAAACAACAACGACCAGCTAAATTCTCTAGTAGAGCTTACACTCGTTGTTCAATATGCGGTAGACCACACTCTGTATATCAAGATTTTGGTATATGTAGAATATGTTTAAGAAAAATGGCCAACGAAGGTCTAATCCCCGGCATGCGCAAAGCAAGCTGGTAATCAAAGGAGTAACAGATGATGACAGACATAATTGCAGACTCTCTTACCCGAATAAGAAATGCTGCGACTAGAAGATTGGATGTAACAACACTTTTACATTCAAAATCAATCGAAGCAATAGTTTCTATTCTTGTAGAGAAAGGCTATCTTGAGAGCTTTAAAGTAAAAGAAGATGGTGTTAAAAAGACTATCAAAGTTGTATTAAAGTATGACGAAAATGGACAAAATGCTATTAATGAAATTAAGCGTATTTCAACTCCAGGTAGAAGAGTACATAAGGGTAAAGATGATATCAAAACCTTTAAAAATGGCTACGGAACTCTAGTTATATCAACTAGTCATGGCGTAATCACTAACAACGAAGCATTCAAGCTTGGTGTTGGTGGCGAAGTCCTTTGTAGTGTTTGGTAAGGAGATAGTATGTCAAGAATAGGAAAAAAACCTGTAGAAGTAGCAAGTGGTATCGATGTATCACTTGATGGTACTGTAATAGTTGCCAAAAAAGGTAATCTTGAAAAAAGATTAGAGACATATGGTAGAGTTGATATGCAAATCGATGCTGGTCAAGTTGTATTTACAAAAAAAGGTGACTCTAAAGAGAGTGCTGCATTTTGGGGTACATATAGATCATTGTTTAACAATATGATTATTGGTCTTGATAAAGGTTTTACAAAAAGCCTAGAAATTAATGGTGTTGGTTATAGAGCAGCTATCAATGGTAGTGTTTTAAATCTTCAACTTGGTTTTTCACATGATATCAACTATGATGTTCCAGCTGGTTTGGATGTTAAGGTTGAGAAAAATATAATTACTATTACTGGTAGTGAAAAACAAGTTGTTGGTCAAGTTGCAGCTGAAATCAGAGACTTTAGACCACCTGAGCCATATAAAGGTAAAGGTGTTAAATACACTGATGAAGTTATTATTAGAAAAGCTGGTAAATCAGCTAAGAAAAAGTAAGGGGTCTTAAATGTTAAATAGTATTCAAAAGAGAAAAAATAGACTCATGAAACAAAGAAAAGCAAGAGTTAGAGGTAAAGTTTCTGGTACAGTTACTATGCCTAGACTTACTGTTTTCAAATCTAATAAGTATTTTTATGCTCAAGCAATTGATGATCTTAGAGGATACACTCTAGCATCAGTTGATGGTAGAAAAATGGGGCTTAAAGCTAATCAAGAAGATGTTAAAAAAATAGCAGCAGAGATGGCAATTGCACTTAAGGGTGCAAACATTGAAGCTGTTAAATTTGACAGAAACGGTTATCTCTATCATGGCGTTGTTGCATCATTTGCTGATGCACTTAGAGACGCTGGCATCAAGTTATAAGGATCAATAAATGGAAGCAATAAACAGAGAAGATTTCGAAGAAGCCATTGTAAATATTGGTCGTGTTACGAAAGTTGTAAAGGGTGGTAGAAGATTTAGATTTACTGCTCTTGTTGTCATTGGCGACAAAAATGGAACAGTAGGCTATGGCTTTGGTAAATCAAAAGAGGTACCAGATGCTATTAAAAAAGCAGTTGATGATGCGTTTAAGAACCTTGTTAAAATTAACATAAAAGGTTCTACTATTGCTCATGATATTGAACATAAATTCAATGCAAGTCGCATACTTTTGAGACCTGCTAGTGAAGGTACTGGCGTAATCGCTGGTGGTGCTGCTAGACCAGTAATCGAACTTGCGGGTATCAAAGATATTCTTTCAAAATCGATTGGTTCAAACAACCCAAATAACCTTGTAAGAGCTACAATTCAAGCTCTTTCAAGAATTAAATCGTAAGGAGATAAGATGTCATTACACAACTTACAACCAGCTCCTGGCTCAACTAGAAATAGAAAGAGAATAGGTAGAGGTCAAGGTTCAGGTACAGGTAAAACTGCTGGTAAAGGTCATAAAGGTCAAAAAGCTAGAGCAGGATATAATGAAAAAAGAGGTTTTGAAGGTGGACAACAACCACTATACAAAAGACTTCCTAAGATTGGTTTTACTTCAAGAGTAATTAAACCACATGCTATAAATGTAGACAAAAATGTAGCAGTTGCAGAGCTTGCAGAGATTACAATGGAGAGCATCCAAACTGTATATCGTTTGCAAAAAAATGTAACAAAAGTCAAGTTAATTGGTGTAGCTGCAAAAGATCTTGCATCTAAAATCAAAGACGAAGCTGTTACAACAACGAGAAACTAATATGCAAAATCCTTTAGTCAAAAAAATCCTAATAACTTTAGGATTTTTATTGGTTTATCGGGTGTTGTCTTATATACCGACACCTGGTGTGGATTTCGCAGTTATCAAAGAATTTTTTGATACAAACTCAAATAATGCACTCGGATTAGCCAATATGTTTAGTGGCGAAGCTATCAGCAGACTCAGTATAATCTCCCTCGGCGTTATGCCATATATCACAGCATCAATAGTAATAGAACTCATGGCAGCAACATTCCCGTCAATTGGTGAAATGAAGAAAGATCGTGACGGAAATCAAAAATATATGCAAATAATCCGTTATTTTACTATATTGATTACTATTGTGCAAGCTATAGGCGTTGCTATGGGGCTAGAAAGTATGACGAGCAAAAGTGGGAATAGTGCGATACTAATTGACCACACAGAGTTTATTGTACTCGCAGTATTTTCTATGTTAGCTGGTACTATGTTACTTATGTGGATAGGTGAACAGATTACACAAAAAGGTATTGGTAATGGTATATCGTTAATTATCTTTGCTGGTATTGTTTCTGGTATCCCTTCTGCTATATCTAATACAGTTAAATCGGTTAATGCTGGTGAGATGAACTTCTTTGCTGTAATTGCTATATTGATTGTAATGCTGGCAACAATTTTTGCTATTATATATGTCGAGCTTGGCGAGAGAAGAATTCCTATCTCATATTCACGAAAAACAATAATGCAAAATCAGAACAAAAGAGTGATGAATTATATTCCAGTTAAAGTTAATCTATCAGGTGTTATACCTCCTATTTTTGCGAGTGCTATTATGATGTTTCCATTAACCATGCTTCAATCAAGCACAAATACAATTGCAGTAGCAATTGCAGATTCACTGCATCCAGGTGGCTTTGTGTTTAATGTTGCAACTTTTATTTTGGTTATATTCTTTGCCTTCTTTTATGCTTCAATTGCATTTAGTGCAAAGGATATTTCGGAAAACTTAAAACGACAAGGTGGCTTTATTCCTGGAATTAGACCTGGCGAGCATACAAAAGAGTTTTTAAATGAAGTTGCCAGTAGACTTACGGGTTCTGGTGCATTTTATTTAGCCATAATATCAACTATACCGTTTGTGATAGTTAATGGCTTGGGCGCTAGTTTCTATTTTGGTGGAACAGCTATTTTGATTATCGTACAAGTTGCACTTGATATGATGAGAAAAATAGAAGCACAAAGAGCAATGAACCAATACAGTATATTGGGAAATGTAGGCCTATAAATGGCAATTGCTATAAGAAAACCAGCGGAGATAGAAAAGCTCAAAGCTGCTGGTGCTATTGTGGGCAAGACACTGCAATATCTAGAAGCTAATGTCAAATCTGGCATGAGCTTACTTGAGATTGATGCTATGGGCGAGGATTTTATTCGCTCACTTGGCGGTGTTCCATCTTTCAAGGGACTTTATGGTTTTCCATCTTCTGTTTGTACTTCGCTTAATGAGATTATTATTCATGGTGTGCCTACTGAACAAAAGATAAAAGATGGAGATATGCTGGGGCTTGATATTGGAGTTAAGCTTGATGGTTATTTTGGAGATGCTGCTATTACTATGGGCATTGGTGAAATATGCAAGATGGATCAGGGTCTCATTGATTGTTCTCGTGACGCTCTAATGACTGCAATTTCTGAAATTAGAGATGGCATGAGATTTAAAGAGCTATCGCATATTTTAGAACAAGCCATTACAGGCAGAGGATTTGTGCCACTTAGGGATTATTGTGGTCATGGTATCGGAACAAAGCCTCATGATGAACCAAATATTCCAAATTATCTTGATGGAAAATCAAATCAAGGTCCGAAAATCAAAAATGGTATGGTTTTTTGCTTAGAGCCTATGGTGTGTCAAAAAAGTGGCAACCCAAGTACTTTGGAAGATAATTGGTCAGTTGTATGTGACGATGGACTAAGAACAAGTCACTATGAGCATCAAATTGCTGTAGTCGATGGCAGAGCAGTTATTCTAACCTTACCATAGTTTGGAAAGAAGAGTTAATGATATTTTTCTGAGTTTCTCAACCGAAGCTTTAGCGAGATGAATTCAAAGTTGGCTTTGCCATCTTTAGAAGAAGTATATAAAGGAATAAATATGGCAAAAGATGATGTTATAGAAATTGACGGCAAGGTCATAGAAGCGCTACCAAATGCTACATTTAGAGTAGAGCTTGATAATGGACATGTGCTTTTATGTCACATAGCAGGTAAAATGCGAATGCACTATATAAAAATATTACCTGGAGACAAGGTAAAACTAGAGATAACACCATATAGTTTAGACAAGGGAAGAATTACATTTAGGTATAAGTAAACTTTAATGTAGTTTTTGATATAATCTACACCCTTAAATCTATAAAGGTTAAGAGGAACTGCGAGAAGAACTTTTTATTAATTTACACTGATTAATAAAGAGTTGGTTTGTCTCATTGCATTTGCAATACTCGACAATCCACGCAAATAAATAAGTGCAAAAAAGTATCACAGGAGTAACCATGAAGGTTAGGGCGTCGGTAAAACAGATGTGTGATGACTGTAAAGTTATTAAACGCAAAGGCATTGTACGCGTGATTTGTAAAAATCCAAAACATAAACAAAGACAAGGATAAATATGGCACGTATAGCAGGTGTTGATTTGCCTCAGAAGAAGCGTATGGAGTATGCATTAACTTATATCTTTGGTATAGGTTTACATACATCACGCAAGATTCTTGATGCAACGGGAATTGATTACAATATGAGAGTTCATGAACTTACAGATGCAGATGCTGCAGTTATCCGTAATGAGATTCAAAACTCATTTATGGTTGAAGGTGACTTACGTAAGAAAGTAAGAGAAGACATCAAAGCTTTGATGGACTTAGGTAGTTACAGAGGTCTTAGACATAGAAAAGGACTTCCAGTAAGAGGTCAAAAAACAAAAACCAATGCGAGAACTCGTAAAGGTAAAAGAAAAACCGTTGGCTCGGCGTAAGGGGTAAGGGAATATGGCAAAGAAAAAAGTAAAAAAAAGTATTGCTAAAGGTGTTGTCTATGTGGCAGCTACTTTCAATAACACGGTCATAACAGTTACAGATGAGATGGGCAATGTATTAGCTTGGAGCAGTGCTGGTGCACTTGGCTTTAAAGGTAGTAAAAAATCTACTCCATTTGCAGCTCAACAAGCAGTAGAAGATGCTCTTAATAAAGCTAAAGATAATGGCGTAAAAGAAGTTGGTATCAAGGTTCAAGGACCTGGTGCTGGTAGAGATACAGCTGTTAAAGCAATTGGTGCAACTGAAGGAATTCGTGTAACTTATCTTAAAGATATTACGCCACTTCCTCATAATGGTTGTAGAGCTCCTAAAAAGAGAAGAGTATAATATTAGACTTAGGTCTTCTGTACTTATTGATGGTGTAAGTTGCATTGATTTGCAATGCTTATTATTGAAATAGACATATAAAAGGGTTTAAAAATGGCAAGATATAGAGGTCCAGTTGAGAAACTTGAAAGACGACTTGGCGTTGACCTTGGACTTAAGGGCGAAAGAAGACTAGCTGGTAAAAGCGCGTTAGAAAAAAGACCTTATGCTCCAGGACAACATGGACAAAGAAGAACAAAAATAAGTGACTATGGTTTACAACTTCGTGAGAAGCAAAAAGCTAAGTTTATGTATGGTGTTAGTGAAAAACAATTTAGAGCTTTATTTGTTGAAGCAAATAGAAGAGATGGCAATACTGGTAGTTTGCTTATTCAACTTCTTGAGCAAAGACTTGATAATGTAGTTTATAGAATGGGTTTTGCAACAACAAGAGCTTTTGCTAGACAGCTAGTAAATCACAGACATATCTTAGTAGACGGTAAGAGAGTGGATATTCCATCTTTTAAAGTTCGTGCTGGTCAAAAGATTGAAGTTAGAGAAAAAAGTTTGGCTAATCCACAAATCTTAAGAGCAATGGAATTAACTAATCAAACTGGAATGGTAGAGTGGGTAGATGTTGAAAAAGAGAAACTTTTTGGAATATTTACTAGAATCCCTGCTAGAGAAGAGATTACAATACCTGTGGAAGAGCGTCTAATAGTTGAGCTTTATTCTAAATAATCGTAATAAGTTAAAGGCTAACCATGAGAAAAATTAAAGTTGCACCATTTATGCCTACTGAAGTAGAAGTTAATGAGTTAAGTGCGAATAGAGCAGAGGTTATTGCTTATCCTTTTGAAAATGGATATGCGATTACCTTGGCTCACCCGTTAAAAAGACTTATTCTTGGAAGCTCAATCGGATATGCACCAATTTCTGTAAAGATAAAAAATGCAGCTCATGAGTTTGATAATATTAGAGGTATGCATGAAGATGTTGCTGTTTTCATTATCAATCTTAAAAACATTCGGTTTAAGATAAAAGAAGAGGGAAGCGAAAGAGTTGAACTTAGCTACAGTTTCTCTGGTCATAAAGAGATTAAGGCTAGCGATTTAGCAAACGACCTAGTTGAGATTGCTAATGGAGATATGCCATTAGCAACACTCAATGAAGATGCAGAACTTAGCTTTACTGTTGTAATTGCAAAAGGTATTGGTTATGTTGCAAGTGAAGATTTGAAAGATGAAGTTGATAGTAGCTCTATAGCACTTGATGCATTTTTCACACCAGTTAAAAAAGTTAACTACCGTATTGAAAATATGCTGGTAGAAGATAATCCTAACTATGAAAAAATAGTTTTTGATATATTAACTGATGGTCAAATCACGCCTGTAGATGCGTTTACAAATGCACTTGAAACTATGAATAAACAACTTAGTATATTCAATGGCGTAATGAATATTGATGTCTCTACGCCTACTGCTAAGAAGAGTGGTGATGATAATATGTTAAAACCTTTTTTAAAGGGTGTTGATACTCTTGGACTTAGTGCAAGATCGTTTAACTCACTTGATAGAGAAGGGATTAAATTCTTAGGAGAGCTTGTTTTGATGAGTAATCTTGAATTAAAAGATATTAAAAATCTTGGTGCAAAGTCTCTTGATGAGATTATGGAGTGTTTGGTTGAGCATGGGTTTGGTTCTGACTATGAACTTGCTGATGCCACTAGAGACGCATTGACAAAAAAAATAAAAATACTAAAAGGATAAAGGCATGAGACATAGACACGGATACCGTAAACTTAATCGTACCTCTTCTCATAGAGCAGCATTGCTCAAAAATCTCTCTATTGCATTGACAAAAGAGGGGAGAATAGAGACGACTCTACCAAAAGCAAAAGAGCTAAGAAGCTATTTTGAAAAATTAATCACTAAAGCTATTGTTGGTGATTTTAATTCACATAGAGCAATCTTTGCGATGCTTCAGGATAAAGAGTGTACAAATAAACTTGTAACAGAAATAGCTCCAGAATACAAAGATAGAACTGGTGGCTACACTAGAATTATCAAAACTCGGCTGAGAAAAGGCGACGCAGCACCTATGGCAATCATAGAGCTAGTTAAATAATCTTCATTTTAAAACTACATTTCGTAGTTTTAAAAATTCTTCACAATTGCTCCAAATAGACTATTTTAAACTTATTATATCGTCACATCTAATTCGCTAATGCAATCTTCAAACAAATATTTATGTTCCTCAGGTAACTCTTTATAAATAGCATATGCTAAATCTCTAATTTCCCATAGTGCAGCTTTATTGGTTCTAAGATGTAAAAAGTTTTGTAAACTTCTAGCATTTATAGTCCAAGTAAGTTCTGTTTTGTAACTCTCTGGTAAACAGTACTTAGCTATATCGTTACTTACATTTGATTGGAGTATCTTTTGTACGTTATCAAGTGCTTGTTTACTAGCATTGTCCACCATCTCATTTCCAGTCATTACTAAGAACTTTTCATAGTCTATTGAGCCAGTTTCTTTGAGTTCTTTTAGTGTGTACCTAGTTGATTTCACACTAAGACTTGCCATTCTGTGCCTAGCTAACTCTTGCAATAAAGCTCTGCTAACTCCACTAATATAGAAGTTATATGAGATATGTTCAAGTGTACTAGCATGTTTAAATTTGTTCCCCACCCTATCTATTAGTGCTTTGTCATTATCTCCACATATACCGTCATTACTATCGCTTTTGTCTTGTGATTGCCAACAAGTTCTTATAGCTGTAGCACATATAGTTAATGGTGTGTTGTGTAGTAGTTCTACTTTCATACACTATCCTTGGGTTCTATTTTGTTATAATTATACCAAACAAATTATAAGAGGTAATATAGATGAATCCTGCAAATGCAAATATGCGTTTTTATAAATTTAAAGAAGACTTTAGAGATTCATTTGCTAGAGATAGAGATAGGGTATTGCACTCAAGCTCTTTTAGGCGTTTAGAATATAAAACACAAGTATTTCTCAATCATGAAGGGGATTATTTTCGTACACGATTAACGCATTCACTTGAAGTTAGCCAAATCGCAAGAACACTTGCGCGGTCACTTGGGCTTAATGAGACACTATGTGAGGCAATTGCCTTGTCACATGATTTGGGGCATACGCCATTTGGACATATTGGTGGAGATACGCTTGATGAGCTACTAAAGGAAGATGGACATGAGTTTGGTTTTGAGCATAATTTTCAATCTTTTAGAGTTTTAACAAAGCTAGAGAAGAGATATGCTGGATTTGATGGATTAAATCTAACATTTGCTACTCTAGAGGGCGTACTAAAACATTCATATCCATACAAAAAAAACTTCTTACATTCTATAGATGAGAGATTTGCACTTGACAAGCACCCATCTCTTGAGGCAATGGTCGTCGATAGAGCTGATGAGATAGCATATATCAGTCATGATATTGACGATGGAATTAAGTATGGTCTTATCTCATGGGACGATTTATTGGATTTAAAGCTTTGCAAACTAGTAAACGAAAAAGTTTCATTAGAAGGGATAGGTGTAGGTCATGAGCTTTATAGACATCGTTTTGTAGCTGAGTTAATAACTATTTTGGTATCAGAATTCATATCATTCTCAATAGATTGTGCCAGTTCATACGCTTCTAGCAAGCCCATGTGTGCAACTATCGATAGTTCGGTTAATCTTAAAATAGGATTTGCGAGCGAGCTTGAAACTGCAATAAAAGAGGTCAAAAAAAGACTATATCAAAAACTTTATCGACATGAAAAAATAGTGAAAAAAATGTACTCAGGAAAACAGTGTGTTAAATCACTATATGAAGCGTTAAAAAGTGATAGTTATCTTCTGCCAAATCACCAAAGAGTACTACTAGATGTTCGTCCAATTCATAGAGTTATTAGTGACTATATAGCTTCGATGACTGATAGATATGCGATGAAAAATTACCATGAGATATATGGATTTAATCTATGATACGGTAGTTGTAATAAATTTTAGATATAATTCGCGTAACAATACAATAAAAAATTAGGATATAGAATGCAAAAGATAAAAAATATTGCCGTAATCGCTCACGTTGACCACGGCAAAACAACACTGGTTGACCAACTACTCCAACAAAGTGGTACTTACGCAGCACACCAAGAGGTAACTGAAAGAGCGATGGATAGTAATGACATCGAAAAAGAAAGAGGGATAACAATCCTTTCTAAAAATACAGCTATCACTTATGGTGACCACAAGATTAACATTATAGATACTCCAGGACACGCCGATTTCGGTGGTGAAGTTGAGCGTGTTCTTAGAATGGTAGATAGTGTTCTTTTGCTAGTAGATGCACAAGAGGGCGTTATGCCTCAAACTAAATTCGTACTTAAAAAAGCAATCGCCCTTGGTCTTGTGCCTATCGTTGTTATTAATAAAATAGACAAAGATGGATCTGATCCTGATCGTGTTATGGATGAAGTTTTTGACCTTTTGGTAGCTCTAGATGCTAACGAAGCTCAGCTTGAATTCCCTGTAATATACGCAGCAGCTAGAGATGGCTATGCAAAGCATGAGATGAGTGATGAGAACAAAGACATGACTCCACTATTTGAAGCAATTTTAGAGCATGTTCCGTATCCAACTGGAGATGCAGAGAACCCAACTCAAGCTCAAGTATTTACACTTGATAATGATAACTTTGTAGGCCGTATAGGTATTACAAGAATATTTAATGGAATTGTGCGAAAAGGTGATGAGTTTACGCTTGTGAAAGCTTGTGGTGCAAAATCAAAAAGTCGTATATCAAAACTAATCGGATTTAAAGGTCTTGAGAGACATGATATTATGGAGGCAGAAGCTGGAGATATCGTTGCAATCGCTGGTTTTAATGATATTGATGTTGGTGATAGTATTTGTGATAATGTTAATCCTGTTGCACTTGACCCTATGCACATCGAAGAGCCTACACTTTCGGTTGTATTCTCTGTAAATGATGGTCCACTAGCTGGAACAGAAGGCAAACATGTTACTTCAAACAAACTAAGAGAGAGACTTGAAAAAGAGATGGAAACAAACATAGCTATGAAAATGGAACCTATGGGCGACGCTTCATATCAAGTATCTGGTCGTGGTGAGCTTCAAATAGGTATCTTGGCTGAAAATATGAGAAGAGAAGGTTATGAGTTTATGCTTGCTCGTCCTGAAGTTGTTATCAAGGTAGAGGATGGTGTGAAAATGGAGCCATTCGAGCATCTTGTTGTTGATGTTCCTGAAACATTTCAAGGCGTTGCGATAGAAAAACTAGGCAAAAGAAAAGCAGAGATGACATCACTGATTCCTATGCCTGATGGTACAGTAAGAATAGAGTTTGAAATACCAGCTCGTGGACTTATTGGCTTTAGAAATGAATTTTTGACTGATACAAAAGGTGAAGGAATTATGAATCACTCATACCTTGAGTATCGTGCATATAGTGGTAGTGTTGAGAGCAGAACTCCAGGTGCATTAGTTTCAATGGACGATGGTGTTGCTGTTGCATTCTCACTATTTAATCTACAAGCTAGAGGAACACTATTTGTTTCTCCACAAGAAAAAGTATACTCAGGTATGGTTATCGGAGAGAGTGCAAGACCAGGTGATCTTGATGTTAATCCACTTAAAGGTAAACAACTTTCAAATATGAGAACAAGTGGTGCCGATGAAGCTATCAAACTAGTTGTACCTAGAAAAGTCACACTAGAATCAGCTATGGAATGGATCGAAGATGATGAGCTAGTAGAGGTTACACCTCTTAATATTCGTATTCGTAAGAAATCACTTGATGAGAATGTTAGAAAGAAAATGGCAAGAGATAAAAAGAATTCAAACTAATTATCAAGGGAGCAGTGATGGCAACAATTTCATATAAAGATGCGGGCGTAGATATAGACGCTGGAAATGCCTTTGTAGAGGCAATAAAAAGTGATGTAAAATCTACTTTTGATAGTAATGTCATAGGTGGCATTGGGTCATTTGCTGGAGCATACGCATTGCCTGCTGGATATAAAGAGCCTGTGATACTCTCAGCTACTGATGGTGTTGGCACAAAACTGAAACTTGCAATCGAGAGTAAAAAACTAGACACGGTTGGTATCGATTTGGTTGCCATGTGTGTTAATGATCTTATCTGTAATTTTGGTACTCCTATGTTCTTTTTGGATTACTATGCTACTGGAAAGCTAATCCCTGCGGATGCACAGGCCGTAGTATCTGGTATCGCTGCTGGATGTCGTGAGGCTGAGTGTGCATTGGTTGGTGGTGAAACCGCTGAAATGCCTAGCATGTATCATAATGATGACTTTGATTTAGCTGGTTTTGCAGTTGGTATAGCTGAACGAAGTGAGATGGATACAATTAGTAATGTAAAAGAGGGGCAGGTATTAATAGCAATGCCAAGCTCAGGCGTGCATTCAAACGGATATTCACTAGTTAGAAAAATATTCTTTGAGACATTAGGCATGAGCTTAAATGATGATTTTGATGGAAAACCTCTTATAGATACTCTGCTTGAGCCAACTAGAATATACATAAAGCTATTTAAAGAGCATAAATCACGCATTAAAGCATTAGCACACATTACGGGTGGCGGCATAGTAGAAAACCTTCCTAGGGTGCTTCCAGAAGGCATAAAAGCCATTGTAAATAAAAGCACGATTAGAACACTTCCAATATTTGACTTTATGGGAAAATATGTTAGCGAAGAGGAGATGTACCGCACATTCAATATGGGTGTTGGTATGATATGGGTAGTGGATGCAGTAGATGCTGAGGCTATAATATCATCAACTGATGGCTACATAATAGGTGCTTTAGCAAGTGGAAACAAAGAAGTTGAGCTAATTTAGCCCATCTACTTGACATCTAATACAATTTAGGCTATAATCTCATTCCATTTTATAACGGAGTGTAGCGCAGTCTGGTAGCGCACCTGGTTTGGGACCAGGGGGTCGAAGGTTCGAGTCCTTTCACTCCGACCACAATTTGTTAGTAATAATTGTTACCTATGGTGGGCGTAGCTCAGTTGGTAGAGCACTAGTTTGTGGTGCTGGTGGCCGCGGGTTCGAGCCCCGTCGCCCACCCCATAAAAAAACAATAAGAGCGCTAGTGGCTCAATGGATAGAGCATCAGACTTCGGATCTGAGGGTTAGAGGTTCGAGTCCTCTCTGGCGTACCACTAGCCAAAATTATTTCGTGCGCTTGTAGCTCAGCTGGATAGAGCACTCGCCTTCTAAGCGAGCGGTCTCAGGTTCGAATCCTGACGGGCGTACCACGAGTTTTTGATATATCAAAAACAAACAGTAATTAAAGTTTTATCTAAGAATAAAACGATACAATTACAACCTACTTTGTGCGGATATGGTGAAATTGGTAGACACGCCAGACTTAGGATCTGGTGCCGCGAGGCATGGGAGTTCGAGTCTCTTTATCCGCACCACCAACTACTTTTATACAATACAACACAATCTAAATAACTTAACACAAACCCCTAAACTAATTCATATTATATAATACAGTCGAATATTTTAAAGGTACTTTTTTAAAAAAGTTAACATAACTCAAAAGGCATATAGTTGGTAGATACAACTTCTAAGAACTTCTCGTAAGAAATATTTTTCTAAGCTCAAGACTTCAGTCTCGGGTTTTTATGCCTATTTTTCTATTATTGCCATCCTTTTTTTATAATTATTATTGTTATCAATGAATCGTCATTGTGAGGAGGCAGAGCCGACGAACAATCCATAAAGAGTGGTTACCGCTCGTCATTCAGTGCTTTGGGATTATATCCATACACACAAAATACTTAGGGCTGAAAATCTAACTACACTTAAATAGTACATATGAAGGAGGAAATTTATCTGGATTTTAGAGAATTATATTATATATTTGAGATAATATAATGATAGTATTTTTAATTCTGATATGTTCTCACTAGAGATAGAGGAATATTCCTTATCTCTCTATCTTTTGTATCTTACCTACCTGTGCATCCACACCAGCCATAAGCCCAACTTCATCAAATACAAATGTAATAGAATCACTCTCTAGGCTAAGTGTACTCAAATCTCTAGTTGCCCCCCATATAGCAGCATTTGCGGTGACACCAACGCCACCTTCCCATCCAGTGCTAGCTAAAAAGTTATCATAAGCACGCTGTGATATGAATGCTATAAGAACACTTTTTTGTTGTAAACCAATTTGAAGACCTAGCGAACCAGTCGTAGTGCTATAGTATCCTTGGTTTGCACCACCACTTCGCAAAACACCCTCTCCGTATTCACCACCAACCCAAAATCCACCTTTTAGGACAACAGGAAATATCACATAGCCTTTTACCTTGCTCAGGAAATCTTGCCCACCATCCACAGTCGCATAAAATTTGGTTATTGCAGCGTCAGCCTCAGCATTAATTACTGTGGCGTCTTTTGCTGATAATGTAGCAGTTGAAAGTGAAATTAGTATAGCAGATAAAAAAAATAATTTTTTCATAATATATGTCCTTTTAATTGTTTATGTACAGTATCTTAGCACAATATTTATAATTATTCAATTTTCCCTTATATATGTAAGTGTTTTGTGCTTTTTAAACCAAAATATTAGCCTCCTTAATCTTTTTCTCAATTTCCCTCAAAAAACC
>DHVW01000011.1 GCA_002412865.1 Sulfurovum sp. UBA5198
TGTCTCATAAAGTGTAGCCAGATCAGTCTGATACAAATACATATGGAAGGAATAATTTCTTTTTACATGGAGGATCTTTGCCAGGAAGTGCGGGATGTGTTGATGTTGGAATTTATGATTCAATGATTTTTAGAGGAACAAATGGAATAATGTGGCAAACTGAGCCAATTGAGATAAAGGTTAATTATTGATGATCAAAGTAATTAAATTAGTATTTTTGTTTACTATAGTATCGTTTATTTTATTTTATTTTATTTTATTCATACTATTGTTGGAAATAATATTATTTTAAATATTTATGGTGGAAACTACATATTTTATTTTGCAATAGATGTATTAGTTATTTTATTTGCTTTTTTAATAAAAAATTTATTTCCAATAAATAGATTACTATTTGTTTTTATTTGTACACTTGGTATAGTTTTAGGAATGTTTTGTTTGCATGGGTTTGATTATTCATTTTTGCCAAAAGCATTTGAGGGAATATTGTATTTTTTCTATATTCAAATATTTTATTTTTCGGTAAATTTGATAATTTTTACTTTTATTTCAATTATATTTCAAGCAGAAAAGAATAAAAATGACCACCTATAACCTACCTAGATATTTTACAACCAATGCCCCCTAGCACCTTATGCATCTATGCTCATAGGAGATACATTTGACCATACAGATGATCCAAACAAAGCAGCACAATTATTATCACATGCAATACTTGGTGCTATCATAGCAAGAGCAAATGGAGGAAATGAATACACAAAAAAGATAATGAAAAATAAGTGTGCGAAAAGTGTGCAATAAAACTTGTCAAAAACTTGCTTATACTGACAAGCTAATACATATTTTTGGTGTTGTTGTTTTTCTGAAAAAGTAGCTAAATAGCTTTTTTAGTGAGGATTTGTGGGTGGTAGCAAGAGAGGGACTCGAACCCTCGACCTCCGGCTTATGAGACCAGCGCTCTAACCAGCTGAGCTACCTTGCCACAATTCTTAAAATTTTTAAGAGACGACATTATAGTTAAAGTTATATAAAAAGTCAATAGCAAAGTATAGTTTGTGTATAAATATTAATATGTTATTAATACTTTAGTCTAAATGACTAAAGATTATTTCATTAGACTGGATAATGCCTTGACTTTTTTGCATACTTTAGGATATTATGCGTCACAAATCACATGCTAATATAAGGAGCAAATAATGGTATTCAAACCACTAGGAAATAGAGTATTAATAGAGAGAGAAGAGGAATCAAACACAACACTATCAGGCATCATAATTCCAGATAGTTCAAAAGTAAAACCACTAAATGGCAAGGTGCTATCAATTGGTTCAGAAGTAGAAGGTGTTGAAGTAGGAGATGTAGTAGTATTTGCAAAGTATACAGGCACTGAGATAGTTGTTGAAGGTAATGAGTACTTGATACTTTCAGTAGACGATATTTTGGGTCTATTAAAATAATTTTAAAGGATAATAACAATGGCAAAAGATATATTTTTCGCAGATAAAGCACGAAATGGACTATATGAAGGAGTTAGAAAGCTTTCTGACGCTGTAAAAGTAACAATGGGACCAAGAGGTAGAAATGTACTTATTCAAAAGAGCTACGGTGCTCCACATATAACAAAAGATGGTGTAAGTGTAGCTAGAGAAATTGAGCTCAGTGATAGTTTAGAGAATATGGGTGCATCACTAGTTCGTGAAGTTGCTAGCAAAACAGCTGATGAGGCAGGGGATGGAACTACAACTGCAACCATTCTAGCACATTCAATATTCAAAGAGGGTCTTAGAAATATAACAGCAGGCGCTAATCCAATCGAAGTAAAAAGAGGAATGGATAAAGCAAGTGCAGCTATTATAAAAGAGCTTAAAAAGCTTTCAAAAGAAGTAAAAGACAAAAAAGAGATAGCTCAAGTAGCTACCATTTCTGCAAATTCTGACCATGCTATTGGTGATCTTATTGCTGAAGCGATGGAGAAAGTTGGTAAAGATGGTGTTATTACAGTAGAGGAAGCAAAAGGTATCAATGATAGTCTTGAAGTTGTAGAGGGTATGCAATTTGATAGAGGCTATCTATCTCCGTATTTTGTTACAAATGCTGAAAAAATGACATGTGAATTAGAGCATCCAATGATTTTGGTTACGGATGTAAAAATTACAAATTTAAAAGACCTTATCCCTGTGCTTGAGCAGATACAAAAAACTGGTAAACCACTTTTAATAATATCAGATGATGTTGAGGGTGAAGCATTGGCAACTTTGGTTCTAAATCGCCTTAAAGGTGTTCTAAATATCTCTGCTGTGAAAGCTCCAGGATTTGGTGACCGTAAGAAAGAAATGCTAAAAGATATTGCTATCCTAACTGGAGCTACTGTAATTACTGAAGAGCTTGGTTTGAGCTTAGAGAAAACTACACTAGCTGAACTTGGCTCCGCCTCTAGAGTTGTAATAGATAAAGACAATACAGTAATCGTAGATGGTAAAGGCGACAAAAATGCAGTAATAGCTAGAGTAGGTGAGATAAAAGCACAAATTGTCAAAACTACAAGCGAATATGACAAAGAAAAACTTCAAGAGAGATTAGCAAAACTTAGTGGCGGAGTAGCCGTCATAAAAGTAGGAGCTGCAACTGAAACAGAAATGAAAGAGAAAAAAGATAGAGTTGATGATGCTCTTAGTGCAACCAAAGCAGCAGTAGAAGAAGGAATAGTTATTGGTGGTGGTGCTGCACTTATTAAAGCTGCGGCAAATGTAAAACTTGAACTTTTCGGAGATGAGAAAGTTGGTGGAGAGATAATAATAAGAGCTATTCAAGCACCAATGAAGCAGATTGCAGAAAATGCTGGATTTGATGCTGGAGTTGTTGTGGATAAAGTCTTAAACAATAAGGATGTGAATTTTGGATTTAACGCTGCAACTGGTGAATATGTAGATATGTTTGAAGCTGGGATTATTGATCCATTTAAAGTAGAGAGAGTAGCATTACAGAATGCAACAAGTGTTGCTAGTTTGCTCCTAACTACTGAAGCAACTATAAGTGATGTTAAAGAGATAAAATCTCCTAGTCCAACGGTTCCAGATATGGGCGGAATGTATTAATATTTAATTTAAAATATATGGAGGAGTGTTTCAAACTCTTCCACTCTTCCATTTTTAATCTTGACACCTTCTTTTTCCAATAATATTATCTTTTTTTCAATTCCAAAAGCATATTGCCCAACTTCACCATTGCTATTTACAACTCTATGACATGGTACTATTATGGGATTCTTATTTTTATTCATTGCACGGCCTACTGCACGATAAGCTTTTGAGTTTAGCGCGTCTGCTATTGCTTTGTATGTTGTGATTTTTCCACACGGTACTTTGCATAAAAGTTCGTAGCAATCATCAGTAAAGCTCAAGTCACACCTCGTGACATGAGCTTCTTTGGGATAATTTCCCCTCCATACTAAGATAGCTATTTAAAGCCCCTATATAAGCTCTCGCACTTGCTAACATAGTATCTAAGCTTAATCCGTGACCTATAATTGCAGGTTCATTGTCATTAAACATTACTTTGACAGTTACATTGGCTAGTGCATCTTTGCCTTTAGAAACTGATGTTACTTTATAATCTAAAAGCGTACCATTGTATCCAGTGACTCTATCAATTGTTTTAAATACAGCGTCTATGGTTCCGCCACCAATGCCTGCATCAGTAATTTCAATGTCATTATGACGAATAGTCACAGCAGCACTTGGCACTCCACCTGTTGAGTCCATAAGTTGCATAGCAACAAGCTCATATAATTTCTCAACATGTGTCATTTCACTTGTAACTAATGCTCTTATGTCGTCATCGTATATATCTTTTTTCTTATCAGCTAACTCTTTAAATCTTTCAAAAGTGCTATTTAAGCTACTCTCATCTACCTCAAACCCAAGTTTTACAAGTTTATCTTTGAATGCTGCTCTACCAGAATGTTTGCCCAATATCAATGTATCTTCCATATCAAGACCTATATCCTCTGGACGAATAATCTCATAAGTAGATTTGTTTTTCAACATTCCATCTTGATGAATACCACTTTCGTGAGCAAAGGCATTTTTGCCAACAATTGCTTTGTTTGGCTGAGGCTCAATACCAGTAATATTAGCTACTAATCTACTTGTAGGGTATATCTCTTTGGTATTGATTCTAGTATCAAGTCCTGTAAATATATCACTTCTGGTTTTAATAGCCATAACTATCTCTTCAAGTGCAGCATTTCCTGCTCTCTCGCCAAGACCATTTATAGTACACTCTATCTGTCTAGCACCATTTAATATACTTTCTAAGGAATTTGCCACACCAAGCCCCAAATCATTATGATTATGAACAGAAATAATCGCACGACCTTTTGTATATTCGCTCATTTCTTTGACCATAGCACCGATTTCGCTTGGCAACCTAAAGCCAACAGTATCTGGTAAATTTATAGTAGTTGCCCCAGCACTTATGACGGCATCAACTATCTCTTTCATAAAACCCATTTCGCTTCTTCCCGCATCTTCACAGCTAAATTCAACATCGTCCGTAAAGGTTCTTGCGTACTCAACAGCTCTAATAGCTCTTTTGATTACTTCATCTGGAGTCATTTTTAGTTTATATTCCATATGAATAGAGCTTGTAGCTATAAATGTATGAATTCTTTTTGAAACCGCCTTATAGACTGCTTCTCCAGCTGCTTTTACATCATTATCCGTTGCTCTAGCAAGTGAACATATTGTTGAGTTTTTAATTTTTTGCGATATTAAACTAATAGCTTCAAAATCACCAGCACTAGCAGCTGCAAATCCTGCCTCAATTATATCGACATTAAGTCTCTCTAGTTGAGTGGCGATGCGGATTTTTTCTTCTGTATTCATTGAAGCACCTGGACTTTGCTCGCCATCTCTTAAAGTTGTGTCGAATATTTTTATCATTTCATTTGTCATTTTATTTTACCTTGTTTTATAAAAGCACTTTAAGTGTGCAAAATTGTTTAATTGTACCCAAAAAGGGTAGAAAATATAGAATAAATATATGAATTATTTTTTTATTTATGAGAGTAAGAGTAGCAGGAGAGATGTAACCATTATTTTGAATGTAGTGTTTATTGTATAACTTTTCATTTTCTCTCCTTTTATTATATCTGATATTATAACACAATATCAGCTTCATTTTTACTTACAAAAAAGATTTTATCTTCTCTATTACATTTTGTACTACCCAATCAGGAGTAGAAGCTCCAGCCGTAATTCCGCATTTTAGCTTTCCCATAAACCATTCAGCCAAAAGTTCATCTGAATTTTCTATCAGATAACTATCCTCACAATTACTTTTGCATATTGCATGCAGCTGTTTTGTATTTGATGAATGTTTGCCACCAACAATTATCATAACATCAGACTTCCCGGCCAATTTTGATGCTGCATCTTGATTTTCGAATGTTGCATTACATATTGTATTAAATACTCTAACCTCTTTGCATATAGTTATCAATTTACTTGTAATTTGTACAAAATCCTCTGGTTTTCTGGTTGTTTGAGAGACAACGGCTACTTTATGACCAAGATGACAATTCTCTAGTTCTATTGGCTCTAAAACTACAAAAACTTTACTTAGTTCATTTGTGTAGCTCATAACACTTTTTATTTCGGGGTGCTCTTTGTCGCCAAAAATAACTACATCATAACCTTCACCACTCATTCTTTCTACTATCTGCTGTGGTGTTGTTACATAAGGACAGGTGGCATCTATAATCTTATTTTTTTGAGATTTTAATGCAAAAAATTCATTTTTAGGTATACCATGTGTCCTTATAACTACTGAAGAATTTGGTTTTATTTCACTGAGATGATTTGCTACACCAATGTTGTATTTTGTGTCTAGTCTATTAATCTCATCTTGATTATGAATTAGTGGACCATAAGTAGTGCTATTTGGGTTATCTTCAGCAATTTTAATAGCCCTTTTTACCCCAAAGCAAAACCCATATGATGATGCAAGTTCAATTATCATCAGTGCTGCTCTCTTAGAGATTCTAAAATTTCCATAAAGTTGGGAAATGATGTGTCAATGCACTCAGTATCAGCAATCTCCATGCTACACATTAGTCCAGCAATTGCAAAACTCATAGCTATTCGGTGATCACCAAAGCTATTTATTGTAGCTTTTTGTAGCTCACCACCAACAATTGAATATCCATCTTCTGTTTCGCTACATTCAATATCACATGATTTTAGTCCTGCCAATATAGAGCTGATTCGGTCACTCTCCTTGGCCCTAAGTTCATGAGCGTCACTCACTGTGCTTGTTCCATCGCTACAAGCCATAGCAATTGCGAGAGCAGGAAGTTCATCTATAAGCCATGCAATATTAGTAGAGACAGTAACTGGTTTTAGTTTTCCTGTATATGAAATTGTTATATCTCCTATAGGCTCATATATATCCTCTTTTAGTTCATACTCAACGGCAGCACCCATTTTACGAAGAACCTCATATGCTTCGACTCTTGTAGGATTTAGAGACATATTTTTTAGTACAATCTTTGAGTTTGGAATAATAGCAGCTGCAACTGCAAAGAAAAAGCCACTAGATGGGTCGCTTGGAACACTAATATTTAGTGGTGCAAGAGGTGCTTTTGGAGGGAATATTGCTATCCAGTCATCAGCTTTTGACTCTATGTTTACTCCCATACCAGTAAGCATTCGTTCAGTATGATCTCTTGTTAGTATGTTTTCTTTGTAGTAGCTAGTATGAACAGTATTCATGCCAGCTAGTATCATGGCTGATTTTACTTGTGCAGAATCTATGGGAGAGTGATATTTGAAAGGTTGTAGTTTTGAGTTTCCTTGTATGCAAAGAGGAGCAAGATTGCCATTGTCTCTTCCAGAAATCTTTGCACCTATGCCCCGTAACGGAGTAACAACTCTATTCATTGGTCTATTTCTTAGATATTTATCGCCCGTAAGCACAAAAGTACCGTCAATGCCAGAGAGTAAACCACAATATAGCCTCATTGCTGTTCCTGCATTACCACAGTCTAAAATATCATTTGGCTCTTTTAATTTCACAGGAGGTGTTATGGTAAGTGTACCATTATCCCAAGAAACAACCGCACCAAGATCTTCAGCTATTTTTAGCGAGTTCAGTGTATCTTCGGCCTTTAAAAAGTTTTTAATTGTTGAAGGCTTGTCACTTAAAAGGGAGAATATTGCGCACCTATGCGAAATTGACTTATCTGCTGCAATTGTACTGCACTCGGTATCAAAGCTACCTAGTAGTCTTTTAATGGATATATTTTTCATCTTAAAGTAGCCCCAAGCTCTTTGGCTAAAGCATCTAAAGCACCATTTGTAACGCTATTTATATCTTCTTCTGTAAGTGTATTTTCACTTGATTGAATAAAAAATCTAATTGTTAAACTTTGTTTTTCTCCAAGTGAGCCATCTTCATAGATATCAACTGGATAAAAGCTTATCAAAAGCGGTAATTTCTCTCTTGACACTACACTTTTAACTTTGCTATAGGATATTGACTTATCCACTACTATACTTAAATCTTTATATACGCCTTGAAAATTTGAGATTGGTTTAGCATTTATATGTTGAGAGTAGAATGGCTCAATATCCATTTCGGCTATAAATGCACTGTGAATTCCAAATTCATCTTGAGCAGTAGGATGTAGCTTGCTTATATAGCCACAAATTTTTCCTTGCACAAAAATATCAGCTGATTGATATGGATGAATCAGACCATTGCTGTGATTGCATGGCAATAGTTCAAATCTACCTAGTATTCCATATAATTTCTCTAAAAACGAAGAAAATTGAATATCAGTTGGTTTGCCTCCATTGATAATATTTTCAGCTTCACTTTGCCCACTCCATATAAATGCAATTTTTTCAGTTTCGTCCCTCTTGGAGCTAAAGACACTACCTATTTCAAATAAGCCAACAGCTCTTTTTCCGTAGTTGATATTGTTTTTCGTAGCAATAAGAAGATTAATGAGCATTGTACTTCTAAGCGTATTAAGCTCATTTACAATTGGATTTAAAAGCGATAATTTTTCACTTGTGATGTCAAAACTATACTTTTTTAGAAGTTTATTGTCACTAAATACATATGTTAATGCCTCATCAAAACCATTTGCCACACTACGATTTCTGATATTTTGTTTATTTCTAAAATCAACTATTACACTTGATGAATGTACAGTTTCCGTAAAAGATAATGGCTTGGCGTCAATCTTATCTATTCCAATTATACGCAAAATTTCTTCTGCTATGTCTTGAATATTTTCAATATCATGTCTATATGGAGGAACTGTTGCAACAAAAGAATTTTCTCTTGTTGCTGAGAGTGTAAATCCTAAGTTTTTTAGGATCTGATTAATTTTACTCTTCTCCAGACTTTGTCCTATTATTGAGTTTATTTCACTCAAGTCTACAACTATTGATTTTGCATGCATGTCTATCTTGTGTGACAACATTCCATCATTGAATTCAAGTTGTAGATATTTTTCCATTAAGTTAGATATATATAAAATACCTGTTTCTAAGTTAGGATTGCTACCTCTAGATGCAATATAGTATAAATCATCTCGCCCCAAAGATGCATCAATCTCATGTAGATTATTTGGCTCTGTGTAACTAGCCTCTACTATAAGTGATTTAGAATTTTTATCTGCAATGAATTGTATATTCTGATTTATACCTATCATTGAAGCGGTGTCATTGTTATGCATAACACACATAACGCCCTCGTTATTTTTAGTTAGATTTATATTGATGTGCTTATTGTCATCTTGAAATAGTTCACTATTATAACATCTTAAAATAACACCAGTTGAGTGAATTGAGTATGCTGTAATGGCACCAATGGCAGTCGAGGTTTGTTTATTTGCAATCGCAAGTCTTAAAAGAACTAGAAGCGGAGCAAAACATAGTATCTCTTTGCTGCTTGTTGCTACAAAATCAAGATTAGCATTCACCTCACCGTTTATGTGAAGAGTAGCATCACGAGATATACCAATTTTTTGTTTTTTTGTGCTTTTAGATGGTTTGGTTTCAATTAGACTTGTTTCAAGTACAGCTACCAAATCTCTGGCAATACCAAGTATACTGAGGCAATCGCCTCTATTTGGAGTTAGTTCAATCTCAAAAATAGTATCATTAAGATTATCATACTCGCGCAACTCTTTACCAATCTCAAGTTCGCCTATACTGTCGTCAAGCATCATAATACCATCATTTATTCTTGGCAATCCTAGCTCAGTTGATGAGCATATCATACCCTCGCTATCAACACCTCTTAGAGTTGCAGGTTTAATCTCTAGTCCATCAGGCATTATTGCACCTATTGTTGCTACTGCAACAAATGAGGCATTTACTACATTTGCAGCTCCACAGACAATTTGTCTCAAGCCACTGCCAACATCTACTGTACAAATATTTAGTTTATCTGCATCAGGGTGTTTTTCGCATGATATAATTTTTCCAATTACTATTTTTGCAGGGATAGAAATATTTTCTAATCTACCAACTTCTAATCCAATTGAGTTAAATATCTCAAATAATCTTTTATCCGTAGTTTCTCTTAAATCTACAAACTCACCGAGCCAACTTCTAGTTATTATCATCTAAACTGCTCCAATAATCTTATGTCCCCGTCAAAAAGCGACCTTAAGTCGGGAATTCTATGAAGCAACATTGCAAATCTCTCAACACCAAGACCAAATGCGTACCCACTAACATTTTCGTATCCAACAGCTTTAAATACATTGCTATCAACAATGCCACAGCCAAGCACCTCAAGCCAGCCAGTATGAGAGCAAACTCTACATCCTTCTTGCTTACAAAATATACAAGATATATCAACTTCAGCCGATGGTTCAGTAAAAGGGAAGAAACTAGGTCTAAATCTAACCTCAACATCTCCAAACATATAGCTCAAAAATTCTGACATTATAGATTTTAGATTAGCAAAACTTACCTCTCCTTTTTGTTGCACAACCAATCCTTCAACTTGGTGAAACATTGGAGTATGAGTAATGTCGTAATCTCGTCTAAATACAGCACCTGGGGCTATCATGCGAATTGGTGGTTTGCTTGAGAGCATTTTGCGTATTTGTACAGGAGATGTGTGCGTTCGCAAAAGTGAACCATCACCAAAATAAAATGTATCTTGCATATCTCGAGCAGGGTGGTGTTTTGGTAGATTTAGAGCTTCAAAATTATGAAAATCATCTTCTACCATTGGACCTTTTTCAACTGAAAAATCCAATGCTACAAAGTACTCAATGATTTTATTCATAGTTTCATTCACTGGGTGCAAAGCCCCCTTGATTGCTATATTCTCATATAAAGTTAAATCAATTGTTTCAGACTTCAGCTGTGCTTCAAGTGCATCTAATTTTAGTGATATATATTTTTCATCAAAAGTATTTTGTAAATTATCTCTTGTTTCATTTAGCGACGCAGCAAAGCTCTTTTTTTCATCGGCTGGAAGTTTTGCTAAAGTGGCAAATTGTGCTGATAGCACACCTTTTTTGCCAAAAATATCTACTCTTATTTGCTCAATCTCTTCAAGAGAAGAAGCGTTTGTAATTCTACTCAATAATATTTCTTTTTCTTTCATCTTACCTCTAATTATGCTCTATAAATAATAGTGCGATTTTACCCAATTTTTCATAATAGTATGATTTTGGAATATTGTTTTATGATATAATAAAAACAGTACAATCAACTTAAAGGATAAAAATGTGTCTATTTTGTAATATAATAGCTGGGAAAATCCCATGCAATAAGGTTTTAGAGGATGAAAATTTTTTGGCTTTTCATGATATATATCCAAAAGCCCCTATTCATATTTTGATAATACCAAAGATTCATACAGACTGTTTTCAGAATGTAGCTCCTGAAACTATGGCAGGATTAACTACTTTCGCTCAAGAAGTAGCCACAAAAATTGGAGTTGATAAGTCTGGATATAGATTGATAACAAATAATGGAGATGATGGCGGTCAAGAAATATACCATCTGCATTTTCATATGCTAGGTGGTGGCAAGCTAAGATGGGATACTTTGCACGAGGATAATCACAAAAGTTTGTAAAATTTAGTGGTTTGCGTATTGCTCTAGCCACTTTCTCATATCAGATATCTGCTCTACAGTCCTAGCTGTTGCTGTGCCACCTTTGCTTGTTCTTGCATTCATTGAGGCTCGATTGTCTAAAATCTCAATAGCATCACTATCTATTTTCGGTTCTATGCTTTGGAGTTGCTCTAGCGAAAGTTCTGATATGTCTAAGTTTAGTTTTTCAGCCATATTTACTACATTTCCCACAGTATGATATGCATCACGAAATGGTACACTTATTTTACGAACCAAATAATCAGCTAAATCAGTAGCACTAAGATGCCCAATCATACAAGCATTTTCCATTTTGTCACTATTTACTCTCATTTCTGCAATCATTTCGCTCATTACCGCTAATGATAATTCGGCAGTTTTTACACTATCAAACACACCTTCTTTATCTTCTTGCATATCTTTATTGTAAGCCAGTGGTAGACCTTTCATTACCGTGAGAAGCCCTACTAGGTTACCATTGACTCTCCCTGTTTTACCTCTGAGAAGTTCAGGAATATCTGGATTTTTCTTTTGTGGCATTATAGAGCTTCCTGTGGAGTGTTTATCACTAAGTGTTACAAATCTAAACTCGCTACTGCACCATAAAATTATCTCTTCACTAAGTCTGCTCATATGCATCATAAGAGTAGAAATATTAAATAGAATTTCAAGTGCAAAATCTCTATCACTTACTGTATCTAGACAATTTTGTGTAGGAGCATTAAATCCTAGTTTTTGTGCTGTTAAATCCCTATCTATATTATGAGGTGTTCCAGCTAATGCTGCACAACCAATTGGGGAGAAGTTGTTTCGCTCATAACTACTAGCAAATCTTTCAAAATCTCTTTTGAACATATTGGCATATGCCATCATGTGAAATCCAAAATTTATTGGCTGGGCATGTTGCAGATGTGTCATTCCAGGCAGAAGTGTTTCTGTGTGCTCGCTAGCAACAGATACTACAGTATTTATAAGCTCCAAAAGCAGACTCATAATCTCGATATTGTGATTTTGAACATAAAGTCTAAAATCAAGTGCGACTTGGTCGTTTCTGGAGCGAGCAGTATGCAATCTCTTTCCTGCATCACCTATTTTTGAAGTCAAACGACCCTCAATAGCCATATGAATGTCTTCGCTATCTCCATCAAGAGACCATGCACCACTTTCTATCTCCTTAAGTATCTCATTTAGACCATTTGTTATATCTATTAAATCATCTTTTGATATTATCTCTTTCGTTGCTAACATAAAGGCATGTGCAAGAGAGCCTTCGATATCCTCTTTATAGAGTAACTTATCAAATGGAAACGAATTATTAAGCTCCTTTAGAAGTTCAGAGCTTTCGCTACTAATCCTTGCGGAGGCTATATTTTTTATCATAATTAATCCTATATATAATCTATTCGTATTGTATCATTTTGTTGTTTGATGGATGATTATACTAAATGCACAATTGGTTCACTAGCGTTGTGTTAAACTTTTATTCAATAAAATGTATAATGAGAAAAATTTTATATAATTTAGAAGGTAGTTAAGATGAGAGTATTAAAATTAATAGTTCCATTTTTAATTGTGCTAGGTACAAATAGTTACGCCAATGTAAACATTACAGACTTAAATCACACAGTCAGTGCCATGGCTATTTTAGATGATAAATCTAAAAAAATAGAAAATAGTGTAAGCAAAATATCATCCAAACAAAAAAGTATAGAAGTCACAGATGCAAATAGTAGTGGTTCTAATATATCCTCATCTATTGATGAGTTTGAAGATGAATTTGAAGATGCCAATAGTAGCACTGCTCTTAGATTTGACCCGCTTGAGCCATACAATAGAGCTATGACTAAAATTAATGACAAGATGATTATTCATATTCTTGATCCGATGGTAGAAGGATATAACAATGTTGTTCCCGAAGGCGGCAGGATTGCAATAAATATGTTTTTCAAAAATATACAAGCTCCTGTTAGGGTAGCTAATAATCTTTTGCAATTTAAGCTAAAAAATGCCACAGAAGAGACAGGCAGATTTGTAGTAAACACAATATTTGGACTTTGTGGATTTTTTGATCCAGCTGAGTCTGATTTGAAATGGGAGGCTCATGATGAAGATTTTGGGCAGACTTTAGGATATTATGGTGTTAGTGACGCTATCCCAATAGTGTTACCATTTCTAGGACCATCTAATTTACGAGATTTAACAGGTATTGTAGTAGATGGATACTTTGATCCATTAAGAAGCTCTAAAATTGGAAATGCCAACTATAAAATTGCAAAAAATACACTAGAATCTACACTCTATAAAGGAGCAGATATGTTTAATAGAGCATCATTACATGCTGGTGAATATCAAATTATGAAAAATGATGCACTTGATCTATATCCATTCTTGCAAGATTCATATTCTCAACACCAAAAACAAAAAATTAAGGAATAGAATTATGAAAAAAACAATAACAGTTTTAACTCTCGTAGCAACACTTAGTACGCCAGCACTTGCACTGAAGAAAGATAACATAGAAGCTGGTATGCATACAAAAATTGATAGTGTTCTTGTTGTTTTAGCAAAAAAAACATCAACAGCGACAAAAGGTCGAGAGATTATATCCATGATGGATTCACTGTTTGATTACACTCTTATGGCAAAGCTTGCACTTGGTCAGGATACATGGAATAAGATAACTCCAGCTCAAAAATCAGAGTTTACAAAAGAATTTATAACAAAACTAAAGCAATCATATGTAGAAAAGCTTGAGCTATATAACAATCAAAAAGTAGCATACAAAGGCGTTGCTCCATACCAAAAAGGTAGACTTCAGCTAAAAACAGAACTTATTGGTAAAGGTGAAACATACAAAATAAATTATAATTTTCATGATAGTGATAAAAATGGAGATTGGTTGATATATGATGTTGACTTGGCTGGGGTTAGTATTGTTCAGAGTAATAGAAAACAGTTTGCTGGTCAGCTTAAAACAAAAAGTTTTGATCAGTTGCTTGAAAGTATAAAGTTAGCAAACAATAGGTAGTAGATGATAAAAAGAGCATGCGACAATATAATGCTATAAAGCATTCATGCACAGTGCTTGATGGGCTATTGCTATGTTTGCTGTTTGGGTTTCATCTCTGTTTTTACTTCCTGCATTAGTTGTTTCATTTAAACCATATGGAAAATAAGCTAAAATAGTATAATGACAAAGGAGATCTGTTTTGCAAAGTAGAGAGATTAAATTAATATTGATAAGTTTTTTGGGACTTATCATGCTTGGTTCTTTTTTGTTACTTCTTCCTGTTTCTCACAATGGCACGCTAGGTGTTATTGATGCATTGTTCACTGCTACCTCTGCTGTGTGCGTTACTGGGCTTATCGTAAAAGATACAGCTATTGATTTTACCCTTTTTGGTCAATCTATCATACTTGTATTAATACAAATCGGTGGGCTAGGGTATATGACAGCGGTTACTTTTCTTACAGTTATGCGAAAACAAAAATTAGCACACAGGGATAGGCAACTTCTTAAAGAGTCACTTAATTATCCAGGTATGAAAGGTCTTGTGAGATTTTTAAAAATTGTATTTGCCTCTATCGTTATTATCGAAATTATTGGCACGATTGTACTTACACTGAGATTTTGGGTGGATATGCCATTTCTAAAGGCATTATGGTTTGGTACATTTCACTCTATTTCTGCTTTTAATAATGCTGGATTTTCTATCTTTAGTGTCAATCTGATGAGCTACAGAGATGATATAACTATAAATATTATTATTCCACTTTTGATTATATTAGGTGGACTTGGATATATGGTTATCATAGAGATATTTAATTTTTACAAACACAAGACCAATAGAATATCCACACATAGTAAGATAGTTTTATATATGAGTGCTTTATTGATACTACTAAGTATGCTTATACTCTTGTCTTTGGAGTGGAATCATGCCTTTAAAGATATGGGCATAGGTAGCAAACTTCTTGCATCTTGGTTTGCTGCGGTTAATTATAGAACTGCTGGTTTTAATACCATAGATTTATCAACGCTTACGGACGCAAATCTTTTCTTTGGTACATTTTTTATGATGACTGGTGGAGCTCCAGGTGGAACAGCAGGTGGTATCAAGGTCACAGCAGTTGCATTGGCACTTATAGGTACATGGTATACTCTCAGAGGCGAAAGCAATGCTCATATTTTCCGTCGTTCAATCTCAAGCTATCAGATTAATAAGTCATATGCGATTATATTTCTAGCATCTATATATGTGGTTGTTTCAACTATAATATTGAGTGAAGTTGAAGGATTGCCATTTTTGCGTATACTTTTTGAGGCTACCTCGGCATTTGGCACAGTTGGTGTCTCAACTGGGAATGGTGGCGTGCTTAGTTACAGTGCCTTGTTTAGTGACGCAGGGAAGATAAATATAATGATACTTATGCTTATGGGTAGAGTTGGCGTGTTTGCATTTACTGTGGTGATAGTTGGCAAAGCGATTGAGAGTCGCATCAAATACTCAGAAGGAAGAATAATATTATGAAACAATATGCAGTTATAGGATTAGGAAAATTTGGCTTTCATGTAGCAAAAGGATTGGCTCAGCAGGGGCTAGATGTTATTGCAGCTGATAGAGATGAAGAGCAGGTTAGAGAAGTTAGTGAATATGTCAAAGATGCTATTACACTTGACTCTACAGATATGAAAGCACTTAGCGAGGCTGGTATAGGTCAAGTGGATGTGGCTATTGTGAGTATTGGTGAAAATGTTGAAGCTAGTATTTTGACAGTTATGGCACTAAAAGAGATAGGTGTAGAGACTATAATTGCCAAGGCAATCACTAGGGTGCATGGTCAAATACTTTCAAAAATAGGTGCGACCAAAATAGTCTATCCAGAAATGGATACCGCAAAAAGACTTGTCAAAAACATGGTAACTAATATGCATTATGAGACCATTGACCTCTCTATTACGATGAAAATAGCCAAGCTTACAGTTCCTGATTTTTGGGTAGGGACATCTATATTGTCTGCATCATTTGAGAGTGACTACCATGTCAAGCCAATTGCCTATAAACACCAAGGTAAATGGCATACTAAATTTGAAAATGAAGATATTTTAGAAGCCAATGATATTGTCGTTGTTATCGGAGATAATACAAATATAGAGGCATTGAGCAAGCAAGTATAAGACTCAAAAGTTCTTCATAGCTACTCTTTGTGGTCACTTTGGATATAATGAAACAATATTACCACAAAGGCAAAGCCAAATGTTCAACCTATTAGACCAAATACCACCAGAAGAATTCAGTGAACTAAAAGAGCAAATAAAAAAATATGCAACAGCTATGGGTGGCAAAAATCCATTTTTAAATCTGCTCGATACCATAAGAGAGACAACACCACACCCACTTACTTCAAAAAAGACTGTTTTGGAGTTTCAAAGTGGGCTTATGAAATGGAACAAGCAAATCTTTAGAAACAACCTCATAGAACTCAGTATTCAGATGAATGCCAGAAATGAAAGCAGTAGCAATCTGATGCCTTTATCCAGCCATAAAACATACAAAAATGTATCCAATATGCTTCGCTCACTATCTCCACTCACTATAAGCGTTTTTCTTAGCGAAAGTCCATCTGTCGTTCTATTCAAAACAAAAGCGTTTAGAATCATAGACAAAAACACAACACAACTTGAACCGCTATTTGAAATACTATTTTTTGCCCCTATGACAACTGCAAAGAAATTAGTAAGTTTAGCATTTGATGATTCAGTAGAATAGGTATTGCTTATTATTATAAATTTACAATAAATCGTCACACCCAATACCGCCATATCTGCGAAGGCAGGTATCTGGCTCTAAAAAATATTACAATACAAACCAATCATATCAGCATTATCATAACTACACTGCATAATAACTAGCTTCTCTATGATGCACGACAAGTGCGGTGGTGCTTTGCTCTGGGTGGATTTGAAATGTTTCGCTTAGCTCTATACCAAACTCTTCAGGTCGTAATAGGTCAAATATCACACGGCTTGACTCCAAATCAGGACACGCAGGATAGCCAAAGCTATATCTAGCCCCTTGATAACGATTCATACGGACATCACGCAAGGCATAGCCCTCGTCCCCGCTAGCGATACTGAGGTCAAGTCGTATCTGTTTGTGTACTACTTCAGCTAATGCTTCAGCGAGTTCGACTCCAAATCCATGTACCATATTGTATTCTAGGTATTCATTATTAGCATAAAGCTCAGCCTCATATTCGCTAAACTTAGCACCCACACTAACACAAGTGATAGGCAATATATCACTCCTGCCATGAGTGAAATAATCGCTCAATGCACGATGAGGAACTTTTCGTTGTCTAGGAAAACTAAACTGATATTTCGCTCGTCCTATAATCTCATGAAGTGGTTCACGGTTGGCATTGCTATCTACATTCCACCCCTCATTCTCATCAAATATAAGTAGCTCACGGTCATTTGAACGCACTGGATAGTATCCATAGATGATAGTAGGGTCAAACAGTTTTCGCTTTATTATCTCTTTTTTTATTCGCTCATAGGCTGGATAGACTTTGCTCTCCATGAGTTTTTTGTAATCCTCCACTGGCATTCCTGCTCGTTTATATCCCCAGTGCATCTTAAATAGGCTTCTTTTATTTATCCAATCACATACCATATCAAAATCAAGCTCATTTGCTCTCATGACTCTGCGACCCCAAAATGGAGGAGTGGGGATATCCACAATACTTGGCATTTTGAGCTGCTCAAATGGTGGGATTATAATCTCTTCTTTTTGCTCTTTTTGCTCTCTTTGCACCATATCTCCTGCGAGTCTTGTGTCAAGTCCTACGCTATTATCTTCATTGTATTTTTCTATCCTGCTCATGGCTATAACACCATCAAAAGCATCACGACAGTAAAATATCGCTCCACCATATATAGGGCGACAGAAATCATCTACAAAACTCCGTGTAAGAGCTGCACCACCAAGTAGTACAGGAATCGTAATCCCACGACTAGCCATCTCTACAAGATTATCCATCATAACAGCTGTTGATTTTACTAGCAATCCACTCATCCCGATAGCTTGTATACTTTTTTCTTTCATAACTGCTAAATATTTTTCAAGCTCGGTTTTGATACCCACATTTATTACTTTAAATCCATTATTGCTTAGTATAATATCTACAAGATTTTTGCCCACATCATGTACATCGCCCTTGACTGTACCTATAACTAGAGTGGTGTCTGTATCTTTTTCTTGTTTGGTTAGATATGGATTTAGATAATCTACTGTGGTTTTCATCGTTTCGGCACTTTGCAAGACAAATGGCAACTGCATCTTGCCACTCCCAAAAAGCTCCCCGACGACTTTCATCGCATCTATGAGTATTTCGTTTACAATTCTATCTGCTCCAATCTCGCTATGAGCAGATTCTACAAGCGGTATCATTCGCTCTTTATCGCCATCCAGCAGGAGTTTAGCAATCTTTTCTTCGTTACTCAGAGCTTCATACGCCTCATCACTTTGAGTATTGTCGATACTCTTGTCACTAAAATGATTAATAAATTTAAAGAGCGATTGGTCATCAGGAGTGAAAAGTAACTCTTCACAAATATCTCTATCCTCATCACTCATGCGTGAGAGTGGAACTATGTGCTTGACATTGATAATCACGCTTGTCATTCCAGCTTCTAAACAATGATGCAGAAATACGCTATTGAGAAACACTCTTGCATTTGCATTGAGTCCAAAGGAGATATTGGATAGCCCCAAAGTTGAGCCAACGAGCGGATATTTCTCATGTAGCTGCTTTATCGCATCTCGTGTTTGGATAGCTGCATCACGATACTCCAAATCCCCACTGCCTACTGTAAAGGTAAGCATATCAAATATAAGATTTCTAGGATCAATTCCATGACGATTGACACATAAATCATAAATTCGTGAAGCTATTCTCATTTTTTCGCATGTTGTTTTTGCCATTCCAACTTCATCTATGGTGAGGCATACTAGAGCTGTACCAAATTTTTTAGCAAGGCTACATATAGCGTCCAGTCTCTCTTCGCCGTCTTCTAGGTTGACCGAGTTTATGATTGGTTTGCCACCGATACATTTGAGTGCCTCTTCCATTGTGTTTACTCTGGTGGCATCTGGCATGAGAGGGATAGATATTTTTTGATTATAGAGTTGCATAACTGCTTTCATATCAATAGCCCCATCACGACCAGCAAACTCAACATTCACATCAAGAAGATGAGCCCCATCTCGCACTTGAGCCTGCCCAACGCTAAGTGTACCATCGTAATCACTTGCGATTATCAGCTCTCTAAAAGCTTTACTCCCAGTAGAGTTACTTCGCTCTCCTATCAGAAGTGGAGCAGGATTTTGGATAAGCTCAACACTATTAAACAGTGAGGCAATAGACGGTGCAATATCACCAGTAGGCAGTGACGGAACTCTATTTTCAAGAGCTTTTACAAGAGCCATGATATGTTGAGGAGTTGTACCACAGCACCCGCCCAGCAAAGACACACCATTAAATTGACTAAATTCAAACTGTTTAGAAGCGAACTCATCAGGTCCCATCGGATAATATGTATAACCACCTCTATTTTGAGGTAAACCTGCATTTGCATGAATTGATAGTGGGAATTTGGAAATCTCACTTAGAAGTTTGAGGTGTTTTTTGACTTGGTCTGGTCCAGTTCCACAGTTAAATCCGATAGAGAGTATGTCAAAAGGCTCTAAAATAGTCATCAATGTTGTTGCGTCTGTGCCTATGAGCATTGTTCCACTTAGCTCGATAGTTGCACTTATCATGATAGGGAGTTTGATACCTCGCTCAAGATTTGCTGACTCTAAAGCATGAAGGGCTGCTTTTATCTGAAGTGGGTCTTGACAAGTCTCAAGCAAAAATATATCACAACCACCATCTATAAGACCTAGTGCCACATCTCTAAACCCATCAAACATCTCATCATAGTCAATATGACCAAGGGAGGGCAATTTCGTCCCTGGTCCAATCGAACCCAATACAAAGCGAGGCTCATTAGGATACTCATCACATACGCTTTTTACTAGCTCTGCTCCTTTGCGTGAAAGCTCATAGGCTCTCTCACCCATACCGTACTCATCAAGCACCCACGCCATTGTGCCAAATGTATTAGTTGATATTAGATTTGCTCCAGCCATAGCGTAGCGTTTATGGATTTGTCGTATTAGCTCTGGTGCTGTGTCATTTAGTAGTTCATTACACCCTTCTTGATTTATACCTTTGCTGTCTATCCATGCCTCACTAGGAACTTTTAGGTCTTGTATCTGCGTACCCATCGCACCATCTATGATAAGGTATTGTGTTTTTAATAAATTTAATATTTCTTCTTTGGTTGCCAAAATTATTTTCCTATGATTTTATAACTAATAATAGCCAAATAGGGCTTATTTCTCGCTCTCAATTCCGTATCTAACCATATCGATTCCATATCGTTTGCGTATCTTTAGTAGTGCGGTGGATAGTTTTGATTTTTGCATATCGTCTTGATATTCTAGTAGAGAAAATGTTTTGTACTGATGATTATTTGTAAAATTGGTTGCACTTAGCCCGATATAGTGTATCTTTTGTCTTTTGTTTATATCAAGTTTTTGCACCATTTCAATAGCTGTATCAATCATAAACGACTCACTAAATAGCCTATCATGCGTGATGGATTGACTATTTTTAGCACCATTTTCATATCTGATTTTAAAATGAAAAGTGGTTGGATTCAGCGACATATCCAAAATAGTATAAGCTAAATATCTAGCCAAAATCGTAACCCGTCTTTTGATTTCTACTCTAGCTGATACTGCTGCGAAATTCCTGCTGATGCCGATGCCTTTTCTTATGTTGTTTGCCACTATTGGTTCATTATCTCTCCCATTTATTCGTGCCAGTAAATCTCTGCCGACTTTGCCTTGCTCCATGAGTAGCCGTGGTCTTTGCTTTAGCTCACCTATGGTAAATATCTTTCGTGCATTAAGTCTCTCTTTGAGCGAACGACCCACACCACAAAACTCTCCTATATTCACGGGATTTATAAAATCATCAAGCTCATTGTCATGTATCACTTTTACACCAAATGGCTTTGTTTTATCTGTGATGAGTTTGGCTATCCATTTCGAGCTACTAGCCCCTATGGTAATAGGTAAATCAAACTTTTGCATTATCTCATTACGCAAATTTGTGATGAATTCTAGAGTATCGCATTCATCAATCCAACCATTTAAGTCACCGAAAAATTCATCTATGGAAAATTGCTCCAACAAAGGTATTTTAATCTCCAAAAATGATTTTAATTTTTGGGATAGTTCCTGATAAAATAGATGATCGCTAGGCAATATTATCAAATCAGGACACATCTGTAACGCCTGTGAAAGTGGCGTACCTGTCTGTATCCCATACGGTTTAGTTTCATAGCTTTTGGCTATCACTATTCCGCTTATCTTGCCATTTTCTCCCATAAACTCATCATGCCAAGTTCTATTTTTGGAGTGCCTAAACTCCATCACACCATTAAATGCACCAGTATTTCCAAGCATCACAGCATCTTTTTTGTTTGGGTCAAATATCCTCTTGTCACTTCCTTTGGCTACCACCACAGGTCTATTTTTGAGTGTCTCATCTCTGGTTCGTTCAGCAGATACGAAATAACAATCTAAATCTAAATGTATCTTCATTATTTGCTCTTTTTTTCATTATATCTAAGCTAATGTGTGAGGTGTGAAAATATGACGGAATGAAAGTCTGATTAGATACAATGTATACAATATTTAATTTGGGAGCTTTTGATTGAGACGTATAGGTACAATTATTGATTGGAATGATGAAAAAGGATTTGGCTTTGTATTATATGACAACAAGCAGAAAAGAGCTTTTGTGCATATCAAAGCATTCAATAGCCAAAAAATACGCCCAGTTAATGGAGATATTATCTCTTATGAACTCAGTAGAGACTCTACTGGTCGTGATCGTGCAACAAATGTCGGAATAAAGCGGAGTGAAAATACTATTAGTGTTAAACATCTAGTAAATTCAAAAAGGGATATAGAAGAATCTGGTCAAGGCTATTTTATGAAAATAATAATTGCAATATTTGGTGCATATCTCTTATTTCTCACAAGATCTATACCTTTTATTATCCCATTTTACTTTATCTTTGGTTTGATTACATATTCTATGTATAGTGGCGACAAGGACGCAGCTAACAATGGAGAATGGAGAACCTCAGAATCAACTCTTCTCATGTTTGGTTTGATTGGTGGGTGGATTGGAGCTATTTTTGCACAAAGAAAGCTAAGACACAAAAATAGAAAGATGGATTTTCAATTTAAATTTTTGATTACAGTGATTTTAAATTGGATAGGATTAGTTGCGTATACCACTATGCTGAAATAATAATAAGTATTTATTGAGTTATATGAAATTGATTATTGGTGGGGTGTGGTCTATCGAACTAATCGCATTTAAGGGGCTTAAACGGCTTAGTGAAAAAAGTTATCCCTAAAGTTATCCCTAAAATCGTTTGTGCCTCTTAATTTGTATGCAATTAGTTAAAAGCATTCTATCACAAATAATCTAAAACAGTATAGGGCTTGTTGGCTGTTCGATTTGCTTACTAATTCCTAATATGACGTCTTTTAGCTGTTCTATTGGATAGGTGTTCCGTAAAAGTGTTGCATTTTTACTATTTGAATATTGGTATTTTGGGAGTTAACTTTTTAGTATAATGTTAACCAGTTTTTTAAAAAATAAGTATTTGTGAGAACACGGGCGTTTGAACGACTCGTATAATAATTTAACCTCTCAAAGTACCTTTTTTTGTTTTATAGCTTTGGTGATATTTTTTATTGGATTTTTATTGTTGATTTTTTATTCCCATAACTATCACAAAAGCAGTTATAGCCATTATTTGATGTTCCCATAAAGTGTTGCTTTTTGGTGTGTCCTTTTGTATTTCTTTTTTACTCAAAAGCCCTTATGGTTGATGTTTGAGAATTTTTAAAGTGTTTCCTTTTGTATTTCGTTTTGTAGTAATGGATACATTTTCAACACTCAAGCCATTAGCTCTTAATATCTCTTTGATTATTGCTTCTACATCTGACGGCGTATGGTCTTTTGGCAACTTCTTAAATGCTTCTATAAATGGATTTTTTTCTTTTTTCTTTTTACTCATTGCTTCATTCCTTTTTGAATAATGTCTATAAAGTCATCTACCGGCATATTTATCTCTCTTGGATTTGGTATGTGTATCGTTGCTTCATACCGCCATAATGGAGTAACGAGGTTGTTTTTAGAGGCTTTATCATAAATACATACACTTCTTATCATAATTAGATTAGGGCTGTTTATGTAGCAAGTAGTGCCTCTATGTGTTGATATTAGATTAGTAGTGTAGTGCTTGGATAAATTCTCATAGGTTGGAGCTATTGGAGTATCAAAACATAAATCAATTTCAAAATCTCTATACTTTTTAAAATCCACTCTAAAAGTAAGAATATTCACTATTTGAGATATTAGCTCTCTTGGTGGTGGGTCTTTGTGGTATTGCTTCATACCAAAGATGACCATAATTGCTTTTATCCTATTTTGCTTGTCTTTCTTTTTGTAGTAGTAGATATTATGATTTTCAAGTTGATATACACTTGATAACTCTTTTTTGGATAATCTTTTTTCGATTTGATTGTATTTAAAATCACTCTTTTTGAGTTTATGCCAGTTGCCTAAATTTTCTAAACTTTTCTGCTTGTGTCTTAGTGAAAATTCTATCCTGATAGTGTCTATGTAAAAGTTCAATATTTTACTATTGATTGATGTTTCAAGCTGTTCTAAAATATTCAAGTTTACCTCTCTTTTTTACTCTACATTACGGGCGTGAATTCTTAAGCCACTTTTTGCACCACTTGACTAACCTCATCAAATAACGCCCCTGCTATAAACAGGGGTTGATTTACACTCCTAAAAATAAATAGGAGTATTTTTATCTCTTAGACTACCTTGGTATCGTAAGGGTTACACACTTTTTTCAAACCTTAAACGGCTCTTTTTAGCCTGTTTAGATATGCTTTTGCAAGGTCAATATTTTCATCTGTAAAATTCAATCTCCGTTCCAAATGATACCCTCTATTTATAAGGTTTGGTACTTCAACTTCTATGAGTTCAATACCCTTGTTTTTGATAGTACAAAAATATTGATTTGAATTTTTTGCACCCTCGATAAATGATAACCTCTCACCATTCAAAAGTTTATTTAATGCTATAATCAAATAGCTTGTTTTTCTATTTTCCATTATAGCACCACCTTATCAAAAGTGATACTTATATCGCTTGACTTCTTAGTATCACATACAAGCTCTATGATAAAGCCTAAATCTACAATATCAAGGGCTTTTAGCTTTTCAAGTATCAAGATAGAGATTTGATAAGTATATAAATCCTCTATGTCATCAATTTTGAGTATATCTTCAACTAACCAATCTTTTAAGCCTTGAGGCGTATCGCTGGAGCTGTATCCACTACTATAAAAATCATCTACTGTTAGAGATACTATTTGTTTGATGCGTTTATGTATTTTCATTTCGCACCGCCATTGATAAAAGCATCAAGCTCTGATTTTTTAAAAATAGTTATTCTATCAGAGATTTTGTATGCTTTAATTCGTTTTTGAGCTACTAGGCTCCATAGGGTCGATTTTCCTATCCCTAAATATTTGTGTGCCTCTTTGGCTCTCATATTTTCCATTGTCATTTTAAATCTTTCTATCTCTGTACCTTGAAATAAAAGGACTTTAGCTAAAGGTTTTTAATCCTGCTTATGTTAGTATTTACAGGATTAAGTACGTACAAGTTGGATTATAGTTGATATGTTAAAATAAGTCTAAAATTTCACGCGTAAATTTTACAGCACTTTATAAATATTTATTGACAACTCGTTTACTTTTTGTTTTATTCCTAATCTATCAATCTCTTCAGTAGTGATTATTTCTATAAGTTTTTTATTGAGTCTATCTTGCGTTATCATTTTTTCAGTCTTTTTGGTTTGTTGATTATATGTTTTTAGTGCTGGATAGTAAAACTTATTATCCTGTCCAATCCAAATGATACTACTCAAAATACCTGCTATTCTATTAAGGCTTTCTCTTGTAGCATCAAACGGCTCAGAATCTTCTGTACCCTCCCAATAAATACTTTCCCTTGGGTACAAACAGTTTCCATAATATTCCAGTACCTCAATAGCATCTTCCAATTTTTTTATATCGCTGTTTTTATCTCTTTTTGGATTTTGGATTTGGTGGGCTTTTATAATTTTAGCTCTTCTCTCTTCTTCTCTTTTTGCTTGATAAAGGGATTCTATAAACCTCCTAAGTGCTTCCCATTTATCCCTTGATACAGCATTTATGAATTCGATATGTGCTAGTATGTTTTCATAATTATTTAGAGGATTTTGCTCGACTATGTACTCACAAAAACTTTTACACTCTTCTATTTTCTTACGCATTTTTTACCTCCTCAAGATAGTTACCATACCATTGGATTAAGCCTCTCATAGCCTCTAAGTATGTAGCTCTGTTGTATGCACTCTTTACTTTGTTTGGCTCTTTGTGTGCAAGTAATGCCTCTATAACTTCACTTGTATAGCCGTGTCCTTTTTGTGGGTCGTTGGCGTATGTGTTGGCTATGGTGCTAAACATACTTCTAAAAGAGTGAGGCACTAACTGCTCTTTGGTGTAGCCTAATCTTCTTAATGCAAGTATGAGAGTGTTATCGCTTATAGCTCTATCTTTATAAACGCTACTTGCAAAAACATACTTATTGCTTAATTGATTTTCTTTTAATTCTTTTAGGATAGTTACCACCTGATGAGGTAAAGGCAAAGTAAAAGCCTCTTTAGTTTTCATTTTTTCTTTTGGTATATTCCACTCGTTCTTTTCAAAATCCAATTCTTGCCACTCCATTAGCCTTAGGTTTGAGTTTCTTACAAAAAGATAGGGTAATATCTGTAAAGCCTTTTTAGTGCTGTAATCGCCTGTGTAGTTATCAATAGCAAGTAAAAGATTTTTTATCTCTTTTGGGTCTGTGATAGTTGGATAGTTGCTTTGTTTGCGTGTGCCTAAAACTACTTTTTTATCAATATCAAAAATGATGTTATGAGGTATGTATTCGTGTGTTACTGCATATTTAAAAATCTGTTGCAATATAACGGCTGTTCTGTTGGCGGTTTCTTGTAAGCCTCTCTCTTTTAGTGCCTCAAGTATAAAGATAATATCTTTACGGGTAACCTCATCTATGGGTTTATCTTTGATTGACTGTTTTTTACCTTTTAGCTCGTGGGTCGCATAGAGATAGTTATTTAAGGCATTGGATAGTTTTTTATGATAGTTTTCTGATACATTGGATTTATAGCTTGTATGCCACTTTTGAGAGATATTATAAAAAGTATTTTCTTTTTGTGTTTCTATGGCTTGGGCTTGGGCTTTATCATCTTTTCTCTTTTGGCTTGGGTCTATCCCTTGAGATATAAGTTCTTTTAACTCATCTCTTTGTTTTCTTGCAAGTTTGAGGCTAACGGTTGGATAAGTACCTAATGATAATCTATTCTCTTTGGAGTTGAAAAAATACTTTAATCGCCACCATTTATAACCTTTTGGAGTGATAGAGAGATACAGTCCACCACCGTCAAATAATTTATACTCTTTGTCTTTTGGCTTTGATGTTCTGATTTTTGTATCATTTAAAGGCTCTGTTATTCGTGCCATAGGGATAAACTCACTTTTTTAGGGATAACTATTTTTACAAGTTTACTCATATTATAGCAGTTATCCCTAAAGTTATCCCTAAAAATCGTGGATTTTATGAAATTGTATTAAATCGTGTTAGACTATAAAAAGGCTTTAAAGCTCGTATATTAGGGGTTTAAATGATGTTTGTTGGATTGTGTTAGATTGTGTTTTGGTGGAGGTGTGGGGGATCGAACCCCAGTCCTAAAACAGCTCGAACTATGACTCTACATGCTTAGATGATGTTGCTAAATCTTATCTTGCTTCGTGCAGCACCCAAAACTACGCAAGACCAGCCAAAAGTTCTCCATGGAGGTTGGCAATTCCACAGAAAAGTCATCATATTATGATACCTTATAATCTACCTATGAGGACACTCGATAGCAAGGCAGTCCTTAGTTTAAGCTAAACTTACGCTACAGCGTAAGCAGGACGATAATTAGTATTGTTTGCGGTTAAGCAATTTGAGCCGCGTAACGGAAATGCTCAGTCCGACATGCACATAATCCATACTGCTCCAGTCGAAACCAGTCACCCCCGTAGGAATGCTCCAATAGTATTGGAAACAATGGTGCGATTGTAGCACTTTGTGATATAGTTGTCAATAGAGTATAGATTTTATTTTTAATATTTATTTATATTAGTTTTCTTGCAAATTCTAAAGCTTCACTGTGGTTATTTATTTGCCCATCTAGCTGAGCTTCATATGTAGTATGTAGTAGTTTCTTGAACTTTGGTGATGGTGCAAGTCCTAATATTATTAAATCTCTACCTTGTAATAGTGCGGCAGGAGCATTATCATGCACACCAAGCTCTTTAGCGCACTCAAGTAACCAGTCACCAGCTTTATATATTCTTGATAGTGATTCTGGAGTCGTGCGACCCAGAAAATCAGCTCGTGCTAGAGTGACTAGCTCTGCTATGTTTACTTTTGTAGAGAGTCTTCTAATCGCAGGAGCTTTTGCTCCACCTTGATAAAATTGTGATGGGGCTAGATGGTGTCTGATGAGTGGTTCAATACCGCCAATCAAACTATGTTCATTGGTAACTCTATACATAAAACTTCGCATAGGTTCTATCCCTGCTTCTTCATGACCCATGGCGGTTATCTTATCTCCTACGACTTGCGTGGTGGTGGCTTTACCAAAATCATGACAGAGTGTCGCCCACATCAGTTTTTCATTTAGTTTCTTGTCGTCGCTTTCATCGTCACTTATGAGTCTCGCCATCTCATCAAGGCACATCATCGTGTGAATCCATACATCGCCCTCTGGATGCCATTTGTGGCTTTGAGGTACATCTATGATTGCTTCTAGCTCTGGAAAATATCTAAGTATCTCAAGGCTACGCATAAGTTCAAATCCAATCGAAGGAGCAGGGGATTTTAGAAGTAGTTTTTGCAGTTCAATATAAACTCTCTCTTTTGGTAAAAACTCCAGCATCTCATCATTTACCATCTTTTTGCAAAGTTCATATGTATAAGTATCAATTTGTAGATTGAACCTACTTACAAACTGAACAGCACGGTAAACCCGCAAAGGGTCTTCTATAAAAGTATCGTCATTGATATGTTTTAATATGCTGTTTTCAAGGTCATTAATGCCACAAAATGGATCTATAAAATCGCCAGTTTCTATATCATAACCAATCGCATTTATGGTGAAATCACGCCTACTAAAGGCATCAGTATAGCTCAGATTTGCATCACATGAGACTATAAATTCGTTATGCTTATCTCCACATTTATTCTCGGTTCTGGGAAGTGAAAAATCATATTCATCTCCATCAAGCGTAAGCTTTAAAACCCCAAAGCTCTTGCCTACTAGATTAACGCTTCCAAATCCAGAGAGTATATTTTGTAGCTCTTCTATATCTTGGATTCCGTATACTTCTATATCGTAATCTTTGGATTCTTGGTCAAGAAAATAATCCCGAATCAATCCACCGACAAGTATAGCTTTTGCATTATGTGATTTTAGTTTGGTCGATATGTTTGCTAGTTGATGCGGGATTTGTATCATGGAGTTTACTCCACAGTTACGCTTTTGGCAAGATTTCGTGGCATATCTACATCATTGCCAAGTCGTACTGATATTTCAAGAGCAAATAGTTGAGTAACTACCATCATCTCAAAAAACTCAAGCATTGGGTGGTTATCATATGTAGTTTGTATAAAATCATCAGCCAACCTAAATGGTTCAGGTGAAATAGCTAGTATATTAGCATCTCTTGCACTAAGCTCTTCAACATTGCTTTTTATTTTGTCGTAATGAAGGCTTTTAGGCATTAGTGCTACTGTGAATAGCCCACTATCGGCTAATGCTATTGGTCCATGCTTCATCTCTCCAGCTGGATAACCTTCTGCATGTAGATAGCTTATCTCTTTTAGTTTTAATGCACCTTCAAGAGCTAGAGGGAAAAATATATCTCTACCTATAAAGAAAAATCCATGACCGTGCAAATATCTCTTGCTAAGTCTATGTATCTGCTCATGTAGACCATCAGGAATAAGCAACGCTTTAGGTACATGTATCATTGCATCTATCTCATCTTTTATTAGTTCGCTTGAAATAGTTTTATTGGCTCCAGCGAAATATACAGATAACATCCATAGCACCATAGTTTGAGTAGCAAATGCTTTTGTGCTTGCCACTCCTTTTTCTATTCCAGCTCTTGTGAGTATAGCTCTATCACTTTCACGCACGATTGATGAGTTGTCTACATTGCATATACTTAGGCTCTTAAGACCTGCTCTTTTTGCCATCTTTAGGGCTTCAAGTGTATCTGCTGTTTCCCCACTTTGGCTTATGGTGATAAAGAGTGTGTTTTTCCTCAGAAGTGGTTCTTTATATCTAAATTCACTTGCTATCTCTACTACACATGGAATTTTGGCTAACCTCTCAAATAGATAGCTACTAGCAAGTGCAGAGTGGTAGCTAGTGCCGCATGCACATATTTTGATATTATCAATGCCTTCTAAAAAGTTACTGTCAAGCTCTTCAAAATCAACATTATCGTCATTGACTCTGCCCATCATAGTTTCACTCATTACACGGCTTTGCTCATAAATCTCTTTTTCCATAAAAAATCTAAATCCGTCTTTTTGAGCTAGAGCTTTATCTGTGCTAAGGGCTTGTTTGTGAAATGATTTCTCTCCATTAGCGTCAAATAGTTTTACTTCACCATCTTTTGCATATCCATATTCACCATCTTCTAAGTAATATACCTGTGTAGCTTTCCCTATGATTGGTGTATCTGAAGAGGCGAAATATACATCATCGTTATCAAAACCTATGAGCATCGGTGAGCCATTTTTGGCAAAATAAATCGTGTCGCTATCTGCTTTTGTGATTAACAATGTTGCATATGCACCCTCAAGTTCTGCTACTGTTGCTTTAAATGAATCAAATGGATTATTTAGTTTATTGTTGTGAAATTCAAATAGGTGTACGATAGTTTCTGTATCTGTTTGACTAACAAATGATGCACCAGATGCTTGAAGTTTCGTTTTTAGTTCTTGATAATTTTCTATGATACCATTGTGAACTACAAAGCTATATTGTCCCAAATGCGGATGAGCGTTAAGCTCTGTTGGTTTACCATGAGTTGCCCATCTGGTGTGTCCGATGCTCACGCCAAATCCACTGCTTAGGTAATCTTTTGTTTTGTTAGCTAGATTTTCTATTTTGCCAACTGCTTTGAAGTTTTTAAGCTCATTATCCTCTATGACGGCAAATCCAGCACTATCATATCCTCTATACTCAAGCTCACTCAAGCCATCTAATAAAATCTCTTTTTTCTCTTTTTTGCCAACATAGCCTACAATTCCACACATTTTAGCTCTTCTCCGTTAGTTTTTGGATAATTAATTTAGTATTATGACAAAAGTTTCCATTCTTTTGGATGAGGAATGTGTCTCTTGTGCGATTTTTCATACTATGGAGTTTGGCTGATTCTATATCAACGCCAAGTTCATCAAATAGATTTGCTATGTATGCTAGTAGTCCTTTTTGATTTTTTGTGTTTAGCTTCATAGAGGCATATGCAGCAGAGTAGTCACAGTCTATCTCAATTTCACGAGCCAATATCTCTGGTTTTTTGAGATTAATACTTTTTTGCTGATTAAATGAATATTTTATTATCTCTCTTAGTCGCATAATATCATCATCCGTAATATTCTCACTGTACTCTATTTTAAAATATTTCAAATCATTAAATAGTTTGCATATCTCCATATTGACAACTTCTAAATGAGAAAGTTTCCCAAGCAAATATCCTAAATTAAGAGATTTTGCCCTCACTATCTCTATGGTTAGAGTTTCATTGTTGGTAAGCTTATAGACATAATCATCGCTCAGTTCTAGCCCCATTTGAGTTATCTCTATAATCTCTTTGGTAGAGTACCTCAAAAATGGTAGATTTGACTGTATAGAGAATATAGCTTTTTGCTCTTTTGGAGTGAGGATGCTAAATTCGCGCGATTTTGATATTTGTTGTTCTTTTTTGGCTCTTTTTGCTGTGTCACTCAAAAGCTCATTACTATTTAGTGCTTTTAATGAGTTATCATAAAGCGTTCGCAGGAGTTTTTGAGTAAAACTACCAAGTACGCCATCCCCTACAGCACTTATATCAGCATATGTGAGCAAGTAGAGCATATCAATAGTCTCTTTATCTTTAAATTTGGAAGCAAATGTCATAATGATTTTTTCGTTATGCAAATCTTCTCTTTGTGCAACACGACTCATGAGAGTATGATGGAGTATTAAAAGCTCACCTGTTTTGATTAGATTACTCTCAAAACCAAGCTTTAATGCAAATGATTTAAATAGCAACGCTCCTATCTCACTATGGTCTTTTTGTCTTCCTTTCCCAGCATCATGAAGCAAAACTATGAGTTTTAGTATAGCTTTTTTGTCAATATGCAGATTAGTATAGAGATCCAAAAGAAGCTCATCGCCAATCTCTTCGAGATGAAAAAGTCCTCTAATACTATGCTCATCAACAGGATATGTGTGATACCCGTCAAACTGTGGCAGATTTGTCACTTTTTTGAGAGGAGCAATAATGTTACCCAGTATTCCTGCTTCATAAATTGCACTAAATGCGCAATAGCTATGAGTGGTGTAAAATAGCTTTTTGAGATTGTTCATAGATTTTTGTGAGCTTAGAGTATGATTTTTATTTTTAAGTAGCTGTTCTAACAGTAGTGGATGTGCTTTATAGCATTTATCACTGTTTTCTACAAGGTAGCCAAAGATAGATTTCAGTGAAGAGTTCTCACATGGAGCTAGTATTTCAACTGTTTCATCAAGTATTTTGCTCATTTTATAAACCCAAATTTTTGAGTATAGAGTGATGGTTTTTAGACTCTCTATTATCTGCTTTGAGAACTGGATTTGGTATTTGAAATCATCACTAAAGCCTAGTAGCTTTGATATTTCAGGGATCAGCTCCAGCCTTAGTTTGTCTTCTTTTTTGCCAGTTACAATATGAAGAGCGGATCTGGTACGAAACAAAAACTCTAAAGCTATACGAAATTCACGATACTCATCATCATCTATGATTTCAATCGGCAGTTGCTTTATATTATCCACATTATAAAGCACTTTGCCTATCCAAAAGACTAGATTAGCATCTCTAAAACCACCAATCCCATCTTTGATATTAGGCTCCATAGTTAGAGGTAAATTATTGTGTCTTTGAATGGATTCTTCTATCTTTAGCTTGATAAACTCATGTTGTTTGTATTGTCTGATTTGAGTAAGCATATTTTGAGTGTTAGTCCATATCGCTTTTGAACCTTCTATATATCTTGATTCCATGATAGCAGTTTTGATTGTGATATCAGTTTTGGATACCTCTGTGAGTTCAGAGACTAGGTGTACTCTATGCCCTAGCTTTAGCCCACTATCCCACAATATATATAGTATCTTTTCTATTAATGCCTTTGTGTTGTATCCTTCGATATCCTCATATACTATCATGAGGTCAATATCACTATGTACACATAGCTGTTCGCGACCGTAGCTCCCAAGTGCCACAAGAGCGATAGGGATAGAGTGTTTCATGGGCATATAATTACCAAAAAGTTCCCTCGTGGCAATCATGTATGTGAGCTGAATAATGCTATCGATTTTCCTAGTGTGCTTTACTAAAAAATCCTTGCCACTGCTTTGCATAAATATTTCACTTAGAGTTTTCGTATATGTATCAAGATGTTTTTTAATCTCATTTGATATTTGAAAAGAAGGAGCGTTATTGTGTAGTAACTCCTGCACTATCTGTTTTATATCGTTCATTTTAAAATCCTAAACTAATCTCTAAATATTGTTGGTATAATAGCAAAAATTTACATTATAGATGGAACAAATATGGATTTAGTAGAAAAAATAGCAAATGGCATCAGAATCACAAGCGAAGAAGCAGTGAAACTCTATGATTTGCCTTTGGATACTTTGGGTAGATTGGCAGATGGAATCAGAGTAGCCAAATATGGCAAAAAGAGCTATTTCAATATTAATCGTCATATAAACCCTACTAATGTATGTGCCGATATTTGCAAATTTTGTGCATATAGTGCTAGCCGTAAAAATCCAAATCCTTATGCTATGAGCCATGATGAGATAGTTAGTATAGCCAAAAATTCATATGCAAATGGAGCAAAAGAGGTGCATATAGTATCTGCTCACAATCCTGAAGTTGGACTTGATTGGTATATGGGGAGCTACCGTGCGGTCAGAGATGCTTTGCCTGATATTCATATTAAAGCCCTCACGGCTGCAGAGGTGGATTTCCTAGCCCGACAATATGATAGAACTTATGATGAGATAATAGATATGATGATAGCAAATGGCGTGGATAGTATGCCTGGAGGTGGAGCTGAGATATTTGATGAAGAGGTTCGTGACTTTCTATGCAAAGGCAAGGTTACCTCCGAGCAATGGCTTGATATTCATCACAAGTGGCACGATAGAGGTAGGGAGAGTAACGCCACAATGCTATTTGGTCATATAGAGAGCAGGGCAAACCGTATAGACCACATGATGAGACTTAGAGATTTGCAAGACATCACAGGTGGATTTAACGCTTTTATACCTCTAGTTTACCAAAAAGAGAATAACTTTTTGAAAGTTGAAAATTACCCAACAGCCCATGAGATACTAAAAACTTATGCCATTAGTCGTATAGTGTTAGACAATATACCTCATATCAAATCATATTGGGCAACATCGACTATTGGATTAGCTCTAATTGCCCAAGAATATGGTTGTGATGATATGGACGGCACTATCGAGAGAGAAGCTATCCAGTCAGCCGCGGGAGCTGCGAGTGGACATGGTATGGTGCTTGATGAATTCGTAGGACTTATCAAAAATGCAGGATTCACACCTGTAGAGAGAGATAGCTTGTATAATGAAATTAGAGTTTGGTAGAGATAATTGATAACAGAAATAACAATTGATTTTCAAGAAGATTGGCTTGCTTTGATTAAATCAAATCTATTATTAGATAAATATACTATTGATAAGTTATCTAACAAGCAGATTTGTTTATTTTATTTTATGATAGAGCATAAAAAAATAAATCAGGTTTCTAGAAAAGTATTTTACTCAAAAGAATTTTGTTATCCATTTGAAGATAAAGATAAATTGAATGCAATTAAAGAAATTGAAGAGTCAATAGCTAACGGCGATGATTTGTCTGTATATCAAAGCAAGTCAGTAATGGAATATAAAAATGATATGCTATTGAATGATTGGGGAATTCATCATTTTCATTTAGGGAAAAATTATAGTGATTGTTTTGTTAATAGAACAGGAGATTTGCTGTATGTTTTTTTTGATGAGATTAATGCTTATTTTATTGATATAAAACCTCATGATTTTTCAAATATAGATTTATTGAATATAATGACATGTAATTGGTCTAATCTTGTAAATGAAAATGTAATAAACAGAGAAGTGGCTGAATATGAAGAGTTGTCTAAAGAAGACATTATGAAGTTAAGGAAAGCAGGTATTATGACACCTCAATATTCAAATGGCAAAATGATTCTTTCTCCAGGTGGCGGATATGCCAGTGACGGTACAAGCTGGGAGGTGCATGATAAATGTCACAGAATGCTTAAAATATTAGGTAATAATGAATCAGAGATTCGAAAAAAATTTGCCAATATCCCATTCAAAATATCAAAATTAATTTTTATTTTAAAGGTTGATAATTTTGGCAGATATTATGTTTATGAAAAGAATAATGATTACAGACTTGAATTAATATCAGACCATAACTATTAGGACGGTAAATGACTAAAATATACTACCCATACACTCAGTTTGTGAGCGACATGCAGACATTAGTACAAAAGATTGATAAACCATTTGATGCTATCTTGTGTATAGCAAGGGGTGGACTAACGATGGGGCATTTTCTAGGCATTCATTATGACACCAGAGATGTATTTGCGATTAACTCTATCTCATATGATGATACGCAAAAGCTTGATGAGGTGAAGATATTTAATATTCCAGATCTCAGAGATGCCAAAAGCGTACTAATAGTCGATGATATAGTAGATAGTGGAGATACTCTCCTAGAGATTTTGAGGGTTTTGGGCGAGCAGTTTCCAAGCATAACATTTTATACTGCCTCTATCTTTTATAAGAAAAGTGCTAAAATATCACCAACATGGTATATTCATGAAGCCACCCAGTGGATAGAATTTTTTTGGGAAGTTGATTTAAAGGAAAAATAGTATGGTATTGATGATTGATAATTATGATAGTTTTACATACAATATTGTTCAATATTGTCGTGAGCTAGGTGCAGATTTGAAAGTAATTCGCAATGATGAGATGACCATAGAAGAGATAAAAGCACTTAATCCTAGCAAAATCATACTCTCTCCTGGTCCTGCGACTCCTGATGATGCTGGAGTGACACTTGATGTCATTCGTGAATTTAGTGATACAATTCCTATTTTTGGGATATGTTTAGGTCATCAAGCTATCGCTCAAGCATTTGGAGCAACAGTGAGCAGAGCAGGGCATATGATGCATGGTAAAACCTCACAAATAGTCGTGGATAAAGACACACAAATATTCAAAGACTTGCCATCTGAATTTAGAGCCACCAGATATCATTCACTTGTGGTAGTTGCTGACACTATCAATGAAAATATTATTCCCACAGCACACAGTAAAGATGACGGTGAAATAATGGCACTAGAAATCAAAGGCAAACAAGTCTATGGCGTGCAGTTTCACCCAGAATCCATCATGAGTGAATATGGTCATGAGATGCTTGATAATTTCCTCAAAATCTAAATGCAAACTAGATATTTTGCTCTATTTTTTGTATTTTACATAGCGCTAGTTTCATCATTGGCATATCTTGTGCCTATTGCACCACATGAAGCAAAGATTTTTTTCACTTCAAATGACATAGTTTCACAGCTTATGCATATTGGAAATAGTTATTTTTATGGCACTTTTGGAATTCGAATATTTTTTATTTTTGCCAGTATTTTATCTATTGGACTGTTTTATATTGTAGCCAAAGATTATCTAAAAAATAGTCATGATGCTATGAATGCAACTACTATTTTTGCTTTTTTGCCTGCCATTATTATAGCTGGAGCTGTAGCTAATATATCTATTTTGATACTTCTATTTTTACTTTTATATCTGATTGCACACAATAGAAAATGGTATCCATTTGAGCTTTTATCAGCTACTGCACTGTGGTATATTAGCGATGGTTCGATTATATTTTTTGTAGCACTTATTTTTTATTCGATTATGGTTAGAGAGTGGCGTACTTTGGTTATAGGTATTTTATTTATATCTATTCTTTATTTTCAACATAGATGGATAGAAGTAGGAGGCAAACCAATAGGGCATCTAGTTGAAACATTTGGACTGTATGGTACTGTATTTACACCATTTTTATTTTTATTTTTTATTTTTACTATCCACTCCATATGGCTTAGGGAGCCAAAAAATATTATTGGCTATATCTCTTTTACTGCTTTTTTAATTTCAATGTTACTATCCATTCGACAAAGAATCATAATTGTTGATTTTGCTCCGTATATGCTAATAGCTATCATGCCAATGCTAGCTCGATATTTGACAAGCTTAAGAGTTAGATTGCCACAATTTCAAAGCAGATACAAAAAAGGGTTTTGGCTCTCTATTTCGTTCTTGTTTATAGGACTGTTTATTATTATTTCAACACCAATTACATTTTATATTACAAATAAATCCCCATATAGCTTTACAAATAAAATATACAAACCATACCTATTAGCAAAAAAGCTAAAAAAAGAAAAGAAGCAATATTATGCTACTAAAGAGTCAAAAGAAAGATATCAGTTACAGTTTTATAATATAAATCCTTGTAAATAGCTCATTTATTGTTTCTAAAATACACACGAAGCCCTATAATCAACCATTAACACAATAAGTCCAAAATGGTTAAATGGTAAAAATGGTATGATTATAGCAACTCAAAAAAAAGGAGAACTCAATGGCTCAAAAAGCGATTAGAGAGTACGACGCAAAGTCAATATTGGCAAAGCACTGGGGTGAATACTTCCCAAGCTTTACATATGCATATGAAACTATTATGGTTGAAAATGGAAAAGCACTAACAGAAGCTGCAAAAACAAATACATGGTTAAATGAAAAAACATTGGTTGCAAAACCAGATATGCTATTTGGTAAAAGAGGTAAAAATGGTCTAGTTCTTTTCAAAGACGCAAAGCCAGGTGATGTTAAATTAGCAAAAGCTGCTAGCTGGATTGATGAAAAATCAAGTACAAAACAAAATGTTTATTTCTCATTCCATGGAGATACTCCAGATGGTGAAGCTAAAACTGATATGCTAACACACTTTATAGTTGAACCATTTACTCCGCATGAACAAGCAGAAGAATATTATATATCTGCAACTTGCGTTGGCGATGACGATATGCTTTATATGTCAGCTGAGGGTGGTATGGAAGTTGAAGAAAATTGGGACAAAGTTACAGAGGTAGCATTTCCAATTACAGCGACCGAAAAAGAGATAGAAGCGAAAATCAGAGCTAATATACCAGCAGATGTAGCAGATAAAGACAAAGAAGGCTTTGCAACATTTGCAATCGGTTTCTTTAGAGCATACAGAGAGCTTAACTTTGCATATCTTGAGATTAATCCATTTGTAATGCAAGGCAACAAAATTGAGCTACTAGATATGGTTGCAAAACTAGATGATACAGCTGGATTTATGATGGCTGAAAAGTGGGGCGATGTTGAATATCCTACTTCATTTGGGATGGAAGAAAAATCTCCAGAAGTTATGGCAATAGAAGAGGCTGATAGCAAATCAGGAGCATCACTTAAGCTTACAGTGCTAAAACCAGAAGCTAGAATCTGGACAATGGTTGCAGGTGGTGGAGCGTCAGTTGTTTATGCTGATACTATTGCTGACCTTGCAGGTATTGATGATTTGGCGAATTACGGCGAATATAGTGGTGGACCAACTACTGGTGAAACTCAATTTTACGCAGAAACACTATTTGACCTCATGACACGAACTCCAGATACAAGTGGTAAAGGAAAAGTTCTAATCATTGGTGGAGCTATTGCAAACTTTACTGATGTTGCAAAAACTTTCACAGGTATCATTTATGCGTTTGAGAAATATGCTGAAAAGCTAAAAGCTGCAAATGTAAAAATATATGTGAGAAGAGGCGGACCTAACTATGAAAAAGGTCTTAAAGATATCAAAGAGGCAGCCGATAGATTAGGGCTTTGGATCGATGTATATGGACCTGAAACACATGTGACGGACATAGTTAGAATGGCAGTAGAGGCATAAGGAGCAAAAATGGCACAATTATTTACTAGAGATACACAAGCAATTTTTTGGAACAACAACGCTAGTGCAATTCAAAGAATGTTAGATTACGATTTTACAATCGATAGAAAAACACCTTCAGTTGCATGTATAGTTGCACCAACAAGTGAAAATAAATTTCAAAAGTTCTTTTGGGGAGCTGATGAGATTATGGTTCCATTGTTTAAAAATACAAGTGATGCAAAAAAAGCTTTCCCGACAGCTGATGTGTTGCTGAACTTCGCATCATTTAGAACAGCTTATGATGTTACTATGGAAGCTTTAGAAATTGGTGGATTTAAATCTATCATGATTACAGCTGAGGGAATTCCAGAAAGACTTGCAAGAGGAATGAATGCAAAAGCAAGAGCTTTGGGTGTTATCGTAATTGGACCAGCAACAGTTGGTGCGATTGCTCCTGGAGCATTTAAGATAGCAAATATTGGTGGAACAATAGAGAATATAATCAACTCAAAACTTCACCGTGCAGGTTCATGTGGACTTGTAACTAGAAGTGGTGGATTGTTCAATGAGCTTAGTAATATCATAGCTATTAATGCTGATGGTATTGCAGAAGGTGTTGCTATTGGTGGAGATAGATTTGTCGGTTCAGTATTTATTGATAATCTTTTAAGAATGCAAGACAATCCAGAAGTGAAATACATGTTGCTTCTAGGTGAAGTTGGTGGTACCGAAGAGTACAAAGTAATCGAAGCAGTAAAATCAGGCAAAATTACAAAACCAATCATCGCTTGGTGTATTGGAACTATTGCAAAATATTATGATAGTGGTGTACAATTTGGTCACGCAGGAGCTTCAGCAAATGGTGATCAAGAGACAGCAGATGCAAAAAACAAAGCAATGAGTGACGCAGGAATGTTTGTTCCAAAATCATTCAATGATTTACCAAGTCTAATAGCAGAAGTTTACACTAAACTTAAAAGCGAAGGCACTATTGGAGAAATCCCTGAGCCAATTATGAATACTCTTCCAAAAGTTAGAAAAAGTAAAGAGTTTATCTGTACTATTAGTGACGATAGAGGAGATGAGGCAACATATGCAGGTTTCCCAATCTCTAGCGTTGCAACACCAGACACTGGCAAAGGAATTGGTGATGTTATTGCGCTTCTTTGGTTCAAAAAACAATATCCAAAATGGGCAACACAGTTTATAGAAACAGTTATTAAAACAGTTGCAGACCACGGTCCAGCAGTTTCTGGAGCACACAATGCAAAAGTAACGGCAAGAGCAGGTAAAAGCGTAGTTGAGTCTTTGGTTACTGGACTTCTTACTATCGGACCTAGATTTGGAGGTGCTATTGATGGTGCTGCTGAACATTTTAAATATGCAGATGATAATAAATTAACTCCAGCAGAGTTCCTAAATCACATGAAAAAAGAGGGAATCCCAATCCCAGGAATTGGTCACCGTATCAAATCTCTCAGAAACCCAGATTTAAGAGTTGAAGGTCTAAAGAAATTTGCGAAAGAGTATTTCCCAAGTACACCACTTTTGGATTACGCACTTACAGTTGAACAGCTTACAACTAGTAAAAAAGACAACCTAATCCTTAATGTTGATGGAACAATAGGTATTTTAATGGTAGATATGTGGAGAGCGTTAGGATATAGCGAAGAAGAGATTAACAAATTTATTTCAAGTGGCACACTAAACGCATTCTTTATTGCAGGCAGAACAATCGGTTTCATCGGACATGTTCTTGATGAAAAACGCCTTGAAATGCCAATGTATCGTCACCCAATGGATGATATACTATATCAAGTAGATGTAGCAGAAGAGATTTAACCTTCTTTAAACACTAATTAAAATATTATGATATAATTCATTAATTATATCATAAGGCATTCCTTACATGAAAAAATCAGCTTTTACAATGATCGAACTTGTTTTTGTTATTGTTGTTTTGGGCATACTCGTAGCAGTTGCAATCCCAAGACTACAAAATGACACTACTCAAGAAGCCGCAGATCAAATCCTCTCAGATATTAGACAAACTCAACACCTAGCACTTACTGATGATGTCACTAATCCGACTAATACAAATTGGCAACGAGCTTTTTGGAGAATGCAATTTCAAAATATGGCTGCATCAGGTACTGGCTGGACATATAGCATTGGTTCAAATAGGGATGGAGGCACTAATATTGATTTAGTAGAAGCAGCTGTTGATCCACTAAGTGGAAAACCAATTTTCGGCTTTAGAACTTGGGGTAATACAGAAGTAAGCCCAAAAGTATTTATTGGACGCAAATTCGGTATTACTAATGTGACCTTTGGCGGAAGTTGTGCAACCGCACAATACATAGGCTTTGATCATCTTGGTAGACTACATCAAGGTTTTACAACTTCTGGAACGCCAGATTATTCTAGCGTTCTAAATACATTATGTACTATTACATTTTCACATCCAAATGGTAATTTTATTATTAATATAGAACCAGAAACAGGATATGCTTTTATAGTTGGACAAGAAGATCAATAAAATATATTAAAACTAGCCATTTATTGTTAGTTTTTGATTAAATATAAACTAAATATATTAATATATAGCTCTTTATATATCATTATAAAATAAACTATCAAATTTACAATTTCCCTCAAAAAACCCTTGAC
>DHVW01000005.1 GCA_002412865.1 Sulfurovum sp. UBA5198
AAGGTAGAGATAGAGTATTCCAAGCTATATTGCCACTAAAAGGTAAAATTCTCAATGTAGAAAAAGCAAGATTAGAAAAAGTACTACAAAGTGAAGAGATAAAAAATATGATAACAGCTCTTGGTTGTGGTATTGGTGATGAGTTCAACGAAGATAAACTAAGATATCATAAAATCATAATAATGACAGATGCTGATGTTGATGGTAGTCATATTCAAACGCTATTAATGACATTTTTCTTCCGTTTCTTGCGTCCTATTATTGAAAAAGGATACCTATATCTAGCACAGCCACCTCTTTATAGATATAAAAAAGGTAAAAATGAAATATATCTAAAAGACCACAAAGCATTAAATGATTATCTAATTGAAAATGGTATATCAGAGATAGAATCTGAAACTATGGGTGGAAATGATTTGGTTGATTTGTTTAAATTAGTATCATATTATCAGATGACTTTAGGTGAGCTATCAAAAAGGTTTGCCTTGCCAGAGGTAGTTAGATATATGATAGAAAACCCAGATATCATAAGTGACAATAAAACACTATATGCGACACTAGAAAAGTATATTCACTCTCTTGGGTACAATATATTAAATCATACAGTAACTGATGAAAGCATACACCTTTATGTACAAACAGTTGATGGACTTGAAGAGCTATTGATTGACGATAATCTATTCTCTAATCCTCACTATAATGAAGCCCTTTATATAAATGATAAAATTAAAGACCATGCAACCGAAGAGCTTGCTGGAAAAGATTTGCTTGTAATGTTAGGTGAGATTGAAGCTAGTGCAAAAAAAGGTGCTTATATCCAGAGGTATAAAGGTCTAGGGGAAATGAATCCAGAACAACTATGGGAAACTACTATGACGCCAGACAATAGAGTTTTACTACAAGTAGTAATAGATGATGTAGAGGCTGCCAGTGATGTATTTACATTATTTATGGGTGATGAAGTTGAACCTAGAAGAAACTATATTGAGACTCACGCAAAAGATGTTAAACACTTAGATGTGTAAGTTATATAGAGATTTTGCAATACAATAGAAGGAAATAAATGAAATATGGTGAACAAGAGATAACAGATTTTGATATAAATAAAAGTGAAAATTATTGGCCAAATGAGCATAGTAAAAATTATACTATAAGCATAGAACTGCCTGAATTTATGGCACTTTGTCCACGCTCTGGATATCCTGACTTTGCAAAATTTACATTAGAATATCAACCAAGCGATAAGGTAATAGAATTAAAAGCTCTTAAGCTTTATATAAATTCATTCATGAAAAGATCTATATCTCACGAGAACTCAGCTAATGAAATTTTTGATGCTCTATATAAAAATCTAGCACCTAAATTTATGAAATTAACAGCTGATTTTAATCCTAGAGGAAATGTTCATACTGTAATTATCATTGACAGCAGGGAGTTTTAAATAAATTAGCTCACAGCTCTTTTTAGGTATAATTTTTGCTCACTTTAAGTGATCGCGTAGCTCAGTTGGTAGAGCACTACCTTGACATGGTAGGGGTCGTTGGTTCGAGTCCAATCGTGGTCACCATTCTTTTTCACACTTTAATCATTTTCAATACTACTATTAGCTATAATATCAACCATTTTTTATATACTTTTAAGTATGGTATAAAAAGCAAAAATTAAAGGAATATCGTGGATAAAATGATTATAGGTTATAAAAATAGCAACGGAGAGGTAATCGATACTCAAACAACTAATGATACTTCACTAACGCCAATAACCTATGGCAATTCACCAGAAGCACTTAATATTATACGACACTCGACAGCCCATCTTATGGCGCAAGCGATTAATGAACTATATACTAATGCTAAATTTTTTGTTGGACCGACGGTTGATGAGGGATTTTATTATGACTTTAGAGTTGATGAAAAAATAGGCGAAGAGGATCTGAAATCTATTGAGCAAAAGATGAAAGAGATCATCAAGAAAAAAGCAATTATAGAGAAATATATAATTACAAAAGATGAAGCACTTGTTAAATTTGCAAATGATGATTTAAAACTAGCTGTGCTAAGCAGAATTAACGACACTGAAATTTCTATCTATAAACAAGGCGACTTTGAAGACCTATGCCGTGGACCTCATGCTCCTAGTGTAAATATGCTTCATAATTTCAAACTCACGCGAGTAGCTGGAGCGTATCTTGGTGGAGACGAAAAAGCAGAGATGCTTACACGAATTTATGGTATTTCATTTGCAGACAAAGAGAGCTTAAAAGCTCATATGCTAATGGTAGAAGAGGCAAAAAAGAGAGACCATAGAAAAATAGGTGGCGAGATGGAGCTGTTTATGTTTGATGATGAATCAGGTGCTGGTCTGCCATTTTGGATGCCTAGAGGAGCAAGGCTACGAGCAAGATTAGAATCTATCTTGCATACTGCTCACCGTATCAGAGGTTATGAACCAGTACGAGGTCCAGAGATGCTTAAAGCTGATATGTGGAGAATATCTGGTCACTATGCATGTTATGGCGACAATATGTATCTAACTGAGATTGATGAGCAAGAGTATGGAATTAAACCTATGAACTGCATAGGTCATATTCAAATTTTCAAACATACTCCAAAAAGTTACCGTGATTTGCCTCTGAAATATTACGAGTATGGAGTAGTTCATAGACATGAGATGTCAGGAGCATTGCATGGTCTGTTTAGAGTGCGAGAATTCACTCAAGATGATGCACATATATTTTGTACTCCTGAGCAAATAAAAAGTGTAGTTTTGGATATTGTAGAGTTTGTGGATAGTGTGATGAAACTTTTTGATTTTAAATACAAAATGTTTATCTCAACTAAACCAGATAAAGCTATAGGAGATGACAGCGTTTGGGAAATATCAACACAAAGTCTAAAAGATGCACTTGATGACAACAATTTATCTTATGAAATTGATGAAGGCGGTGGTGCATTTTATGGTCCAAAAATAGATGTTAAAATCACTGATGCAATCGGTCGTGAGTGGCAGTGTGGAACGATACAAGTGGATTTTAATCTCCCTGAGAGATTTGGCGTGGAGTATACAGCTGAGGATAATACAAAAAAACAACCTGTTATGATACATAGAGCTATTCTTGGTTCATTTGAGAGATTTATAGGTGTATTAACAGAGCATTATGCTGGAGAGTTTCCACTATTTATAGCTCCAACTGGAGTAATATTTGTACCAATAGCAGATACCCATGTGGAGTACGCAAATGAACTTAAAAAAGCGATGCTTGGTATAAATATTGATAGTGAAATCTATGATAAAAATGATAGTTTGAATAAAAGAATAAGAAACGCCGAGAAACAAAGAGTGCCATATGTGGTCATAATTGGAGATGAAGAGGTCGCTAATAAAAGTGTAGCTATCAGAGATAGACGAACTAAAGAGCAATATAATCTAACTCAAGATGAATTTATGGTACAATTGACCAAACAACTTACAGAAGGAAGAATTTGAGCAAAGAAAAGTTCAACAATAAATCGAGAGAAAAAAAAGACGATACCATAATGAATTATGATATCAGAGCATCAGAGCTTAGGCTTATAGGGGCTGATGGTGAAGCTGCTGGTATAGTGACTAGGGATGAAGCACTCAAACTTGCTGAAGTCGCAGGACTTGATCTGGTTCTTATATCTCCAGATGCTAAACCTCCTGTTGCTAAAATTATGGACTACAAAAAACATCTTTACGAGCTTGATAAAAAGAAAAAAGAAGCAAAGAAAAATCAAAAGATTATTGAAGTTAAAGAGATTAAGTTTTCATGTAAGATAGCAGATAATGATGTAAACTTCAAAGTAAAACACGCAAGAGAGTTCTTAGAAAAAGGCAAACATGTCAAACTAAGAGTTTTCCTAAGAGGTCGTGAGATGGCAAATCCTGAATGGGGTGCTGATGTACTAAAAAGAGTATGGCCGATGCTTTCCGATGTTGCCGTAATAGAAAAAGATATAATTCAAGAGGGAAGATATATGAGTATGTATGTAGTCCCTGCAAAAAAATAAACAACTATTCTTATCTCTAGTGTGTTGAAAACATACACTAGGTTAATCACAATAAAACTATTTTATTCCTAAAAGCTTGTTATTTAGCATATATTCAACAATTAATGGTATAATAATATCCTCAAATTCTATAAGGAGAAAAGTCGTATGCCTAAAATGAAAAGCGTAAAAGGCGCTGTAAAGCGTTTTAAAATCAAAAAAAGTGGCGCTATTAAGCGTGGAACTGCATTTAGAAGCCATATCTTGACTAAAGTTGATGGCGGACATCACAGAAGTGCAAGAAGCCCTAAATATGTTCA
>DHVW01000017.1:0-176 GCA_002412865.1 Sulfurovum sp. UBA5198
AATTACAGGTACTAATGATGTACCTATAGTTTCAGCAACAGATGTTACGGGAGCTGTAACCGAAATGGGTACTCCAGTAGGAAATATTACAGACAGCGGTTCGCTCACATTCACCGATGTTGACCTAATAGACGCTCATAGTATAAGTGTTACTGCAACTTCAATAACTCCACTAG
>DHVW01000017.1:285-72528 GCA_002412865.1 Sulfurovum sp. UBA5198
TTACAGGTACTAATGATGTACCAGTAATAACTAACCTTCCTGCTGACGCAGCTGGAACAGTAGTTGAAGCTGGAAACTTGGATAATGGTACTGTCGTACCAGGTACTCCAACTGCTACAGATACACTTACTGCTACTGATGTAGATACAGGTGCAGTACTAACATGGAGTCTTCAAGGAGTGCCAAGTGCTACATACGGTACTATGGCTCTTGATCCTATAACAGGTGTATGGACATATACTCTTGATAATGCAGATACTGATACACAAGCCCTTGCAGAAGGAGCTAGTGTTACTCAAACTTATACAGCAAGAGTTACTGATGAGTTTGGAGCGTATGCTGACCAAACAATCACTATCACAATTACAGGTACTAATGATGTACCAGTTCTTACGGTTGATACCGCTGGTGCTGTTACAGAAGATGCAACTACTCCTAACCTAACTGATAGTGGAACGCTAAGTTTCACGGATGTAGATACTGCAGACACTCATACAGTTAGTGCTGTTTATAATGCTAATGCAGTATGGAGCGGCGGAGCTTTAACCGCAGGTCTTATTTCTGATTTGACAAGCGGATTTACTGCAGATAGTAATAGCTGGGATTATGAGGTTCCAAATGCAGATACTCAATTTCTAGCAGTAGGTGAAACTGTAATATTTAGTTATGATGTTACAGTCACTGACAATAATGGAGCATATGATACCAAGACTGTTACAATCACAATCACTGGTACTAATGATATACCAATCTTGGCAAGTACAGATATTACAGGTGGCGTAACCGAAATAATCGATGGTGCTGCAGGAGAGAATACAACCACCCTTAGTGATACAGGTACGATTGCTTTTGTCGATGTGGATTTAACTGACACACATAGCGTTAGTGCTGTTCCGGTTGGTGCGGGATATCTTGGTACATTTACACCTTTGGTCAGTACGGATAGTACAAACACCGGCGATGGAGAAGTGAGCTGGACATATAGTGTTAATGATGCAGATATTGATTATCTAGCAGTAGGGCAAACTTTAACGCAACAGTATGTTGTAACAGTCACTGATAATCATGGAGCAACCGATACAAAGACTGTTACTGTCACAATCACCGGCACCAATGATGTGCCTATAGTTTCAGCAACAGATGTTACGGGAGCGGTAACTGAAATGGTAACTCCTTTAGGCAATATTACTGATACAGGCAGTATCACATTTACAGATGTAGATTTGACAGATACTCACACCATAAGCGTCACAGCAACTTCAGCTACTCCGCTAGGCACACTTACTCCAACTATTAACACTGATACAACAGGTACAGGTCTTGGTGGAATTATCGATTGGACATACAGCGTTCCTGCGACTTCTGTCGAATATCTTGCAGCAGGCGAAACAAAAGTTGAAACATTTACAGTAACCCTTAATGATGGCAATGGTGGTACTGTTGATCGTATGGTTACAGTTACAATTACAGGTACTAATGATGTACCTATAGCAACTAATAATGCCAATACAATCGGAAATGCAAATATCGGCACTGTTTTAGGCAATGCCATAACAAACAATGATGGATTTGGTATTGACAGTGATGTGGATGTGAGCGATATTTTAACAGTTTCAGCAATTCGCACAGGCACAGAAGCTGGAAGTGGTACATCTGGAACTGTTGATGGTGCTACACTTTTAACAGGAACTTATGGTAGCTTAACTATAAATACCGATGGTAGTTATAGCTATGATGTTGACAATACAAATTTAACTGTTTCAGGATTAACTGGAATTGCTACTTTAACGGATACTTTTACTTATACTATCAGTGATGGCAATGGTGGAACTGATATAGCTGAAATAGTTATTACTATAACAGATGACAATGATGCACCTATTGCTATAGATGATGTAAACACAATTACTGAAGATATGGTGAGTGTAAGCGGGAATGTAACGCCTGGAACTCTAGGGCAAGACTATGACCCAAAACCGCCTACTGACATATTTAGTGTTACAGGAGTAGCAGCAGGTACTCAGACGAGTACAAGTGGAAGCGTAGGTGTAAGCGTGGCAGGAACATATGGAACGGTCAATATCGCCAGCAATGGAACATATATATATACTCTCGACAACACAAACCCACTAGTACAGGGATTAAATAATGCCGAAACTCTTACTGAAACATTTAGCTATACGATAAGCGATAGTTTTAATGCAAAAGATACAGCACTATTGACTATAACTATAAACGGTGCAAATGATGGCGTAACAGTAGTAGTTAATGACATGAACACTACAAGTGCTGGAGATATTACAGTTTATGAAAAAGCATTGGATGGTGTAGCGTTACCACCGCCTTATTCAGGAACTGAACCGACATTAACAACAGAAACAGCAACAGGCACATTTACAGTAACAGCACCAGATGGACTAGATCATATTACAGTTGATGGTTATAATGTGAGTCTTGTGGCACTAGAGGGAGCAACTCCAGGCACTCCAGTAAATTTTGTCGTAACAAATGGGACATTTAGTATAACTGATTATGACAGCAGTACTGGTATAGTAAGCTATAGCTATACCTTGACATCACCTGAAACAACCACTCCATCGGCAAATGACGGAATAACAACGCTTATTCAGTCTATTGTTATTAGTGCTACAGATACTGACAGCAGTACCGGTAGTGATAATATGGACATAGGCATAGTTGATGACATTCCTGCTCCGCCTGCGTATGACTTGACTCTTGAGCCTGCAGTAGTAAATACAAATTTGCTCATTACATTTGATATATCAGGAAGCATGGATGATCCATCTGGTGTTGCTGGACTAACTCGTATAGAACTTGCTAAAATTGCCGTAATGGAAATGGTTTATCAATATGATGAATTGGGTGATGTTAAGATCCAAGCTGTTTTGTTTAGCAGTAGTGCATCATATGCGACCCAATGGATGACGGTAAGCGAGGCAGAAGCTTATCTAAATACAGTAAGTGCTGGTGGTTCTACAAACTATGATGCAGCACTTGCGGGGGCAACGGCAGCCTTTGGCACAAGCGGTAAGCTTACTACTGATGCTCAAAATATAGCATACTTCTTTTCTGACGGAGAGCCTACAAGTGGCAATGCAAGTATTGGAATAGATGCTAGTGAGGAGACCACATGGGAAACATTTTTGATTAGTAATTATATCAAGTCGTATGCTATAGGGCTAGGCACTGGGGTTTCGGCTACTGCTCTTGAGCCGATTGCCTATGACGGCATAAGCAACTTAGAGATACCAGCACTAGTAGTTGATGACCTATCGGTTCTCTCGTCCACTCTTGCGGCTACTGTTCCACCTCCAACACAATATCTAGATTTAAGTGGAGGTATAGCTAATAATTATTTCGGTGCAGATGGAGGATATCTTTCAGTCGTTACTTTTGACGGAGGAACTTATACTTATGATGGAGTCAATACACTAACCGTAAGTGGAGATACTGCCGGATATAGTTTTAATGGAACTACGCATGTATTAACGCAAACAACAAACAATGGTGGTACACTAACTCTAGATATGGACGATGGTGCATTTTCCTATACTCAACCGAGCTATAATCCCACCATTTACATAGATCATTTTGACTACTCTATGACTGATAATGACGGGGATACAGTATCAAATATTGCGGATATAACCGTAAATCCGACCCCTGTTATTGCACCAGTTACGCTTGTTGGAACAAGTGGTGCGAATATTTTGGTAGGAAAAGGTGGGAATGATACTATTTCTGGTCTTGGAGGCAATGATATTCTAAGTGGTGGGGCTGGCAATGATACTATTGATGGCGGTACTGGTGATGATAATCTACTTGGTGGAGCTGGCAATGATACATTAATCGGTGGAACTGGAGCAGATTATCTGTTTGGTGATACTGGTGATGATATCTTGAATACCGATGTGCTTTCGGATAATGATAACACTGGATCATTGGATGGGGGAGAAGGATTTGATACTCTAACATTTACAGCGGGACTGAATGTAGATTTAGACGACCTTGATAATGGAGTTTTACTAAATATAGAAGCTATCGACTTGACTGTCAATGGCAATCATAACTTTACTGATATTAAATGGGATGATGTTGTTGGCATAACAGATAGCGATAAGGATCTTTATATTCTAGGAGATGCTTTGGATAATGTAGGTTTTACTAGTGGTAATGGCTGGACTCAAAGTGCAGGAACAACAGACATAGTGGTCAACGGGGGGGCGACACATACTTTCTACACATGGACCAATAGCAATGATGCTGGCATAGCGGTTTATGTGGAGTCTGTTATTTAAAATTAGTATATACTGATTCATATAATGGCTTTTGGTTCTATTTGATACAATGATGTCTTTTAGGGCCAAAAAGAAATATCAATGAAGCCATTTTGCTAGAGATATGGATAAAGTCATTCGCTTGAAGTAAAGAAGTAAACCAGATATTTTTATTTATACGCCATAATATCTTTGATTATATTTTCACTAGCTTTTCCACCACCGTATAAATCCAAATCAAAATCTATAACTTTAGACTCAAGGCTGTTTTTGTAAGCTTTGATGATTTTTGCTTTATTAGCTCCTACAAGGACATTCGCTCCACACTCCACAAGCTCCACCCATTCAGTTTCATCTCGCAGAGTAATACACGGTTTAGTAAAAAAATATGCCTCTTTTTGAAGCCCGCCACTATCTGTCATTACAAGACTACAATGCTCAATCAACCATACCATTTCAAGGTAACCAACAGGGTCAATTATAGTCAATTTTTGCATATCAATATTTAAATTCTCAACCATTTTCTTGGTGCGTGGATGAAGAGGCAATACGACTTGTTTTTCTAGTGCTATCTCATTTAACGCTTCAAAAATAGCTTTTAGTCTGCTCTCATCATCGGTATTTTCAGCTCTATGGATAGTACAAAGTATGAAAGCCTCCTGTATATCAAATGATGGTTTGACACACAGAGACTTGTAAAATATCGCTCCGTCTTGCATCACATCACCGCTTTTTATGACCCTGCAATCTAGTTTATCGTATCCCTCATTCATAAGATTATTTACTGCTGTATCTGTGGGGCAAAAGAGAATATTACTAATCCTATCAGTTAGTATGCGATTTATCTCTTCTGGCATACGCATATTAAAGCTTCGCAGTCCTGCTTCTATATGGGCTAATTTGATGTGTAATTTACTAGCCACGATAGCACCTGCTAGAGTAGAGTTTGTATCCCCATAGACCATTATCCAGTCTGGCTTTTCATGAGTAGCTATCTCTTCTATCTTTTCTATCATCTGTCCCGTCATTGCCCCATGGCTCATGCCACCGATACCTAGAAAATAATTTGGCTTTGGGATTTGCATCTCCGTGAAAAATATATCACTCATATTGGCATCATAGTGTTGTCCTGTATGGACTATGATTTCAGTGATGCCCTCATGTTTGGCTATCTCGCGACTAACTGATCCTGCTTTGATGAACTGCGGTCTAGCACCTAGTATCGTTAGTATTTTAATCACTTTAAATCCTCATAAACTTCAAATAATTTCGTCTCTTCAATAGCCCAATTATATTTCTCTAATACTGCGATTTTACCATTAGCTCCCATAGCTTCTGCCTCTTTTGGATTTTGTATAATCTTGTTTATTGCACTACCTATCTCTTTTGGGTTGCATGGATCAACACATATACCACAGTTTGCATCATCAATAATAGTCTTCCATAAAGGTATATTTGAAGCGATCACAGGAATTCCTGCTACCATATATTCAAACATCTTTACAGGCAAAGCATCTTGGTAGTTGGGTATCTTGTGCAGTGTTACTATACCAGCCTTTGAACGGCTTAAAATTCTGCCTATCTCACTCCTGCCCACAAAACCATACTCTTTTACCTTGCTCCAGCCATCATATGATTTTACTTCGTTTTCTACTTCTGCTTCGATGAATTTACCAGCTAGATTAAGTATCGTATCATTAGTATATTCCATAGCTTTTATTAGCTCTTTTATGCCTCTGATTTTAGCAATGCCGCCTATATAGCAGATCTCATCTTTTTTTTCACTCCATGGCGTATTGTTTGACAATTCTTCTATGATTGGAAAATTATTTATATCTATACTACGAGGATTTATTGCCAAAAACTTATCTCTTATATACGGGGTTGCGGTTATGATATAGTCAAATTTTCTTAGTGCTAATTTTTCAAATATACCAAAGGCTGTTGAAAGCAATAAACGCATAAACTTATTAAAATTTGGGTGATTTAATAGCTGTTTCGGAGTATCTTCATGTGCATCAAATATCACTTTTTTGCCAAGCTTTTTTAGCTTCAGTCCAACACGAATAAGCTCTGGGTCATGGAGGTGATAAATATCACTATTTAGCTCAACTGCTTTTTCATAAATAGCATTTACAGTTTTTGTGGCTCTTGATATTCGTCCACCACTTTTTGCACCTATATCTACTATATCTACATCATTTTTACTCTCATCACCCAATCCATCGGCGACAATTAGCGTTACTTCATGATAACTATTTTTAGCAAGTGAACTACACTCTTTTACGAATATTCTAGTGTCATATCTAGCGTGAACGCTTGTGAGATGTGTTATTTTTATCATTTAATTATAAATTCCTAACAATATATCCTATCTCTTCATCACTTACATATGGGTTCATAGGTAGGCTCATGATTTCACTAGCAACTATTTCGCTAATTGGAAAATCTCCCTCATTGTAGCCCAAATACTCAAAGCACTCTTGCATATGCAAAGGCAATGGATAGTGCACGGCTGTTGGGATACCAAGAGTTGCAAGTTTTGTTTGTAGCTCTTCTCTATTTTTGACTCTGATGGAGTATTGAGCAAATACACTTGTGCGATTTTCCTGCACTACTGGTAAAATCATATTTTTATGGTCAACTAATGCTTTAGTGTATTTACTTGCCACTTCTTGACGAAGTGCTAAATCTTTTTTATAATATTTTAATTTCACATTCAAAACTGCTGCTTGGATTGTATCCAGCCTACCACCCATGCCAATATATTTATGATAATATCTTTTGGTTTGCCCATGAAGTCGTAAACTATTTATTTTTTCAGCCAACGCATCATCATTAGTAAACACGGCTCCGCCATCGCCATAACACCCTAGAGGCTTTGCAGGGAAAAAGCTTGTGCATGACATATCACCCAAGTTACTATCGCTTTCGCCGCCATATGTAGAGCCAAAGCTTTGAGCTCCATCCACTATGACTTTGAGGTTATGTTTTTTGGCTATATCCATAATCTCATTCATATCACACGGTTGCCCGTACAAGCTAACAGGGATGATCGCTTTTGTGCGTGGTGTAATAGCTGCTTCAATAGTAGCTGGGTCAATATTATAAGTCACCTCATCAATATCAACAAACACAGGCTTAGCACCCAAAAATGCAATAGTCTCAGCAGTAGCAATAAATGTAAATGGAGTAGTAATAATCTCATCACCAGGCTTGATATCAAGTGCCATCATAGCTAGCAAGAGTGCGTCTGTACCACTAGAACAAGTAAGAGCATGTTTGGCTCCAGTAAATTCTACTAGGCTTTTCTCAAGCTCGGCGACCTCTTCTCCCATTATAAAGTTACAATTTCGTACTACTTTTAGTATTGCATTTTCTATTTCATCTTTATATAGTTCGTGTTGGTGCTGTAGGTTTGCAAAATCTATTTTCATTCAGTTCTCCGTCTTTATAAGTTGTTCATTTTCTAGTCTATATCTCGTACCATCAAAGTTATCAATAGCTGTATTTTGTTTATCAAATTTTAGCGTATTACCAGCAACACTTACCCAGCCGATTTGACGGGCTGGAACACCCACCATAAGAGCATACGGTTTCACATCACGATTTACTACAGCCCCACTTCCTATAAGTGCATACTCACCGATAGTAACACCGCAAACTATGGTTGCATTGGCTCCTATGCTTGAGCCTTTTTTGAGCAGAGTTGGTTTAAATTCATCACGACGAACTATAAAAGCTCTAGGATTTGTCACGTTTGTAAATACACATGATGGTCCCAAAAATACATCATCTTCGCACTCTATGCCTTCATAGATAGAAACATTGTTTTGCACTTTTACGCCATTGCCTAGCTTTACCTTTGGTCCAACTACACAGTTCTGACCAAACGAGCAATTATTCCCAATAACTGAGCCACTCAGTATGTGAGAAAAGTGCCAAATTTTTGTATTTTTGCCAATACTTACATCATCATCTATGATTGCAGTTTCATGAGCAAAAAACTCTTTCACTATTTTACTTTATGACAAAATGGATGTGATTTTTCATCCAATATTACAGGAGAAAGTGAACGAATGTTTGAGACGATATTAATAGAGTTTCGTGCTTCATCTAGCCCAAATCCACCCTTATTTAGGATATGATTATAACTAGTAGTATGCAAGTCTGTAAACCCTTCGCTAAACTCAAACTCTTCGCCATCGACCGTGATACTTCTAAATGTTGTCTTGCCACTAGCTCGTATATCCTCAGGAATATAGTCATAGTTTACAGATAAAAACCATCTAACTCGTGCATTTTTGAGTCTCATATATCCAGCGTTTACATCAGGCTTTTTGAGATGTACTAGATTTTCTTCATTTGTGCCAAATATCCAGCTAAGCATATCAAAGAAATGTACTCCGATATTACTAGCTATTCCACCACTTTTATCCTCATCACCCTTCCAGCTCTCAAAGTACCACTTGCCACGACTAGTGAGATAGGTCAAATCTATATCATAGATTTTATTTGGATTTTGCTCTAGTTCTTTGGCGATTTTTTCTTTTAAAGCTATTATAGAGTCATGTAGTCTTAGTTGTAATATATTATAAACTTTTTTGCCAGTTGCTTTTTCTATTATTTGCAAGTAATCAATATCGTTAGGGCTAAGCACTAAAGGTTTTTCACATATAGCGTCACACCCACTTCTAAGAGCAAAACCGATATGGTGCTTATGCAAGTGGTTTGGAGATGTTATGGCTACATAGTCTATATTATCACTATTTTCTCTTTGATAGCCATCTACAAAGGTCTCAAACTTCTCAAACTCTGTAAAAAAATCAGCTTGAGGGAAATTACTATCCATAATACCTATGCCATCATACGGGTCAAATGCCACTACCAAATCATTATTTGTCTCTTTGATAGCTTTCATATGTCGTGGAGCGATATATCCAGCTGCTCCTATAAGTGCGAATTTTTTCATTACAATCTCCAAGTTGGTTTTTCTACAACACCTTTGACATCCATGATTATCGGAGTGCCGTTTGATATACTAGCATACTGTTCTGTAGTAACATCTCTAAAATCATCATGTCCCACAGCGACTATCACGGCGTCATAACTGTTACTACCAAATGGTAATTTGTCTATGAAATTGAGCTTTTTACTCTCTAAATCGCTCTTATCAATCCAATAATCATACACATCGACATGACATTCATAATCTTCTAGCTCTTTTATAATATCAAGTACTTTTGAGTTTCTCATATCAGGGCAGTTTTCTTTGAATGTTGCACCCATTACAAGCACTTTAGAGCCTTTTAGTTTTTTATCATTTTTAATCATTTGCTTAACGGTCTTATCTGCTATTAGTTTACTCATAGAATTATTTATCTGTCTAGCACCTAATATTAGATTTGGCATATAACCCAAACTTTGAGCCTTGTGAGTGAGGTAATATGGATCTACACCGATACAATGACCACCTACAAGCCCTGGCATAAGCTTTATAAAGTTCCACTTTGTACCAGCAGCTTCTATAACATCTCTTGTGTTTATGCCCATTAAATCAAATATTTGAGCCAATTCATTGATGAGGGCTATATTCACATCTCTTTGTGTATTTTCTATCACTTTTGCAGCCTCTGCTACTCTGATAGTTGGGGCTTTATGAGTACCTGCTGTGATTATAGTTTTGTAAAGTTCATCTACTTTTGTAGCTATCTCAGGTGTACTTCCACTTGTAATTTTGAGTATTTTAGTGACTGTATGTTCTTTGTCGCCTGGATTAATTCGCTCAGGAGAATATCCACAAAAGAAATCAACATTAAATTTCATTCCACTACCCTCTTCAAGTAGTGGCACGCAAACCTCTTCGGTTACTCCAGGGTAAACAGTGCTTTCATAAATTACTATATCGCCTACTTTTAGCACTTTTGCTATACTCTGGGTGGATTTCACGATTGGAGTTAGGTCTGGCTCATTTGAGTTATCTATTGGCGTAGGTACTGTCACAATATAAATATTACAATCTTTTGTATCATTGATATCCGTAGTGTAGCTCATGCCATTTGCTATCGTCTCTTTGACCTGTTCACTTGTTAGTTCTAATGTTCTATCTATTCCACTAAGAAGCTCATCTATACGAGGTTTATTAATATCAAGACCTACCACTTTGTACTTGCTACTAAATGCGTGAGCCAAAGGTAGACCCACATATCCCAAGCCCACCAAACATATCTTATAATTATTCATCAATTCTCCATCGCATTTTACTTGTTCAATTATAGCATAAATGGCTAAATAAACTACAATCAAGAGGATTTATATCATGCAAAGAGCCTAATCTCTTATGCTTTTTGCATTTGGATTTCGCTGTTGCTTTAGCTCCATATCTATTATTTCTAGATTTAAATTGGACTTTGAAGCAATCGTTCCACTTCTTACACTGCTTTTTTGGGGATTATACAAGCTAAATCCTGCCTCCCACATTCCCATTCGTACACTTGTTGCAGATGAGTATGTTGTCATCACTACACCATTATTAGATAACTTATATAGTAACTCAAAATACTCCCTTGTCCACAATGTTGGGTTTTTGGTTGGGCTAAATGCGTCTTGATAGATTATGTCAAATTTTGTAGTGATTTTTGGCAACTGCTCTCTAGCATCACCGATTATTATTGTGATTTTGAACTGCTCATCTTCATAAAAATAGTTTTCACTAAGAGATATTATTATATCTCTTAGTGTCTCAAACTCTTTTGGATATTCGAAATTTACTAAACTCTTTACTAAAACCTCATCAAATTCAGGAGAGATTATCTCTATTTTAGAATTTATTTTATGAAGTTTACAGTAGTAAATAGTCGCTAAAGTGTTATATCCAAGACCATAACATATATCCAAAATGGTTATTTTTTCTTTGATTTGACTCAAAGTAAAAGCTGGAATAATATGTTTATTTAGCGTCTCGTTCAATGCACCGTCGGTTGTGGAGTGATAGCACTCATCAAACTGCGTTGAGTGCAAAGTATTTGTGCCGTCGTTTGTGAGGACTATTTGTCGATGATTCATTTGATATTTAATGCCAACTCTTCATTATTCATAGTACCTATTCCGCTTTTGAGTACATTGGAAGCTATCTCTTGTGCCTGAGTCAATGAATGCATTTCATAAGTCCCACATTGATACAGATTAAGCTCAGGAATATCAGCTTCGCTCGAAACTCCAAGTACATCTTTCATTGAGCTTTCCCACGCTAGAATGACACTAGCCTCATCTGGAGAACCCAAAAGTGACATATAAAATCCAGTGCGACAACCCATAGGAGAGATATCTATTATTTCTACGCTAATGCTATTTAGATGATCACGCATAAATCCCGCAAAAAGATGCTCTAGCGTGTGAATACCTCTCTCGCTCAAAATTTGCTCATTAGGTACACAAAATCGTAGGTCATACACCGTGATATCATCTCCACTTGGAGACTTCATTCGTTTGGCAACTCTCACAGCAGGAGCGGTCATGCGTGTATGGTCTACACAAAAACTATCTAATAATGGCATTTTCTATCCTTTTTTGTATTGTATCAAAAAGAAGTTCAAACTTTAACATAGGGCTAGCAGTCATATTTAACGATATTTTAGATATTATATTTACAATTTTTAGATTGGAGAAATAACAATGAATGAAGCAAAATATATCTGGGTAGATGGCGAATTTAAGCCATGGAAGGAAGCCACTACACATGTATTATCACATACAATCCATTATGGCAATGGAGTAATAGAAGGTACAAAAGCATATAAAACAGCAAAAGGTTATGCTATTTTTAGGCTAAATGACCACACAACTAGGCTTATAGAGTCTGCTAAAATGACACATATTAATATTCCATATAGCGTGGAAGAGCTTAATAATGCTCAAGTTGAACTACTTCGTAAAAATGAGTTTGAAGGTGACAATGTATACCTAAGACCGTTTGCATTTTTGGGCTATGGAGTAATGGGTGTGTATCATAAAGACGCTCCAGTAGTCACATCTATAGCAGCTTGGGAATGGGGTGCGTATCTAGGAGAAGAGGGGATGCAAAAAGGGATTAAACTCAAAATATCATCATTCAATCGTCCATCAAACACATCAAATATGGGCAAAGCAAAAGCAACTGCTAATTATCTAAATAGCCAAATGGCAAAGTATGAAGCTATTGATTGTGGGTACGAAGAGGCTTTACTTCTTGATGATCAAGGGTATGTTGCCGAGGCTACCGGGGCATCATTTTTCATGGTTAAAAATGGCGTTTTAATCTCACCTCCAAATGACAATTCACTAGAATCAATCACTCAAAAAACAATCATCGAGATGGCTTTAAATATGGGCATAAAAGTAGAGAGAAGACGAATAAGTCGTGAAGAAGTATTTGTAGCAGATGAGGTATTTTTAACAGGAACGGCTGCAGAGGTAACTCCTGTGCGAATCGTAGATGGTAGAACCATAGGTTATGGATCTAGAGGCGAGATGACAGCAAAATTACAAGCAGCATATTTTGACATAGTATTTGGTAGAAACAAAGACTATGAACACTATTTAACATATATAAACTAAGGGAAAAATTATGCCAGCAGATATGAATGATTATTTCAAAAAAAAGCAAAATGAAAACAATAAAAACAGCTCAAACAATAATAGCGGTGGTAACGGAAACAGTGGTGGTGGAAACTCTGGAGGATTTAATATGCCTCCAAACCCACTTGGAGAAATGAGCGACAAAACCAAACAAAGACTAATCGTTGGTGCTGTTTTGCTTGTATTATTATTCCTATTAAGACCATTTGTGATTATCAATTCAGGCGAAGTTGGTATCAAAGTAACTATGGGTAAATTTAATTCAGTACCTCTAAATCCTGGATTGCACTTTTATATCCCAATGATAGAACAAGTAATCCCGGTGAATACAAAAATCAGATTAATCACATATAGTGACAAAGAGAGTGCAGCTGTTGGTGGAGATAATATGAACGCTGGATATAGCTCAAAAAGTGGAGATGGATATGAAGGTGGATTAAAGGTAAACCCGTCTATTGGAGTCCTTGACAAACGAGGCTTGACCGTAAATATAGATATAGCCGTGCAATATCAACTAAGAGCAGCAGCAGCTCCAGCGACTATCAGTCAATGGGGTTCAAGCTGGGAAGAGAAAATCATAAACTCAAAACTCCGTGAAGTAGTACGAGATGTAGTGGGTCAATATACAGCTGAACAACTCCCAGAGATGAGAAACGAAATAGCTAAAGCAATACAGACAAAATTGACTGTAAAAATGGAAGCTTTACCAAATGACCCTGTAATTTTATCATCAGTAGAGCTACGAAATATAGTATTACCTCAAAAGATAAAAGACCAAATAGAGAGAGTTCAGATAGCAAAACAAGATGTTACAATAGCTGAGCAACAAAAAGAGAAAGCAAAACAACTAGCCGACAAAGTAACCATTGAATCAATCGCACAAGCAAATGCCAATAAAGTAATAGCTCAGTCACTCTCTGCAGAACTAGTACAGATGGAGCAGATAAAAAATCAAGGCAAGTTTAATGATGCCCTTAGAGAAAACAAAAATGCACAAATCTTTCTAACTCCTGGTGGTGCTGTTCCTAATATTTGGGTTGATATGAAAACCAACAAACAGCAACAACAACAAATAAGTGGTGCAAACCAATGATAAGAATTGACTGGGAGAAGACACCTCTCATTCCAGTAATCTCCCAAGATAACATTACTAATGAAATCTTGATGCTCGCATACATGAATAGTGAAGCATATGAACTTACAAAAAGTACAGGTTATGCACACTACTTTAGCAGAAGCAAACAACGCATTTGGAAAAAAGGCGAAAGCTCAAATCATACTCAAGAGGTTCATGATATGCTTTTGGATTGTGATGGTGATACACTTATTCTTAAGATTACACAAAATGGAGTTGCTTGTCATACTGGACGAAAAAGTTGTTTTTTTACCTCTATTACGAACAATAAAATTGTACTAGATAAAGAAGTAAACATGGACGCTATTTATGGTGTAGTGGATACACTGTATCATACTATTTTGGAGCGTAAATCTATCAATAATGAAAAGTCGTGGACAAAAAAATTACTACAAAATCCTGAACTATTGCGTGAAAAAATATTAGAAGAAGCGAATGAACTTTGCGTGGCTATACATGAAGAGAGTGATGAGCAAGTAATATATGAAGCTACTGATTTGCTATATCATGCACTTGTAGGTCTAGGCAGTAGAGAGATATCTCCTGATAGAGTAAAGCAAGAGCTTGGTCGTAGATTTGGAATGAGTGGGATAATCGAAAAAGAGAGTAGAGGAAGTAAATAACTACTTTAAAAATAAAATACTGATAATATATGATGTTTTATGAGAATGCAAAGCCCGCGAAGGACTCGCTGTAAACAAAAGAGATAAAATCTCTTTTGTAAAGATTAACGCTTAGAGAACTGAGGAGATCTTCTTGCTTTTCTTTTACCTGGTTTCTTACGCTCTACGATTCTTGAATCACGAGTTAAAAGACCCATTGGTTTTAGGATTGTTCTATAAGTTGGTTCAAAAATAGCTAGTGCTTTTGTGATACCATGCTTAAGAGCATCAGCTTGAGCTGAATAACCACCACCTAAAGTAGTAGCTTTAACATCCATGCCTTCAAGTTGTTTTGTAGCTTCTAGAGGAAGTCTAACTTTCATTTTCAAAGTCTCGTGACCACCAAGCCACTCATCAAGAGTTTTACCATTGATACTCATAGTGCCAGTACCAGGAGTTAGCCAAACTTTTGCGATAGCACATTTTCTTTTGCCTGTTGCGTAAATAGTTGCCATCTTTAGTTTCCTTTGCTAAGTTGTGCAGTGTGAGGATGTTCACCACCTGCATATACTTTTAATTTTTTAATCATTTGTTTAGCTAGAGTTGTCTTTGGAAGCATACCTCTTACTGCTAAATTGTATAATTTTTCAGTGTGGTTATCAAGCATATCTCTTAGTTTATTGCTTTTTGTACTACCAAAATATCCGCTATAACGGAAATACTCTTTATCATCAAGCTTTGTTCCAGTAAATACAGCTTTTTCAGCATTGATAATAACTACATAATCTCCACAATCTACATTTGGAGTAAATGATGGTTTATGTTTTCCTCTAAGTAGTGTAGCTGCTTCAGTCAAGATACGACCAAAAGTTTTACCTTCTGCGTCTATCAAATGCCATTCGCGTACAACTTCATGAGGTTTTATGACAGATGTCAATTTCATGATAAGTCCTTGTTTGAATTTTTTGTGTTAGAATTATAGCTTTTTAAACTTAAATCTTCTTGAATTTTAGTTTAATTTAAGAATTCTACGACAGTATTGTTTTCAGATAAATAGATTATGGCTGCCGTGCTTGGTTTATTCATAATAGTAGTTATTGCTTTAGTATAAAATCCGACTTGCTCTCTATGTTTGTCTTTGTGTTTATTAGAACTTTTATAATCAACCACCAATAGTCTATCTTCATATTCTAGTAGTATATCTATATGTTTTAGCTCTCCATTAAAGCTAATAGGTAGTTCTCTGTGCAGGGTGGCACCTTTTAACAACTTATTAAACTCCTTATTGTCAAGTAGTCGTTCCACCCGATTTTTAATATCTAGTAATTTATCATAACCCAATAACCTGCCATATTTATATCCAACAAAGCTCATCATTCCATCAATATAATTCACATCAAACTCTTCTATCATCTCTAGTGCATAATGCAGTGCTGTACCAAATATTACAGCATCATATGATATTGCTTGGCTTGTATCTTTGTGTGATATATTTTGAAGACCATAATTAGTGATTGTGACACTTCTACTTATCTTGGCTGATTGTGATTCTTTACCTTGAGGTGGGCTTATCTTGCCTTTTGTCAAATCCTCTAGACATAATGGTTCAAATCTTGATTTGCTCTTTTTCTGAACCAATATTAGTCCTTCAATTGCTCTAGTACATGCTACATATAATACATTTAGACTATCTTTTTTTGATATTAAAATCTCTTTTTCTTTTGCAACCGAAAACTTATTGTCGAAATTTTCTCGCCCTTTTTGTACATAGTAAATATGATCAATATTTAGATTATCATCTGTTGCGAATATAAATGATTTTCCACCATTTTTCTCACCTTTGAATTTATCAAGAACAATCGTATACTCAAACTCAAGTCCCTTAGCACCGTGTACTGTCATAATAACAGCTCCATGACTTGTGCCACTAGCCACTGCTATATCGCTCACCTTGAACTCTTCTAAAAACAGCAATATATCACTATAATTAGAGGCATATTCGAGCAAAATAGGTACATTATCGTCATAACAATCAAAATCTCTAACTATCCTATCTATAACCACAATTGGCTCATCAAATGGCGAAAACCAACTAATATCCACATCGCTAAATTCTTTTTTGCTCTGCAATAACAACGGATAAAAATCTATCAAATTTCCATAAACCAAATATGAAATCATCGAGACTATTCTTGATATGTTCACCTGATATACAAGTGAGCTTTTTGTCTTTAATATACTATTTATTCCCTCAATATTACATCTATCGTGTAGCTCATACCCATCACTATTAGAAGCTACCAAAAATGCTATATCATCTATATCCACACCCAGTTCTAAAAGCTCTTTTAGCTGTTTTATCGCCTCGTCTAAAACTTCATCATTCGTAATTACTCGCACAAATCCTTCGTTAGATTGCTCACAGCTTTTGGCTATTGGAAAATTTTCTATTACTTTTGCAAACCACTCGTTTACACTATTTACTACCAACTTACTACTGCGATAATTGGTATCCATCTGCTCTATATTAACACCATACTTTTGTGCTACAAATGGAAATAGCTCCTCTACTCCACCTCTAAAACGATAAAGCGACTGCTTAGTGTCCCCTACATAAAATAGTGTTCTAAAATCACTCTGTCCCTCTCCAGCTACTATCTCATCAATAAGTGGCTTTAGAAGCAAAAATTGTAATATTGAGGTATCTTGAAACTCATCAAGTAGTATATGTTTATACCTTGCATCTAGCCTAAAGTACAAAAAATCTTTACCTGAGAGTTTATGCATAACTCTATAAGTAAAAAATGCAATATCATCAAAACTCAAATTTGATGAGCGAGTTGCCTCGTCTATTATTGTATTCTTGTAGTGGTCATAAAGCTCAAACATACCTCCTATAACTTGTGACTCTTTGATATTCATCCACAAAGATATGGCTTGTTTTAGTTCACTATATTTTGTCTCAATTTTATCATCTACAAACTTTTCAAACCAGCTGTGACTGCTTAATAACTCATGCTTAAATAACTCCTTTACTGCAATCTCTTGTGTTGTTCTTGTTTGAAATTGCCCTATTGCTCTTGGAGTTGCTTTGTTAGCTTCGAGCTGATTAATTATCTCTAAGCGTAACTCTTCTATTTTAGCCTCTGTTTCACTTATGTTGTCTATTATCAAATTTTTATTAGGCAAAACAGAATCAGATTTATAAAATGTATTTAAAAACTCTATTATTTGTGATAATCTTTTATTTGAGACAGAACCAAAATTTACCAACTCTCCAAGCAAATTATACAGATCAAGCTCATCTAAAAACCCCTTGCTAACTCTATCTTTATCTGTATTTACAATACTTACGAAATCAGGCTCAATACCAATCTCAAGTGCCATAGAGCGCAAAATAGAGATAAAAAAGCTATCTAGAGTGACTATAGAATTAGCACTTGATAAAAATATATCAAGCACATCATTTTGTCTATCTATAATTTCATCAACGCTAAGATTGCTTTGCATAGCAACACTTATTCGTACAAATTCAAGTTTTTCCGTATGTAGCTCTCTTAGGTATTTGATTATCCTCCCTTTCATCTCACCAGCTGCTTTGTTTGTAAATGTAGCGGCTAATATGCTACTAGGATTTTCACCCAAAAATAGCAATGAGATGTACCTAGTGGCTAGTGCAACAGTTTTACCACTCCCTGCACTAGCTTCAAAAGCTAAAAGTTTTTCAAAGTTCTCCTTGCTCATAGATACTCTCCTCTACCACATATCAGTACATATTCACAATATTTACATGTTTTCATATCTTCACACTTGATGGCCTCAAAATCTTTAGTTGCTTTTAGCCTCTCTATATGTGCAATCAGATTCTCATTTTTCTCTTCTAGTAGCTTCACTTCTTCTATTACTCCACCTTTTATGCCCTCAAAATCAAAGAATGGCAAAAATCCAAAAGATAGATTTTGATATTTAGCTTTCAGAAGATAATAATAGACGCTCATCTGAAAATCTACTTCATTTTCTATATTTTTATCTTTGTTGTTTATTGTGCCACTCTTATAATCAAGCACCATGGTCTGCGTTACATTTTGGTCAATCCTATCAATTTTACCTATAAAATTCAGCCCATTTATCTCGCCATTTATCTCCATTTCTCGCTCAATCACTCGCCACTCATTTCCAAAGTATGCTATCTGATTTTTAATAAAACTTTTTAGCTCTTTTTGCCACAATAATTTTTTATATTTTATCTCAGCATTATCGCTTATTAGCAAATTATCAATTGTTATATTTACATCCTTACTAAAGTTAGCTTCACTATCATAAAAACTCACTTTGCCAAAAATATCCTCAAAAGCCTTATGTAAAAGAGTTCCCTCATTTACTTCTATCTCATCTTTTGCTTTAATTTTTTGTATATACCTATAATAATATTTTCGTTTACAAGATAAATATGTTTTTAGTTTAGAGCTTGACCATGTGATTTTTGTAGCATCAAACTTTGCTACCTTAGGGTCAATGTTCTCACTAATTATATTATTGGTATCATAAAGTAATCTCATATCCCCATTTTCTTGTGTATAGCTATTTAGTCCAAGCTCATAGAGAAATTTGGACGGTAACTTTTCATCACTCACGCAATATATTACAACTGAACTTTTGGCTTGCTCTAGTACTCTTTTGTATAGTTGCTTTTGCAAATCCTCTCTATCGCTCTTGGTTGGCAAAGAAGCCAATGCTCTAACACTTGAATTTAAAAACATATCCTTGCTAGGAAGAGCTGGTGTAATACCGTCATTAAAATCAACTACCACTACACCATCAAACACTGCACCCCTAGTTTCCAAAGCACCCATTACGGTTACTTTGCCACCCCTAATATCATCATTACTAATCTCACTAATAGCATTTATCCACATAGTAAGCCACTCACTAAAGTATAGATTATAAGTATCAAAAATACTCCTCATATGTATATATTTCTCATGAACTTTATGATTATGATACTTCTCGCACTCCTCATTATGAAGCGGACAATCAAGCAATTTTAATTCACTTATGATAGTAAAAAATTCTACTATGGTTAGTTTATTATCTTTGATTTGCTCCTCTAAATTTCCTAATGAAATGCCAAATTTGGACAATCTTGTATTATTTATACTATTATTGTCTCTCATTCGTTGCTCAATCGCACTTAAAACTTTATAGCTTCTACTCTTTGTATAGCTTGTGCCTATTGCGAAGTTTAGATTATTTTGTTTATCATATAGCTCAACACTATCTTTAAATGTCTCGTTCGGTAATATTAATGCAATATTTTGAGGCTCTATGCCACTTATTACCATCTCTTCAATCTGTTCAAAAGCTATTGCAATCTGCTCAAATCTTCCATTTGTTGATATTACTTTTGTATTTAACCTGATAATATTAGGCGTATAACTTATAAGTTTTTTATTGCTAAAATCTATAACGCACGATATATCATTCTCTAGTTCAATGCCATATTCACTAAATCTTGTCAGCATTTTTTTTGTAAATTTACTTGTTTGAAAATGTATAATTGTCTTTGTGATTCGTGATACCTTATTGATTATCTCAAATTCATATCGACTCAGCAGCCCTTCTATGTGTATCTCAATCTCATCGAATGTCGAAACAAAACTGCTATTTATTTTATATGTTTGCGGGATAATTGATTTATCAGTAAGACCTTTTTGCTCCAGTATACCAATATATCGTTCTCTTAATATCTCTAGTATTTCCAAATGTTCATCAAACTGTGCATATGTATCTGCACAATTTAGTTCGCTAATATCTACTTTTTCCCGTGCAAGTTCTTCGAAAAACTTGAACAGTGCATCACTTCTAGTAAAAAATCTAACTAGCTCAAGATTTAATTTCAGCTTTTCAAACGTATCAAATGACGCAGCTTGACGCAGCAATAAAATACGCTCCATACTATCAACTTGATACTTATCATTCACGACTATACATCTATCCTCAAACTCGCTAGTAAGCATTAGTGTCGCAGTTATTCCGTCACTTGTTCTAAACTCTTCTTGGAGACCTCGTAATCTTCTAGCAGTTGGATGGATTATTAGTTTTTTTATCATATCAAAGTATATCGAATAGTATATTATGAATGAGATTTTAGATACAAAATGATATATTTATAGTGCCAGATGATGGCGATGGAGTTTGATTATTTAAAGTAAGCTGGCGTTTCTAAAAATCCAACCGAACCATCAGGGGTAGCAACTCTGAGTACAAGAGTATATCTGCCTTTGTTAGCTATTTTTATACTTGGTGTTTGCCATTTATTCAATGTGTTCTTAGCTATTTTAACTACTTTTTGATCTTCTATATCCGTATGAGGTCTGGTTAACAAAAATGTAACATTCAAATCTTCGACAATTGCTCCATTCTTACCTTTTATTTCATAAACAAAAGTATTATTTGCACTTAGCTCGATTGGGTCATTGTGGTATTTTCTACTATTGTTATTGTCTTCAATATGGATTGTTTTTGCATTAAGCAATTCAATCTTATATTTAGTATCAAATGTTTGTTGCTGTGCAACTATCTCATTCATATTTTTATCAGCATCTTGATAACTCATCATATATGCATTCTCTTTTTCAACTGGCATTGAAGAAGCTGATTTAATAGTCCAAAAACCTAGCGTTAAACCTATAAGTAAAAATCCCACAATCATATGTGGCCAATATGTCTTTTGTTTATTTTCCAACTCTAAGCCTTTTGAATATTTTATAAAATAGTATCCGACCACCAAAAATCCATAACACAACCAATGCACCTGACCAAATCAAAACTCTTAGAGCATTCACTATATAGTGAGTTTCATTTGGCATAGTTGTGGTCATTTTTACATTTTTACTTTTTGCTATTTGGTCTGCTAATTCTGAAACTGATTGTAGTATAGCAATATTATACTTATCTTCATCACTATTGCCATCACCTGTATCACGAACTACCCCTATTGATTGCTCTTTTACCTCGCTAGCATCATACAAAGAGGCTATATTATTGTTTGATGCTATTACTCCTACTCTTTTAGTAGCGGGAGCAAATACGAAGATGACATACGGTTTGGTGATGTTTGTGTCATATCTTTTAGTATACTCAACCATATTGGCTGGTAATTTATCATTTGTCGCTATCACGAATATTTTGATACCTGTTTTGTTTGCTAGTTCATCACTGATTTTATTAATCTCTTTTCTTACTTCTGGCTTTAGCAACTCATCAATGATGAGTGCATCTGCCAAAATAGAGCTAGTGAAAAACAGAGCCAACAAGGCTACCCTTGTGAATGCTCTAATCATACATTAACCAATAAAAAGATGGTTAGGAGTAACTACTGCGTATAAAGTATACAGTGCTGATACCAACATCACTAAAGCCAAAACTTTATCCATATATTTTATCATTTTGCTACCTCCGTGCTATTTGCATCTTTAAATGCAAAATTTGCATTATCTACACTATTCATCTTGACATTATCAAGACTACCAGTGATTACTGATGCGTCATATGGGTTTGTTGCACTTTTTTGTTGTACACCAATACCCCATACAGTTAAACCTGCTAGGATAGTGAGTAACAAAACAGTTGCTATTAGCATACCTGTTACACCATGAAGGCTAAATACGCCTCTTTTTGTATTATCTGCCATTCTTAACTCCTTAATGACTGAATATATGTTGCCAATGCTTTTTGTTGCACTGGAGTTAATCTATTTTTGAATGATGGCATAGCACCTATAGAGCCTTTTTTACCATTTTCAAGAACATGTGTTATGATAGTATCATCAAATTCAGCGATATTTGGTGCAGTACCGCCATTTCCTTTACCATCAGCTCCATGACAAGCAGTACAAGCAGCAAACGATGCTGGTACAGTACCTTTCATGCCGCCTGCTACGAAAGTAGCAATTGCTTCAGCGTCAGCACCAGTTGCCATCATTGGAGGCATAGCACCCATTGGAAACTTGAGCTGATTTGAACCATTTGCAATTACAGCAAGTACTTGATCTTTACTAAATCTTTTTGTAAGATCATGAGCTTTGCCAGAAAGACCATCCGCTGTTACACCATGACATGGAGCACATTGTACTAGAAATACGCTCTCTCCAATTGCTTTTAGTGTAGCAGCATCTGCATTTTTATGCATAGCTTCAAACTTTGTGTTATATGCTTTTGTCTCTTGATTCCACTCACCAATTTGGCTATAACCATTAACTGGAAAGCCTAGTGTGAAGTACCAAAGAGCCCAGATGAGAGTACCCAAAAATGAGTATGCCCATCCGCCTGGAAGATCATTTGAATATTCACCAATATCATCCCATCTCTCGCCTACAAGGCTACCTGTAGCTTTATCACTCTTCATTTGACCGATATATTTCGTAGTTACACCAACTGTTATAAACGCGATTGCAATCGCACCAATTGTCGTAATCAAATTGATAGGATCACTTAAATCAATTTTCATCTGCATTACAACAACAATTGTTGCCAATATCAATACAGCCGCGAAAATGAATCCTTTAATCATTAAACCATTCATTATTCTACTCCTCGTTTTTAGGTTTATGGCTTGGGTTTTCTTCGATTGGCTTGCTAGTTATCTCATCATCGAGTGCTAGCTTACCATACTTTTCATAATCCCTTGTGCCTTTTTTTTCACTTCTATATAGATGAACAATATATCCATATAGCATAACAACTGCAAAGATGGTTAAGGCGAACCATGCATACGCTTGAATTGCTCTTATATCCATCACTTGCTCCTTATTTTAGTCTATTCATATATGCTATGATAGCTACAACTTCAGGTATCTCACCTTTTGCTACTAACGCTTCAACATCTTTGTTTTTCATATCAGCTGCTATTACTTTTGCTTCTGCTAGAGCTGCTGCTCTACCTTCATCTAGAGTACCTAATTTCGTACCGTTTGGTGCGTCATATGGAGTAGCGAATACTTTTTTAACTGTCAATGCTTCTGCGTACGCCGTATCAATATCAGCTATGTTAGTAAACTGATGCTTGTATGCTGGCATAATAGACTGTGGCACAACTGATTTTGGATCCCACATATGATTAGCATGCCAATCAGATGTACGATAATTACCTACACGGTGCAAATCTGGTCCAGTTCTTTTTGAACCCCACAAAAATGGTCTATCATAAGCATACTCACCCGAGAGTGAATATTGACCATATCTATCTGTTTCAGATTTAAATGGTCTGATAAGCTGTGAATGACAAGCAATACAGTTATCTTTTTTATAAACTTCTTTACCTGCAAGTTCAAGAACAGTATAAGGTTTTAGACCTACTACTGGACGAGACGCTTCGGCGAAATTAGGCAAGATCTCAATAAGACCTGCGAACGCAATAACAACAAACACTCCAACTGCAAAGAAGAATGGATTCTTTTCTAACCAATGAAACATAACCTACCTCCTTACGCTGCCATAGGCGTTTTATTTGTTAACTCTTCTGTGATTACTCTAGAAGAAGTTATAGTTTTATACATATTATATGCAAACATCACGAAACCAGTAAAATACATCAATCCAGCCAATGCTCTAATCACATAGTACGGGTGCAATACATCAACCGTATCTATGAAGCTATACATTAGATTTCCATACTCATCAACAGCTCTCCACATCATACCTTGAGTGATACCAGCTATCCACATAGATGTGAAGTACAGAACAATCGCAGTAATTTGTAGCCAAAACTGAGTTTCGATAAGTTTTTTAGAGTAAATCTCTCTTTTGAATATTCTAGGAGCCATGTGGAACAAAGCTGCCATAGTCATAAACACAACCCAACCAAGAACACCATCGTGAACATGCCCAGGAATCCAATCAGTGAAGTGAGCAATTGCATTTACTGATTTAATCGCTTGAATAGGACCTTCAATAGTACTAAGCATATAGAATGTAGATGCAAGAACCATTAGTTTGATTAGTGGATTTTCAGTAAGCTGATTCCACTCACCCTTCATAGTAAGAAGCATATTAATAGCTGACCCCCATGAAGGTAGAATTAGAACTACAGAGAATACAGAACCCATAGTTTGCATCCAATCTGGAACAGTTGACCAAAGAAGGTGGTGTGAACCAGCCCAAAGATATACGAACATTAGACCCCAGAATGAAAGGAGTGAAAGTTTGTATGAATAGATCGCTTGACCAGACTCTTTTGGTAAAAAGTAATAAATTTGTGCGATAATACCTACAGTGAAAATAAATGCAACTGCATTGTGACCAAACCACCATTGAACAAGAGCATCATTTGTACCAGAGTACATAGATACTGAGTGCATAATACTACCAATTCCACCTGATGCGAAATATGTAGGAACTTCCATATTGTTAAATAGGTAAAGCATAGCAACACCAAGGAAACATGCTATATAGTACCACATAGATATATAAAGAGATTTTTCTCTTCTCATACCAATCAGTGCAAACATAGCTACACCCCAAAGTACCCATATAAGTACAACTACTATATCAATTGGCCATTCAAACTCTGCATACTCTTTAGAAGTAGTATATCCAAGAAGAAGCGATATAACTGCAAGTAAAGCTCCTACAAAGTATAGCCAAAAATGAATCTTAGCAATAGTCATAATAAATTTAGACTCTGCCATAGATACCTTTAGTACTCTTTGAGAAATATAATAAAAAGTAGCCCAAATACCACTCAACAAAAATCCATAAACAACAACATCTGTATGGATTGGTCTTAATCTAGAAAAAGTACCATATTCTCCAATAAGATAGTTAAGTTCTGGAAATGCTAATTGAGACGCTATAAGCGTTCCAACAAGCATACCTAGAATTCCGAATAAAATTGTCGTATATGTAAACAATTTTACTACGGAATAATCATATTCCAATGCTGCGTTTGATTGCATGCAATACCCCCTTTGTGATTTTGTGTGTGATAAAATAATAATTTTAACACTCAATTAACATTATAATACAAATTTTAAATGCTAAGCTTAAACTTTTGGCATTAATTTCAGAAATTTAATAATAACTTAACAATTTGTATCAATAATATGAAAATATGGCTATTTTAGGGCTTTATAGGAGTAAATAACTCTGATTATATGATAATTTCACTGTCTTAAATTTAAGATTTAAATAAGTTTTGAATTAATTTCGCCAAAATAAGATACATTTTGATTTTTTAGAGAGGTAATTTAAAAGCTTAATAAAAAATTAAGCTTAAGCCTTCCCTTTGGCACTTTGGATAGAGTGTATATAAGCGTAGTCTATTTTTATCTTTGGCTCTTTTTGTAGTTTTGAGCTTAGTTTTATTACCATATCTTCGAAGTTTTCAAATAGGTAGTTGGCCATAGACCCTGGTATCGGGTTAATTTCATTTAGGTAAACTTCATCATTTTGAACAAAAAAGTCACATCTAATAATACTGCCTTTAAAGAGTGTGCCATAAATTTGTTTGAAGCTATCTTGAATTTTAGAAGCAATTTCTGGGCTTACATCAGCACTGACAACTGTTCCATCACGTGAAAAATCCATATATTTCTTCTCGAAATCCAAAAACTCCTCTTTATGTGGTTCTTCAATAATAGATAGATTCCAATCATCCGTAAATGTACCTGCTTGATTATACTCTTTGATACCATCCATAAATGGTTCGATTAGAACATCCGTATCAAACTCAAATGCAACATCAAGTGCATAATCAAGCTCACTAATATCTTTTACAATACTAACACCTATACTACTACCTAGCCTAGCTGGCTTGATAATCACTGGCAATGGTGTTTTAATTTTTCTCTCATCATTAATAGTGATTAGCTCATATGGTAAGCTTTTAACTCCTACACTAGCGGCAAAGAATTTCGTATAAAGCTTATTATAACTCATAGCACAAGCCTCAAGGCGCGGGGATATATATGGCACACCATTAAATTCCATAAGTGCAGCTATCTTGCCATCCTCTCCATCTCTACCATGGATTAAATTTAAAACTGCGTCGGTAGCTACTAATTTTGTACCCATCATTCCCATAATTACAAAACCACCTTTTTGTAATTGTAGTTTTTTGCATTTTTTGTATGCTCCAGAACTAAATGTAGTTGATTTCATATCTTTTCTATCAATTAAGTAAAACTCTCGTTCGCTACTCACAAAAATATTAACCAAATTTGTCTTTTTAAATACCTTTTGCATAGTAATACTACTAACTATACTAATCTCATGCTCATAGCTAGAGCCACCAAATAAAATACCTAAATTCATATATTTCCTTTAAAATTATTTCAACATATTGTAAAATTCACCAAATACAAAACTACTCTCATGTGGTCCTGGACTTGCTTCTGGATGATGCTGTACTGACATTGATGGAGAATTATTGTACTTTAATCCCTCAATTGTACCATCAAATAGATTTGTATGTGTTACAGTAGCTACTTCGATAATATTATCAGGTACATTATAATTGTGGTTTTGTGCTGTTATCTCAACTTCACCAGTAACTACATTTTTAACAGGGTGATTTCCACCATGATGTCCAAATTTTAGTTTATATGTATCGTAACCATGAGCAATTGAAAGTAGTTGATGTCCTAGGCATATACCAAAAAGAGGAATTTTATGAGAAATTAATTCCCTAATTTTATCCTGTTCTTTAGTTAGAATAAGTGGGTCACCAGGACCATTTGATAGAAAAACTCCACTAATTTCGCCATTGTCATATTTGCTTATTATATCAATAGCAGCAATACTATTTGGTACAACTTCTACACTCATGCCTGCATTTGTAAGCTCATTTAGGATATTTCTCTTGATGCCAAAATCCAAAGCGATAATCTTTTTTGTAGTCTTAGGTGTTGCATAATCAAAAGTCTCGATATCATATCTAGCGTGAGTATGAATATATGCCTCTTTTGTGCTAACTTGTTCTATGTAGTTTATATCTTCTATTCTTGGTGCTTTCTCTAGCAATGATTTTAACTCTTCTTTGTCATGAATTTCAGTAGATGCTATCATCATCATAGAACCCTCTTCACGGAGCATTTTTGTAAGAAATCTAGTATCAATATCTGTAATACCAAGTACCCCAAATCTATTTAGTAGCTCACTTAGTGTCTCCTCGCTTCTAAAGTTTGATGGTCGTGGCTGATAGTTTCTTACTATTATCCCTTTACAAAAAACGCTTTTACTTTCCATGTCTTGTTCATTACAACCTACATTCCCAATTTCTGGCATTGTAAAAGTGACGAATTGACCTGCATAACTAGGGTCGCTTGTGATCTCTTGGTATCCAGTCATAGAAGTATTAAATACTATTTCACCAACACTAGTTCCATCACTACCAAAGCTTTTAGCCTCTAGAAATAGTCCATTTTCGAGATATAGTGAGATTTTTTTCATTACAACATGCCTCTTTTGATAAGTTCTTCCTCATAAAGTCTCTCATATAGTAGTTCATAATCTGCACTTCCAGGGATTAGTTCTCTCTTCATGCTTTTGATTTTGCTATATACTATATCATCAATTGCTTCATACGCATCAGCAAATGATCTAAATGATTTAAATATAATATTTTTTATTTGATTTTCATTTGTATCATATTCTGCTAGATAGTTCTCATAAAGCTCATCTAGTATTTTGTGTGCTAGGTCATTATATCTATCATTATAGTCCATTATCACGCCAAACTCTGGTGCCATTTTCTTTTTTATCATAAAAAATAGCTGTCGCTCATCGGCCAGTTGAAATTCAATTTCATCAATATTTTCTTCGAGCATCTCTTTGACTTTACTATCTAAGCTGCTTTCTTGCTTTAGGTTAATATCTATGATAGCCTTACATGCTTCTACTACTGCTTCTTTACCTTTTGGTAATTTTACGAAATCTGCATTTGCTAAATCGATCGCTATTTTTCCTGCCACATATCTAGTTTGGTTTGGTTTTAATCTCATACTATCTCCTTAGTCTCTAATGATTGTATCATCTCTATCTGGGCTTGTAGATATGATACCTATTTTTGTGCCTACCATCTTCTCTAATGCCATTATATAATCTTTTGCTGTTTGTGGAAGCTTATCAAACTCTCTAACGCCTTCACTTCTATCCCATCCTGCGAAAATTGTATAGATTGGTGTTGCTGAGTCTAAATCATATGGTACATAATCTACTATTTCGCCTTCTACCTCATATCCAGTACATACTTTTACTTCATTAAATCCATCAAGTACATCTAGTTTCATCAATGAAATTCTATCCACTCCATTTACTCTCACTGCGTGACGCATTGCAACAGCGTCAAACCAACCACATCTTCGTGGGCGACCTGTTGTAGTACCAAACTCATGACCTCGTTCCCTTATAAGCTCACCATCATTACCTAAATCTTCACTAGGGAAAGGTCCGTTACCAACTCTAGTGCAGTATGCTTTTGCTATTCCTGTTACTTTTCCAATATCCTTTGGATTAAGACCCAAACCACTACAAGCTCCAGCACTTACAGTCGTTGAACTCGTCACAAACGGATATGTACCATGGTCGATATCTAGCATTGTGCCTTGAGCACCTTCTAGGAGTACTCTTTTATTCTCTTTTAGTGCGTCCCACACCATTAGAGTCGTATCCACTATGAACGGGGATAAGATTTTTTTATACTCTTCAAGCTCACTTGTTAGCTCAGTTAGAGATGGAACAAACACACCTAAAACTTCCATAAGAGATGCATGTTGCGTTAAGTGTGCGATAATTTTGGCAGCTAGCTTACTTGGGTTTTGTAGCTCACCTACTCTATGTCCTACTCTTGCTACTTTATCGCCATATGCTGGTCCAATGCCTTTGCCTGTTGTACCTATTGCACTTTTACCTTTTAGTAATTCAAATGCTTTATCAATTTGTGAATGGTATCCTAAAAGCAAATGAGCTTTATCAGATATAAACAATCTACCCTCTAAGTTGTCAAACTGTGTCATCTCTTTGATAAAATCTTTTGGAGAAAATACAACTCCATTACCAACTACATTTTTAGCATTTGGGTTTAGTATACCTGATGGGATTAAGTGAAGTGCATACTTTTTGTCTCCAACGACTATTGTGTGACCTGCATTGTGTCCACCTGCAAATCTACATACAAAATCATTTTGATTTGCCATATGATCTACTATCTTGCCTTTACCTTCATCGCCCCACTGTAATCCTACTATTATTTCTGCTTTGTTCATTTCATTCCTTGATTCATTTTCATTGCGATACACTCATCTGTGTATATCGCAAAACCTGACGCTTGTTCGTTGTCAATCGTATAGCTACCACCCATTGCTAAAAGTGAATTGCCACTAAACATTTTGAATGTTAATGACTCATAATATCTCATTTTTGAGTAGTAAAGAGGAGATATAATTATGTTTGTATATTCTACTTTACTAGCTTCATCTTTTAGTTTTTGCAACTCCTCTTTGATATCCATCGGATAGATATCTAGGTTGCTTAGGTCTGATACACTGTGCATCGTAACAAGATTTTTTATCCACTCATTTTTATCATTAAGGAGAGTTTCAATATTCATATTTTTCAATACCTCAATAGATATGCCATACTTCTCGTTCAGTAGTTGAGGTATACGCATATTTGATATCTGAAGTATCGGACCTAGACCTATAAGCGATAAAAGCTCTAGTGTAATGCTAAGTGCATTTTGAAAATTACCATGCAAAATCTCACCACCCACTTGATACTGTTCAATTGTTGGAAATGTTACAGTCGGTTGTATGTAAAACCACTTTTTAAGCTCTACGCTTCGCCCTAATCTTTTTGTAGCGATACGCAATACATCTGGTGTAGAATCTGCTCTTAGCGTCACTGTATGATTATGATTGTCATTGAGACGGATTAGCGTATCGGTGTTATCAAAACTATCATGCTGATGGTATGAGAATAGTGGTGTGACTATCTCTTCAAATCCCAGTTGCTCAAGTTTTTGACTAGATACAAGCTCAATTTCTCTCTTTATCTTTGCACTTTTGCCAAAATATAGTTTTGAGCCGCTAGGGATTTCATGTTCAAATATCATCATACTTCACTTTTAAAATATACTTCGCTAAAGACTTTACTGGCCGTTCCATCAAATACTCTTCTGCCCATCTTATCAAGTGCTAATTCAACTGCATTAACTACCCATGCACTCTCATATACAGGTATCAAACCCATTTGATTTATGCGGAAAATCTTCCCTTTTAGATGATCTTGACCACCAGCTATATTCACTCCATATTCATTTTTGAGTAGTTTTCTTATGGCTTCAGATTCTTCATCATGCACTGTACTCATGGACAAAGCTGGAGTTAATGGATATATCTCAAGACCTATTGCTCTTAGTGCTACACTTGTTGCATTCGCTCTTTTTCTAGTATTTACATAAAGTGCTTCTAGTCCACCCTCTTTTTCTATCTCGTCAAACATTGCATTGAGCCCAGCTATTAGAGTAGTGGCAGCAGTCCAAGCTGTTGTATTTTTCTTTTGATTTTTTATCTCTGTAGCTAAATTGAAATAATAATCCTTGCCATTGCCAATCTTTTCAACAGCAGAGCTAGAAAGTCCTATCATGGCAAGCCCTGGAGGAAGCATAAGAGCTTTTTGACTACCGGTCACTAAAGCGTCGATATTTGTCGTATCTATTGGCTCAACAGCAACTGCTGTTATACCATCAGCGATTACCATAATATTTGGGTTAAGCTCTTTTACTCTAGCAGCTATCTCTTCTACTGGGTGTCGCAAACCCCCAGCACTTTCACATATCTGAATACATATTGCATCTATATAAGGATTTTGCATTATTGCAGTTTCTACATCAGCTACACAAGTTGGTGTATTCCACTCATATTTCAACTCTACTTTTGGGATATTTAGAGCATCAGCAATCTTTCCAAACCGCTCACCAAATTTACCAGAATTAATGGTTAATACCTTGCTATGAGCTAGATTTATCATACATGCTTGCATGGCACCCGTACCACTACTTGCTAACATAACGCACTCTTCCATGCCCATCATAGATAGCAAATTCTCTCTCGCTTTTTCAAAAATAGCTTCAAACTCTGGGGTACGATGATGAAGTGTAACAGTAGCCATCGCTTGTCTTACGGATTCTAATACTGGTGTTGGACCTGGTGTAAAGAGTAGCATTCTCTTCCTTTTTCTTTAGCATTTTAATTTGCTTATTATATCCAATATCACTTTAAAGGCTATTGTGCTGTCTTTGTCCACTATCTTTTTATAAAAAGAAAGCTTTTAGATGATATTAATATGGTTTTTGTCCTACATAATTACCTGGTGGGCTATAATTACAAGACCACACTTGTGATTTATCATCACATATTGCTTTTGCACAGCCAACTTTTACTGTATCCCTCCATATTAACTGGGTATAGTGACCACAGACTTGTCCGAATAAACACCTATTTGATCCTAGGCTGTAATATTTTTTCTCTGCAGCCCAAGCATTAACAACATCTAGTGGATTAACATTTGCAATCTCTCTTCTAGATTGTGTATATATAAGAGGGCTGCTCCAAAACAAATTCTCGCCAAGACCAGATATGTAACTATGGGACATTTTACACCCTCGTTCACTGGCTAATTTTCCTACCCATTGTGTTGCATTCTCACTTAATTCATCTGACCACTTTAGCTTTGCTAATCCATGCTCAGCTCTGATTGCATTATGTGCTGATAAAATTTTATTTATTTCAGACATTTGTAATGCAAAACTATTTGTACCAAATATGATACAGATTATTGCAATTATAAATTTTTTATTGAATCTCATTCTTGACTCTTTTTCGTTTCTGTGTCTATCATCTCAACTATTTCATTTATACTCAAACTCTCTACATTTATTATAACATCAGCTACTTCACGGTAGAGTTTTGCTCTTTCATTGTAGAGTTTCTTGGCTTCTTTTTCTTTGTTAAATAATGGGCGTTTTGCTAATTTTTCTTTGGCATTTTTGGCATTTTTGAGCCTTTTATGTATCCATTCAAACGAGGCGTCTAGCAGTACGACTGTACCAAGACTCTTTAAATTATCAACCTTATAGAATCCACCTCCACAGCTGATAAGTGTGCCATTTACGCTAGATTCTATCCAATTAGCAGTCTCTTGCTCTAGGGCTCTAAAGTGGACTTCCCCCATTTTGTCAAATATTTTTTTGACCTCTTTATTGACTTTGGATTCTATAAGGTCATCTGTATCTATGTTAAATACACCGTATTTTTTAGCGTATGCTCTAGCTATTGTGCCTTTGCCTACTCCCATAAAGCCTATCAAGATTATATTTTTTGTCATTTTTTACTCTTTGATTGTAATTATTCTAATTATATCACACACTTTATTCATCTTCATCACTCAACATCTCTAGAGATTTTATATGTGTAATTGCATTTCCTGCTATCCCTTGGAGTGAGCCATACATCTCAGTCGTATTAATCAGAACACTATCGATGAGCTTTTGTCTGCGTTTCCAGCTAGCCATCAGTGATCGTTTCTCCTTTTCTAGCTCATCTTGCATGCTTGTAAATCCATCTACGATAGAGCTTAGCTGCATATTAAACTCATTTCCAGTCAGGTAGCCATATAATAGTGACATTTTATCACCCTTATTCATATCTCTTTGCACCACTCTATGCGTTCTAATGAGTGACTCTCTAAGTAATGAAACAGAGCCTTTAAATTCATCTAGGCTACATACCCATACTCCATCCACAAATCCCATTCGCTCCATTCCAGCAGGATACACAGCTGTTACCATTACTCCAATATCTGCTTTTGAGCTTAGCATGTCTTGTTTGAATTTGGCTATCCAGCCATCCGTCCATGATTTAGTATTTTTACTTTCATAGCAGATTATTCCACAATTTTGTAGCTCTCTAGTATGCACTACCTGCACGCAATCAGCTCCAAATGCACCTTTTTTGATCTCATTTATCGTATCAAATGCAAACTGGGAGCTTAGCCACTCCTCGATCACAAGCTCTTGTACCTCGCCTTGGAGTTGCATACTACCCTGCTCTGCTTTTCGCTTCATCTCGTTTATGAGCCTTGTCTGCTCTTCTATCTGCTTATCTCGCTCTTTGAGTTTTAGTTCGTTTTGCTCCGAGAACTGTTTTGCCATCTTTTCTTTTTCACTAATTAAGTCCTTGCTAAGCTCCAGCTGTGCCTCTACCTTGGCTCTAGACATTGCTTCGTCTTTCTCTCTTTTTAGCCTTTCTATCTCTGCTCTGCTTGCATTCAGCTCTTTTACTTGTTCACTTTTTTGCTCTAGCTCTTTACGCATAGCCTCCATTGCCGTGCTTTGTTCTGCCATTACTGTTTGTTTAATTTCGCTTGTTAATTTGGTTTCTATTCTCTGCTTTTCTACTCTGAGCTGTTCATTTATAGCACTTTTTAGGCTATCATCGAATTTCTCTTTTTGCTCATCAAATGCTTCTTGCTGAGCTTTTAGACTATTTAGATGTGCTTTGTAATCTTTCCGTGCAGCTTCCATTTCTTGCTCTTGCTTTTTCTTCTCATCTAGCCACTCTTGCTTATGCTTATTTTCAAGCTGATGATACAATGCTTCATTTATATCTATCTCTGTTCCACAGTTTGGGCATGATATTGTTGTTTTATTTGTCATCATAATTCTTCTTTTATTTTATATGTCTATATTTTATCCAAAACCATATTATAATCACTAAATATGTCAAAATGCCACACTGTAAAGATTACAGAGATAACTATATGTGATTTAATACTCTTCTAAACTCAAAGAGGCTAAAATGTTACATACAAACAAAAAGGATTCAAATGTTACACGAATACAGAGAAGAAATAAGCGAACTAAAACAATCAAATGCACATTTTGCAAAGATTTTTGAAAAACATAATGAGCTTGATCAAAAAGCAAAAGATAGTGATGAGGGTAGATTAGCACTTAGTGATTCTGAGCTTGAGACTATCAAAAAAGAGAAGCTTTTACTAAAAGATGAAGCTTTGAAATTAATACTTGATCATAAAAAAGCTTAAATTTCTACTTTAGCCGTAAGCCTGCTCGGCTTACTAAATCATCCAAATATCAATTTAAATTTTACTTGCTTTTTTCATTTTATAGATATATATTATTGCAATAAGAACTATACCAATTACAGCTATTATCGTTGCAACTCCCAAGTAACGTTGTACTAAAGCCTCATTTGAACCCACTAGATATCCTACTACCATAAGTACAAGAACCCAAATGCTAGAGCCAAGTGTAGTATATATGATGAATTTACTTAAGTTCATTCTAGAATATCCAGCTGGTAATGATATTAGATGTCTCACACCTAAGATGAGACGACCGCTAAATGTAGATATTTCACCATGTTTAATAAAAAAATCCTCTAGTTTCGCCAGTTTATCATGCGATAAAAGTATATATTTACCATATTTATGTAAAAAAGCTCTGCCATATTTGAGAGCAAAAAAATAGTTAAACAACGCTCCACCAAGTGAGCCAAGAACTCCCATAATAGTAGCTATGATGAAATTCATCTCGCCTTTTTGTGCTAGATATCCAGCTGGTATCATTACTATCTCACTTGGTACTGGTACGAATGTACTCTCTAAAAACATGAGTATAAATATGCCTAAATAACCAACACCACCAATAGCATCAACTATCCAAGCGGCTACATCATGCATCATATTTGTTGTTATTCAGTGTATGCACCGACTGATGTCAGCTTATTATATCTAGCTTCAAGCATATCATTAACTGATAATGCTCTGAGCTCTTTTACTGATTTTAGATAATAATCTTTTAAAACTTTTGCACTTGTAGTCTTATCTCTATGAGCACCCACAAGTGGCTCATCAAGTACAGCGTCTATTAGATTATGCTCCATAAGGTCACTTGAGCTTATTTTAAGAGCATCTGTAGCAACTTCTACTTTTTTTGGATCATCCCAAAGTATGGCTGAACAACCCTCTGGAGAGATAACTGAAAATACAGAGTATCTCATCATGGCAAGTCTATCAGCAACTCCGATAGCCAATGCTCCACCACTTCCACCTTCACCTATAACGATAGAAACCATAGGAACTTTAACGCTAGTGAATTCAAATAGATTTCTAGCTATCGCTTCACTCTGACCTCGCTCTTCAGCTCCAAGTCCTGGGTATGCACCAGGAGTGTCTACTAACATAAGTACTGGTATATCAAATTTCTCTGCTAGTCTAACTGCTCTAAGAGCTTTTCGATATCCTTCTGGATTTGGCATACCAAAATTTCTTTTGATTTTATTTTTAGTTCCTCTGCCCTTTTGTTCGCCAATAACCATAGTTTTTTGACCATCAATATATCCTAAAAAGCATACTAGTGCTGGGTCATCACGAAATGCTCTATCTCCATGTATCTCATATGCATCTGTCATTATTAGACGAATATAATCAAGTGAATATGGTCTATCAGGATGTCTTGCTAATTGCAGTTTTTGATATGATGATAGTGAGCTAAATTTCTTTGTTATCTCTTTATTTAAATCTTTCTCAACAGTAGCTATTGTTATCTTGTTCCCACTAGCTTTTGCTGATTCAAGTGCTTGATCCAGTGCTTCTATACTTTTTTCAAATTCGAGATATGTAACCATCCTATTAAGCCTTTATACTTTTTGGAATATTACAACGCCATTAGTGCCGCCAAATCCAAATGAATTACTCATAACAACTTTCACATCTGCTTCCCTAGCAACATTTGGAACATAGTCCAAATCACATTCGCTATCAGGAGTCGTATAGTTAATTGTTGGAGGTAAAATACCATCTCTGATTGCCATTAATGAGACAACTGCCTCTATAGCACCTGCTGCACCTAGGCAGTGACCTATTTGACCTTTTATTGAGCTAATTGCTGGAGCTGTTGACTTGTCTCCAAACACTGCCTTTATGGCTGCTGTTTCGTTTTTGTCGTTCGCTGGTGTACTTGTACCGTGAGCATTTATATAATCCACTTTTGGATTACCTGCCATTTTCATTGCTGCTGCAATTGCACGGCGTGGTCCATCAACAACTGGAGTTGTGATGTGATTAGCATCGCCACTCTCGCCAAATCCTATAACTTCACCGTAAATATGTGCACCTCTTGCTACTGCCATCTCATACTCTTCTAGTATCAAAGCACCTGCACCCTCGCCCATTACAAATCCACTTCTATCACTATCAAATGGTCTTGACGCTTTTGTTGGATTTTCATTATCCGTGCTAAGAGCTTTCATAGCTGCAAATCCACCCATACCTACAGGGCAAATAGCCGATTCAGCACCCACTACTAACATTCTATCAGCACCGCCAAGCATGATTGTTTTTGTAGCTTCATTGATAGCGTGTGTACCTGCTGCACAAGCTGTCACGCTTGAAAGATTTGGTCCTTGTAATCCGTGTTCAATAGTCACAAAACCACCAAGCATATTTACAAGTGATGATGGAATAAAAAATGGAGATATTCTCTTTGGTCCTCTCTCAGAGCAAACGATAGAATTTTTCTCTATATTTGGTAAACCGCCGATTCCAGCAGCAGAACTTACACCAAATCTCTCGGTGTCAAATCCTTCAGGAAGTGATGCATCTGCCATAGCTTCTTTTGCAGCTTTTAATCCTAATTGGATAAATCTATCAGCTTTTTTTACTTCTTTAGCATCCATTACTGTATTTGGATCAAAGTCTACTACTTCACCTGCTATCTGCGCTGATTGCTCTGTTGGGTCGAATAGCTCTATCCGTCTAATACCACATTTGCCAGCAACTATTGCTTGAAATGAACTCTCTTTATCATGACCTAAGCTGTTTATCATACCAAGACCCGTTACAACTACTCTTTTCATATCTTCTCCTCGAATTTACAGTCCATAAGACTATTGGGATAGTTTAATAAAGGTTTAACTAAAAACTCTATTAAACTATCGCTTGAAATAAATTTTGAAACTATGCCTAACCCCAAATGGGATTAAAATTACGCTTGTGTACTTTCAATGAAATTGATTGCATCTGCTACTGTAGCGATTTTTTCAGCTTGGTCATCTGGGATTTCGATATCAAATTTTTCCTCTAATGCCATTACTAGCTCAACTACATCTAGGCTATCAGCACCCAAGTCTTCTACGAACTTTGAATCTTCTTTTACCTCATCAGCAGCAACATTAAGTTGCTCTACTACTACCGCTTTTACTTCGTCAAATAATGCCACAGGACACTCCTTTAATATTTTATTACGCATAAGTATACCAAAAAAATGATAAAAAACTATCAACTATTATGAAACTACATGGTCAAATATAGATTTTTTGTGCGATATTAACTCTTGAGATGTTATATTATGAACGGTACAAAGGCAGACTAAAGTGTCTGCCAAGTGGCATACTGCTAAAACTTAAAGCATATTTTTAAATAGAGCTACCATGCCCCATGCGAAGTAAACTGCAATCCATACACAAAATATAATGAGTGAAGCATTGCCTAGTTTTGATACTGCTGAGCCTTCTGTGGCAACATACGGTTTGCCACTATCATTTTTGCCAACTTGCCACGCCATAGTAAGTATAAATGCAATACCAGTAAATCCTAAAACCACAAATGTGGATAGGAACATTATGATAGTTTCGTACTCTATATTTACTTTATATCCGTATAAATCATAGCCGAGCTTAGACATAATATTGTATCTAATAAGCTCTCTCACGCCTGAGATAAATAGTGCTACCACCACGAGCATACCTACTGTAGCATAGCTGTTTTTGTTCTTCATAGCCATGAGAAGTAGTATAACCACAGAGGCAATAGTAGCAAGAACCACAGGGCTGAATAGTTCGCCGGCTTGTAGCATCCATAGCACGAATAGTGCTGCACTTACAAGAAGTCCTCCTACTGCCATTTTTGTACCCATTTTTGTTACAAATTCCAAATAATCTACTTTGAAATCATTACGAGTACTTGCAAATGTGCTATACGCTTGTAGAAATATCCCAGTCACTGGAATAGCCAAGCTAACCATAAATGCCAGTCGGACTATGTCTATATGGAAGTTCCAACCAGAGTTATCCACGACGCCATTTGGTGCATACCATTCCATCCATTTGGTTGGCTGGATTGATTCTACTGCAAAGTTATGCATCAAGATACCACAAAATACTAATATAGCAAAAGAAATTGCACCTATAAGTGTGTTGCTTGATTTGCCTTGTTTGTTGGCATACTGATACCAATAAAACATCATATACCCAAGAACAAGAGCGTATATAAATATAAATACCCATGCACCTGAGAGTGTATTGGCTACATACCAGCCACTATCATATATGACTTGAGTAAATAGCAGTGGAGCTACTCCTAAAACTATGAGTAGAGATACACTAAGCTTGCCAGTCATAATCAGATGTGGAGTTAGTATCTTCCAGTTATTGTCTCTCTTTTGTTTGGTGCTTCCGTATACTGAAAGTCCCATCGAGCCTAATGATAGCAAAACAAATGCCGCATGCAGAGCCCATGTTAAAATATATAGTCCTTGAAAAACTATTGGATAAAATGGTATTCCAGCAGGGTCTTTCATTAAATTTATCAGTGTTGCGTCCATCTATTCTCCTTTATTTGGCTTGGGAAGCTATATAAGCCGCCATCGCATCGTATTCGTTGTCTGGTAGAGCTATTTTTGGCATATATGGACTTGAGCCTGTGCCAATTACATTTTTGATGTAATTTTTAATTCCAGCCTCATCTTGTGCTATTTTTCCAACCAATCCTATCATGGGTCTATAAGAACCATATTTTTCCAAAGAGTGACAATTTGAGCATGCGATTCTTGTAAGCAATTTTCCAACTTCTAGTTTGTTTTCAGGAGTAATCGTACGAAGTCGCTCAGGTATCCATGGGTTTGATTTGAGTATTCCTTGTTTGGCAAGAATAGGCACTTCATCCTTGATACCTTTACCCGGTACTGCTTTTCCTACTATTTGATTGCTGTAAACATATTGACCAGCAACCCATGGTTTACGCATCGTTTCACGGAGTTTCTCACCAGGCCAAACACCCACTATGCCTATTACAAACATCATCACTATAGCTAAAGTTCTCGTAACCCATTGTGGTTTAAAGATAGCAACAAAAAAGTAAATGGAAAACAAAATGGCAAGAATAATACGATTTAGAATAATAGAATCTTTTGCCATACCTAATAGAGCATTTGCATTTTCTGGCAATGTGCCTATATACCACATAAAAAAGAATACTGACAAAAAGCCACCCAACATACTAACCCATCCCATTTTGCGTGTTAGCTCGAGGGATAATTCTCTATTCTCTTTTTTCATCGAAGATGAGATAATCATACCAATAATACCAGACATCATGATCATAAATCCAATTCGTAGGAACATATGAGGGAATGTATTGACACCAAAGAACGCATCACTTGCACTTCCTGTTGTATAAAATGCATTGTTTCCTGGCCACATCATAAAGCTGATAATACCAACAATGAGAGCCAGAGTACCTACAGAAGCTATCGCAAATGTATATGTTAACTTGAGATGAGTTTTGCGATCCACTTTGTCCATAAAATATATAAGAGCAAATACACCGATAACTTCATATACAAAAAATACCCATTCAGTTGCCCATACCCAAACAAAATTGTGGATCAAAGCACTAATCCCGCGGGGACTAGCAGCAGTAGCCGTGTACCATATCCCTGGTCCAGTTATAGAACCTATAACATATGAAAATATAAGCAAAAACATACCATATCTCTTCATATAATCATACAGCTCTGGTCTGTCCTCTTTGTATGCCTTACGAGCAAGAAATGCGAATAGTAAGGCTGCTCCTACGGATGTATGGGATGCCATAATATGTATTGCACCCGTTAGACCCATAAGCCATGCTGAACCATAATTCGGAACATAAAATAGTGGATAAAATCCTATCATTTCCATCTAAATCTCCTTATTGTAATATAAAGGCATTAAATGCCCTAACTAAAACTATACCATATTGATGTTAATTGTGTGTTAAGTAAAATTAATAAAGATAGTATATATAAAATTTTATATTTTTTTAAGTTATTTATTGCGAAAAGTAGAAATATGACCACAAGAAGTAGTCATAAGTAGTTATAGGCTATGTCTTTATTAGAACTTGTACTTTAGTTGAGTATAAAAATATCTTCCTGGTTCATTAAGTATCATTATATCTCCACCACCAGCTAGCAAGGTTAAATCTTTGTAGCTATTGGATACTGCGTAAGTGTTATCAAAGATATTATCAACTCCAGCTGTGAACTCAAGCTCCTTGCCTAGCATTTTTGTACCTTTGAGATTGAACACAAAGTAACTTCCAAGCTGTTGCTCGCCATTAGCAGCATCAAACCTACTCCATGGAGCAGAAGCTAGCATATCGCCCTCTATTTTGAAGTTGTTTTCTAATTCATAGTTCACTCCAATATTTCCTCTCCAAGGAGCAATGTCAGGCATATTTGTTTCAGTTTGACCAGTTAATGGTTTATCTTTTGTTCCTACTTGGTATGCTGTACTAAAATCTAAGGATATATTATCGTTAAATGCATATGTTCCACTAAGATCAATACCATAGATGGTGGCATCTACATTTTCATAGTTGTTTGTTGCTTTACTTGCATTGTAAGCTATATAATTATCTAGCTTACTATAAAATACTTTTGCTTTAACATTTGCACTATCAAACTTCTTTTCAATACCTAAATCTATCTCATTATTTGTAACTGCTTTAAGCGTATCTGTACCAAAAACGGCACCAGCTGAACTCGTGAAATATAGCTCTTTGGCATCAGGAACACGAGTAGCACGACCAATTCCCCCAAATATATTTAATGAATTATCTATAGCATACTTGCTAAATAAGTATCCACCAAAGTCAGAAAAATCTCTATCTAGTGCTGTAGCTTTTGGCGTATCTATCGTTGTACTATCATACCTTGCCCCAGCCTCTAGAGTAAGTTTATCGCTTAACGCTATTTTGTCTTTTAGAAATACTGCTCTATTTTTGGTATCTGCATCATCTATGGCTTTACCCATTTGAGTCACCACGCCTGTTGCAACAACAGTTCTGGAGTATCTACCATCCCAATTTCGTTCACTTGTATCTAACCCTGCTGTGATAGTATGATTACCTAACTCGAGTGTGTTGGATAGTTTAGCTCCTTGCATCTCTGTGGATAGTTTGCTTATCATATAAGCCGTTGCTCCAGCTACTCTATACTCTGTACCCATCGGGTGAACTACCGTTGAGCGATATAATTCTATATCAAGCTTTTTAGATAACGAGCCTAGATTTTTGGCGGTATATCCTAGTGAGTAGATATTGGAATCATCATACAAAGCGTCCATTGGGCTATTTGGAAATAGAATATTATCACTTCTATTCATAGTGTATCCTGCTCTTAGCTCTTGATTATCTGTGATATCATAATAGACCTTACCCATCAAGGTTTTTTTTGTATAGCTATCTAAATCTTTGTATTTTGCTTGATACTGATTAGCTGGCATTGCCTGACCAGAGGCTATTGCTCTAGCTATTTGCTCATAGAAATCATCTCCGTTTCCATCTTTGTATTGAGCACTTTTTTCTGCTGAACCGCTGAGTAGAAAACGGAATTTCTCAGCACCACCACTAAGCATAAATGCACCCTTTAGATAATCCCAACTACCAGCACTAATTGCTAGTTCACCATGAGTCTCTTCGGTTGGTTTGATGGTGTGTATTTTTACATCTGCAGCTAGTGAGCCGAAATCTGCTACATTATATGGTCCTTCGTTTATCTCTACAAAATCAACATTGTTAGTAAGCACATGTGAGATTGGTGGATCCATACGATTAGGGCACGCTCCACATACTTTTGCACCATCTATTGTTACAGTTATATTATCTTTTTTTTGACCACGGATTAAAATATCATTTGCTACACCGCTTCTACGAATCATCGATACACCAGCTGATTCTTTGGATAGTGCTTCTCCTAAATCGGCACTTTTTATCTCCTCGCCTTTTACATCTTTTATTACAGTTCCGCCTGATGCTACCACCTCGATTGTATCTAGCTGTACCTGCGAGGCACTCAAAGCCACTGCACATACACATGAAATTGTGATTATTCTTAACATACTATTCTCCCCTGAATTTTAATTAGCTATTATTATGACGAAGTAGTGTTAAGTGAGTGTTAAACTGTAATCATTTTTTGCAAATCAAGCACAACTCTAGTGCCTTGATTTTGCTCTGAATAAAATGATAATCCAATTCTCTCATTATCACAATACCCCTTGACTATTGCTACTCCAATACCTTTGCCGTCTTTGGAGCTATCTCCTTGGTAGTATCTTTCATGAATCCGCAGTAACTCTGATGGGCTAATGCCCACTCCATTATCTATTATCTCCAGCTTATTGTTACTAAAAGTTATATTTATTGGCTCTAGATTTGGTGAGTATTTCATGGCATTACTCATAATATTTTCAAACATCTGCTCAAACCCAATCTTGTCTGCTAATATACTAACTGGATTATGAGGCATATCAAACGAAATCTCGTTTCTATTTTGCATCATAAACATTTCGCAACATTCATAAACAGTCTCTTGTAGGATAAACTGTTCTTTTTTTGCAGGTGTAATCTCTTTAGTTAGGGCGTATGAAAGCTTTTCATATAGTCTCTTTAGGCGTATTGTGGCATGATTTATTCGCTCTATTCTAGCTTGTTCTTTGTCGCTTGTTTGAGTTTTTGCTAGTAATTTTGCGTTTGATTCTATTGTTGATATTGGGATATTAAGCTCGTGCAAAATCTCATCTGTGATATTTATCAGGTTCTTTTGCATCTCATATTTTGCCTCTAGTAGATACGATATAAATATATATCCAAGCCCAATAGTTGCTACCATCATCACAAACATAGTAAACCAAAACGCATCAGCAGAAAAATTATATGTAGATAGAAATAGGTACGAAATGCCCCACAGAAACAGCATCAAAAGCTCGAAAAATGCAAGAGCGATAAGCCTCTCTTTTTTTAGCGTTTTAGGCAATATCCTACCCCTCTGACATTTTGCAACTCATCTCCAAAATATTTTTTTAGTTGAGTAATATAAACACGCAACGAGCCGTCACTCCATTCTTCGCTGCTACTCCATAACTGTTCTTTTAGCTCTTGTATAGGCACCACTACACTATTTGCTTCGATAAGGGCTTGTAGTAGTCGTCCTGCTTTTATACTTATTTCCATTTCAATGTTATCTTTGAATAATTTTTTGCTGTATATATCGAATTTATACTCATTGATATCTATAAATTGTGCACGGCTTTGTCTTCTCAAAAGTGCCTCAATACGACAATGAAGCTCGTCTAAATCTACAGGTTTTTTCAGATAATCATCAGCCCCCACGCCAAATCCTTCTACAAGAGATCTGGTGTCATTTTTTGAAGTCACAAACATAGCTGGGGTAGTATCACCTCCATCACGAAGCTTTTGAAGCATTTCAAATCCACTCTCATATGGCAAGTTTACATCAAGCACATAACAGTCATATTGTCGCCTGTAGGCTAAATCAAATGCACTATATGGATCATATACTGCGTCCACCGTAAAGCTCTCTTCTTCTAAGAAGTCCTTGAGTGTGTCACATAACGAACGGTCATCTTCTAGTAGTAAAATTCTTGATTGCATCACATTCCTTTTGTAAAAGTCATTACATATACATTCCGCCATTGACTTTTAGCGTTTCACCTGTGATATAGCTCGCATGGTCGCTAAGTAAAAATGCCACAGCGTCTGCTACTTCACTCGGATTTCCAAATCTACCTAATGGAATCTTTGCGGTAAATGATGCTTTGACCTCATCGCTGAGTACCTCTGTCATCTCTGTGGCTATAAATCCCGGTGTGATGGTGTTAAATCTAATGCCCCGTGAACTTCCCTCAATAGCAAAGCTTTTGCTCATAGCTATCACTCCACCTTTGCTAGCTGCATAGTTAGTTTGACCGCCATTTCCACTCTCGCCTACTATCGATGCTACATTCACAACCGCACCAAATCGCTTTTTGCTCATTGCTTTTAGAGCTTCTCTGCACCCTACAAATGCTGATTTTAGATTGGCATTAATAACACTCATAAAATCATCTCCACTCATACGCAAAGCTAATTTGTCATTCGTAATACCAGCGTTGTTAACTAAATAGCCAAGCTCACCGTCGCTCTCTATGATAGTTTTTACCATTGCCACAAATGCCACCTCATCGCTCACATCACACCCTATAATTTCTGCACTCCCACCATTTGCTTCTATTTCAGCTTTTACAGCTTTAGCTTCTGTTTCACCACTTCTATAATTTATCCAAACCTTGAGTCCATATCCTGCTAGTATAGTTGCTATTGTTGCACCAATTCCTCTACTAGCACCTGTTATTAGTACATTTTTACCACTAAATTTCACTATTTTTCCTTTTTGTTATTTTTTACATTCAAAGAGTTTATTTTTAATATATTCAAACTCTTCATAATCATTTTCTGATATCTTGTCTGCATAAATTAGATGGTTTATCTGCTCCAAAATATGCATCTTACTTATCAAGTCTTTTTTGCATGCTTCGTTAATAACACCTATGTGTTCATCGATGTTAAAATCTGAATTTAAGCCTTGCTTTAAAAGCTCCATCGCTTCATCATGACTACATGCAAAATCGCTACCAAGCATACTACAAAAGAGTGGTGCTTCTTTGGCTAAATCTCTATTCTCTTTTTTAATCACATAAGCCAATAAAACTGCTACTGATTGTTTAATTTTAGTTTGCATTTTTTGCTCCTTGTTTTTGTAATAATATCAGATTATTGCTTTATCCATTTCACTAGGAACTTTAATCCCCATAATCTCTAATACTGTAGCTGCAATATTATTCAATCCCATATCACATTTTAGCTCCACAGGCTGTTCACATATTACAAAGCACCACACCTCTCCAACAGTATGATTAGTTAGTCTATTGCCATTCATTGTACACATCTCTTCACAATTTCCATGGTCACTTGTAATAACTACGGCATATCCATTCTCTTTGGCTACTTCTAAAATCATACCCACTTCTTTATCTACTGCTTCGACTGCCAATTTTGCTGCTTCATAGTTACCCGTGTGTCCTACCATATCTCCATTTGCAAAATTCACAACTACAAAATCATATCCATCTCTAATAGCGTCCTGCACAGCCTTTCCTACTTGTGGAGCTGACATCTCTGGCTTCATATCATAAGTTTTCACATTTGGACTTGGGATTAATACCCTACTTTCACCAACTAGTGGCTCTTCTGCTCCACCATTGAAAAAGAAAGTCACATGAGCATATTTTTCAGTTTCAGCCGTGTGCATTTGACGCAAACCTGCTCTACTTATGACTTCGCTTAGTGTGTTTTTTGGGTTATCTTTTGGGAACATTATTGGATATTTAAAACTCGCATCATATGCCGTAATCGTTGCTATATGTAGATTTAGTTTTTTCATATCAAACTCTTTGAAATTCTCATCTCCAATTGCTTTTGTGATTTCTCTAGCTCTATCACTTCTAAAATTCATCATTATAATGCCGTCATTTTCACTCATACCACCATATCCACTAAAGGCTACTGGCATTATAAACTCATCATTTTCTCCCTTACTGTAACTATTTTTTATACAGTCACTCGGATTTAAACTCGTTTTTGGTGTTGCATTTACTATTGCATTGTAGCCTAGCTGTACACGCTCCCAGCGATTATCTCTATCCATTGTATAGAACCGTCCACCGATAGTTGCGATTTGGATATTTTCATTACATATTTGCTCTATTTGTGCGAGGTAAATATTAGCTGAAGTTGGACTCACATCTCTCCCATCTGTGATTAGATGTAGCCATACTTTTTTGTGATTTTCCTCTGCTATTTTTGCTACGCCAATGATATGCTCTATATGAGAATGTACACCGCCATCACTCATTAGACCTATTAGATGAATATTGTTGCTTTTTTCTAAGATATCTTTTAAAACTTTATTGTTAGCCAAAGAGCCATCTTTCAATGCTTTTGAGATTTTTACCAAATCTTGATACAAAATCCGTCCAGCACCCAAAGTCATATGTCCTACTTCGCTATTGCCCATCTGCCCTACTGGTAACCCGACACTAAGTCCATGAGTAGATATAAGAGTGTGTGGTACTGTAGCAAAAAGTTTATCATATATTGGGGTAGAGGCATCTATAAAAGCGTTGCATTTGCTTTGGGGCTTATGACCTATACCATCAGTAATAATTAGAACTGTTTTTTGACCCATTTAAATCTCTCTTTATATAATTTTAATACAAATGGTTTTGCGTAAAAGCATTGTATCGCAAAGCTCCTTGTAGATTACAAGTAGAGCTTTAATAGCACATCAATAGCATCTGTAATAGAATTGATAGCTGCTGTTTCGTCCACAGTGTGGTAACCTGTCGTTGGTATTTGTAGTGTTGTACCCTGTATAGACTGTTTTGAAGCGACAATTAACCTTCCTAACTCAGTTGAGCCAAGTGAGCCGCTATTTGTTCCACCATCTGTTACAATTTGCTTGTTTCTCTCTTTGATATATCTATCTTTATAATCATATTTTATTTTGCTTTTTCTGCATATTTTTATAAGTTTCTTTTGTAGTGGTGAATTAAACCTTGCATGTGTGTCTCTGCGTCTGAAAACTAGACTTTGCTTGGTGGCACTCTGCTCATCTGGATAGGGGCTAGTGTCTAGTATTAATAGTTCATCAGTAGATATATCAAATCTCATAAACCATTCTAGAATATAACGCCAACTCTTACCAGCCTCTTCTTCTGCTGAAAAAAATGCAGTACCTTTGTACCCATTTTGATACATATATATTATCATAGCATTTGTGAGAACATTATCTAATTGTGCAGAGACAAATCCATCCGAAATAACAAGCTTATCCACAAATGCCACAGGAGTTTCTGGCAATAAATAATCCAGTCCATCTATCTCAAAGATGAGATTTCCGCGTCTTTCGCATATGCTTGATGTTGTGATTTTACCAATGCCTTGATAACTTCCACTGCTTCTATCATATGCTTGTACCGCTTGACCTTCAAATCGTCCTGCAAGATTTTTATATGTTTGCTCTGATATTGAACGACCAGTAAGGTCTGCTCGGTTTTTACTAACATAAGCTGCATATTGAAACTCTCTTGGTCCTGTACATACTAGCCCGTGCCTATCCACATGAGATGAGATATATCCACTTGTTGGGTCATCTCCTGATGCCACCAACACCCCTTCGTAGAGTGTAGTTTGTATACCAATCTCTTCAAGCTCTTTTTTCACTGCCATAAAGAATGGATTTTCTGCACCAACTACCGATGGTGTTCGTACTAATTGCTTTAGAATATCAAAAAATGCTTCGTATTGTTTCATTTATCCTCCACTGTTTCGTCATACTCATGCTTGACACGGGTACCCATTTCTTCTTTCTGGACTCCTGCAAAGGCAGGAGTGGCTGGCTTTTAAATTTTACTACTATATAAATTTATTGGCTATATTATACTTCATTGAGTTTAAAATATACGAAATAAGAACAAAAGTAATTTGTATGATTGTGTTAAATGTGAGCTGGTGGGTTCTCGGAGACTCGAACTCCGGACCACTCGGTTATGAGCCGAGTGCTCTAACCAACTGAGCTAAGAACCCATTGTGGAAAAAGCTTTTATAACATTAAAGACTAGAAATCTTTTTTAGTCAATGATATTTTAGCGTCGGAATTATAGCCTAAATAATATTTAAAAGCAAGTAGATTTTGTAAAACACCAAAAAGAAATGCAAAAACTATAAACGATGTACCTCCATGGCTAAACATCGGCAATGGAATACCAACCACGGGTGCCATACCTATAACCATATACACATTAACCCCCATATACACAAAAAATAGCCAACTAATCCCAGCTGCAAAAACCCTCTCTAATCCATCAATAAACTCTTTAGTAGAGATATAAAAAAGGTGTAAAATCAATAATATATACAAGATAAGTACACCTCCCATACCAAGCATACCAAATCTCTCTCCAAGATATGCAAAAATAAAATCACTCGATGATATAGGCAAGAACTTCATCTGTGTTTGAGTTGATTCATCTTTTGTTTGTCCACTAAAACCACCAGAGCCTATAGCAATAAGTGATTGTTCAACATGATAGCTGGGACTACTTACAGCGTCAACTATCCGTTCTTTTTGATAATCTTTTAGTCCATACTTGTACATAACTGGAGCAGTTGTCACTACAAGAATAGCTAAAGCTATTAATATTTTTTTTTCTATTCCTACCATAAACAATACGCCAAAACCTACCAATAATAAAACCATTGCAGTACCCAAATCTGGCTCTTTTGCAATAAGTACAAATGGCAACAAAATTAAGGCGGAAAGTATGGCGAACATCTTAATCCCATATCCCTCTGCTGGTGGTGGATTTTTGTATATTATAGTTCCAAGCATCATTAATACTGCTATTTTCATAAACTCAGAAGGCTGAATAGTGAGTCCTACCCCAGGAATTACAAGCCATCTTTGAGCCCCTAGTATACTTATACCAAATATGTCAACGGCTAATAATAAAAGTAAAACACCAACATAAAAAACAGGTGCGAACCACCACAAAATAAGTCGCCATGGAGTTATTACTGCTCCCATAAATACTATCATTGCAACCAAATAATAAATCATCTGTTTCATAAAAAGTGCAGGATTTATTTCATAAATGAGCCATGATGATATAAAAAATAGTGGTAAGAGCTGTATCATAAGCAAGTAATTAAAATTTTTGAAAACTCTTTGATCTAGATTTAACCAAGCTAACATATCATATTATCCATAATTTTTTGATATTATACTCTAAAATTACATAATGAATGGCAGATGGAGTGACATATGATCTTTAAATTTAACAATCTCTCAAACTCAAATAGTTGTATTCATGGTGTGACTACAAAGATATGCAATGAGCCACAAAAATTTAGCCTTGCTATGCACACAGGCGAAGATATATCAATCAGTTTTGACAATAGACTAAAAGCTCTCGAGTCGCTAAACATATCCACGGATACAAAGGTAATATTAGCCTCACAAACTCATAGCTCAAATGTCGTAATAGTAGATGATATGAGTACGGCTGGTTGGGAGAGCATGGATGATGCTATTGCTGACTGTGATGCACTTATATCTACAAAAGCTGGTGTACTGATAGGTGTTTTGACTGCTGACTGTGTACCTATATTGCTTTTTGATAACGAAAAACAAATAGTCGCGGCTGTGCATGCAGGCTGGAGAGGAACAAAAGCAAATATAGTGGCTAAGACGGTGAAAATTATGCAAGAACAATTTGGTTGCTCTAATATAATAGCGGGTATTGGACCATCAATTGGTGCGTGTTGCTACGAGGTGGATAGCAAACTAGCAAAAGAGTTTGAGCAATATCGAGGTGCAGTATCTAGTATGAATGGCAATTATATGCTTGATTTGCCACTTATAAATAGATTTCAAATGATAGAGGCTGGAGTAAAAGATAGCAATATAGAGATGTCAAATATCTGCACAGGTTGTGAAAATGAAAACTATTTTTCATATAGATTTGAGCATGGATGCAGTGGGCGTTTTGCCTCTTTTATTGGAATAAAAGAATAGATTCAATCTACGATTGTACGAGTTATATTAGAATGTAACGCACAAGTGATTTCATATGCTATCGTGCCGTAATGCTTGGCAACTTTGAGTGCGTCATTCATAATGCAAACCTCATCTTTGTCACCTTGTAGGGTTATAAAATCCATAGAAACACGACCCAAAATATTGCCACTGTCTACTGTGCCATATGGATTATTTACTGTACCACGCCTCCACCCATCACCATATCCTATATCATAAGTTGATACAGTTATGTTTTCTTTGGCAGCGTATTCTCCACCATACCCTATTCGCTCACCACCTACTAACTCTCTTGTGGATACCTTGTTTGCATATAGGCTCATGACAGGTTTTAGGTTCATATCTCCAAAACTACTATCCATATGACTATGACCATAAGCTCCAATTCCAAGACGCACTAAATCCTTATTAAACTCACTACATCTCAAAATACCAGCAGAATTATCTATATGAAATCTAATATTTTTATAACCTTTGGAGATGATATATTGTTTCGCCTTTTGGAAATTTTTATACTGGTAAAAATATTCACTCCCTAGCTCATCAGCACTCGCAAAATGACTCATTACTCCTATAAGATTTATATTATTGTTTTTGATAATCGCTAATGCTTCGTCAATCTCACTTATCATAATGCCATTTCTGTGCATACCTGTATCTATTTTTAGTTCTATTTTTGTGTTAGCTTTGATTGTTTTTAGAATTTCAAGAGAGTTAATAGCAAATGAAAATTTTGATTGTGGTTTTATTTCACCACCTAATATTATAACTTCTTCAAAATACTCTTTTATTTCTTCTGCTTCTTCTATGTTTCTAACAATTGCTTTTTTTATGCCGTATTGCGAAGCCATACTAGCAACCAAAATTGCACCATGACCGTACGCATTGTCCTTTAGCACTATTGCAATTTTGTCCAAACTGCCAGTTTTTATTGCTATTTGTGCAAAATTATGATATAAATTGGAACGATTAAGTGTTATATATGCCATGCATAATTATACAACTTGGTTAATAAAAAGGAGATATTATGGATTTACTTATGATTGCTCAAATAATTGGTGGTATTTTAACTGCATGGATACTGTTTTTAATTGCAAAAGAACTTATTCATGCCTTAAAGCAAGCTTCACATGGTCGAAAAAGTCCAAAGAATAAAATAGATTAATGCAGATAACTAGAAGAGTCCCAGCAGAATGGGAGGAGCAAAGAGCAGTACTATTATCATTTCCGCACAAATATAGTGATTGGAGTGATGATTTAAATTCTGTGCTTAGCGTGTTTGTTAGAATGGCTCAAGCCATAGCTTACAAAGATGCAGTATACATAGTATGTGACAACGCTACTGAAATTAAATCTCTATTTTGCTCTACAAACAATATGAGTTTTATAGAGATACCTACAAATGATACTTGGTGTAGAGACTATGGTGTAATTAGTATAGTGGAAGATGGAATGACAAAATTACTTGACTTTACCTTTGATGGGTGGGGTGGGAAATTTAAAGCTGATTTGGACAATAGCGTAAATATAGCTTTGTTTAAAAAAGGATATTTTGGTGGTACTTCTCTGGAGACAATAGACCTTGTACTTGAGGGTGGCTCGATAGAGAGCGATGGAGCTGGCACAATCCTGACTACAAGTGAATGCCTATGCAATCCAAATCGTAACGGTGGATTATCAAAAGATGAGGTTGAGAATAAACTCAAAGAACATCTTGGTGCTACGAGGATTTTATGGCTTGACCATGGTTATTTAGCAGGAGATGATACAGATAGCCACATAGATACTTTGGCTAGATTTGTCAATGAAAATACCATAGCGTATGTGCAGTGTAGCGACAAAAATGATGAGCATTATGATGAACTATCCAAAATGGAAGAGCAACTAAAAACATTTAAAACAGTAAGTGGCGAATCTTATACGCTAGCTCCTCTACCTATGGCATCAGCCATATTCGATAGTAATGGCAATAGATTGGGGGCTACCTATGCAAATTTCTTAATCACAAATCATGCACTACTCTATCCAACTTATGGAATTAAGGAAGATAGCAAAGCAAAAGAGTGTTTTGAGGCTCTGTTTCCAAACTTAGAAATCATACCTATTAATTGCCAAAGGCTAATAGAACAAGGTGGGTCACTCCATTGCTCAACAATGCAGATTTACAAGTAACACGTATCAACAACAAAAGAGGATTTTATATGAAAGTAGCACTCATTCAGCAACAATATTATGGCTCAAAAGAAGAAACGCTAAAGTCGACTACTCAAAAAATAAATGAGGCAGCTAGTGGTGGGGCAAAACTTGTGGTACTGCAAGAACTTCATCAAAATGAGTATTTTTGTCAAAGTGAAGATACTAAATTTTTTGATTATGCATCGGACTTTGAAGCAGATGTCGCTTTTTGGGGCGTGGTAGCAAAAGAAAATAGCGTAGTACTGGTCACCTCTTTGTTTGAAAAGAGAGCTGCTGGACTTTATCATAATACAGCGGTTGTATTTGAAAGTGACGGGAGTGTAGCAGGAAAATATCGTAAAATGCACATTCCTGATGACCCAGGATTTTATGAAAAATTTTATTTCACACCTGGAGATTTAGGCTTTGAACCAATACAAACAAGCGTTGGGAAACTTGGCGTTCTAATTTGCTGGGATCAATGGTATCCAGAGGCTGCACGACTAATGACATTGCGTGGGGCTGATATGCTTATATATCCTACTGCTATTGGCTGGTTTGATGGTGACAATGAGGCAGAAAAAGCCAGACAAGTAGACGCATGGATTACTATACAAAGATCTCACGCCATAGCAAATGGAATACCTGTATTGTCGTGCAATAGGGTTGGATTTGAGCCTGATAGTTGTGGTGTCATGTCTGGTATAAATTTTTGGGGAAATAGCTTTGCTTGTGGGAGTCAGGGTGAACTTATAGCTCATGCTAATCATCAAAATGAAGAGATAATATACGCCAATATTGACCACAATAGAACCAAAGAAGTCAGAGATATTTGGCCATTTTTGAGAGATAGACGAATTGATGCGTACAAAAATATTTTAAAGCGATATTGCGACTGATTAATATATAATCAGATATAATCATATAGATAATATAAAGCATGAATGGAGTTTGAATGTATAAAGTAACACCAACAGTAATGGGTGAAAAAGTTGATTTTAAAATGCCAATAAAGGCGTTTTATGATGCCTTAGGCTTTGAGGGCATGAGAGCTTTAATGTATGATTTTTATGACATAATATATGAGAGTGATATAGCTCATTTCTTCCCTCAAGACCCAGAAGAGTTTGAAAAAGTGAAGGTTAAAAATACTAAGTTTTTTATAGAGATATGTGGTGGTCCAAAAGTATACGAAGGTAACAATACGGGTCTTGGGCTTAATGAGTTTATGGTTAGACTTCATGATGATTTTTCTATCTATGACAAATCAAGACTGGAGTGGCTTGGAGCAATGAGAGAAGCACTAAGTAAGCTAGATATTAAACAAGAGCTTAAAGATGATTTTTGGGATTATGTAGAAAAATTCTCAAAACTTACGGTTAATACTACCATCGAAGGTAATAAATATTTCGCTAATCTCTAAAACTTAAAGCTTTAGAGATTATTATTAAAATGTAGTACTGATAGTTCCAACGATATGGTCTTCATCAGCAAAACCTAAATCACCTTGGAAATCTGTGTAGGCAATACCAGCTGTAAACTTACCTATGGCTTTTGTAACACCAACTTTATAGTTGCTTCCTATATCTTCATAATCACCATATGATGCGGCTAGACCAAATCCAGCAGGAAGTGCATATGATGCTCCACCTTCCCAGTAATCTTTAGGATCGCCAGCTGCTTGTATGGCTTTATAATATTTAGCATTCAAACCAAGATCACCGATACTTTTACTGAGACCAAAATATACCTCTTCAAAGTTTAAAGCTGTACTATCATGAGGATATGTATATATAATATATCCAGCATCATATCCAACACCTAATAGTTCACCTTTATATCCGCCGTACAAATCAGCTTCTAGAGATGCTTGCGTACCAAAATCGATATTAGAACCCCACACTCCAGCATAAAGTCCTTTATAGCCTAAATCTATACCACCTTGAACTGCTGGGGAGTTACTAGTTTGAGTCATACCTCTCCATACATAGTTGCTTGTTAATGCCAAATTTGCCGAAGTTGTAAAATCTGATGTAGTCTCGGTTGCTACTGGTGCCATAACAACTGGTGTAACTGCTGGCTCAACTGGTGCTATATCCCCACCTGCATTTAGTGAAGTTGAAATAGCTGCTAAAGCTACCAAGCTGAATAATTTTGTTTTCATTTTTAATCCTTTTATTTTTTGATGTAATGAATTGTAACAATATTAAGTCTATAAATAACACATTATATGCTTAAATTTTAGGCAAAATAACAAGATTTATAAAAAATTGCAAAATGTCATACTATTTAATTGTATAAAATAAATAGATTATAATTGCACCATGAAAATTCAAGAATATAAATATAACTTTGCTATGATAAACAGCAGACTAAAAGATATAATGGCAAAAAGATTTGATTGTGATAAGATATACGATAAAGAATTAGCATATGAACTAGCTGTTACGCCTTCATATTACGCTGTAGCAAAAAAACGAAAAAAGATATTGTTTGAGGAAATTTTATACTATTGTCATTTGAATAATATAGATATTAATTGGATTTTATTTGGAGCGAATGATATATAAAAGCGACTAGTCGCTTGAGCGGTCTGCTGAAGACCTAATTTTGAGCTTTGCTCAAAATTTGAGAATCAACAGATAGATTAGCCGTTTCTTTTAGCAACGATTTCTTTTGCTATATTGCTTGGAACTTCTTCATAGTGATCGAATTCCATAGCATATGTAGCACGACCTTGAGTCATTGAACGCAAATCAGTTGAATATCCGAACATTTCAGACAATGGTACGAAAGCGTCAACAATTTTGTTTCCGCTTCTATCATTCATACCACTTACTTGTCCTCTTCGTTTAGATATATCACCGATAACATCGCCCATATAATCTTCAGGAACTTCAACTTCAACTTTCATTACAGGCTCAAGAATAACTGGATTAGCAGTTTTTGCACCCTCTCTAAAGCCCATTGAACCAGCTAGTTTAAACGCCATCTCAGATGAATCCACTTCGTGGTAGCTTCCATCATAAAGTGTAACTTTGATATCTTCAACAGGATATCCAGCTTGGATACCTCTTTTCATAGATTCTTGGATACCTTTATCAACAGCTGGAATATACTCTTTTGGAATAACACCACCCTTAACTTCATCAACAAACAAGTAACCCTCGCCAGGCTCTTGAGGTTCAATTTTCAAGTATACATGACCAAATTGACCACGACCACCTGATTGTTTAGCATATTTATACTCTTTGTTTACAGATTTTCTAATAGTTTCTCTGTATGCAACTTGTGGAGCACCAACTTCAGCTTCAACATTGTATTCTCTTTTCATACGGTCAACAATAATCTCAAGGTGAAGTTCACCCATACCTGCAATTAGTGTTTGACCAGATTCTTCATCTGTACTAACTCTAAATGATGGATCTTCGCCAGCTAGTTTACCTAGTGCTATACCCATTTTTTCTTGGTCAGCTTTTGTTTTTGGCTCAACTGCAACAGAAATAACTGGAGCTGGGAATTCCATTCTCTCCAAAATTACTCTATCTTTATCACTTGCCAGTGTATCACCTGTTAGTGTATACTGAAGACCAACAACAGCACCGATTTCGCCAGCATAAAGTGCAGAAACTTCTTCTCTTTTGTTAGCGTGCATTTTTACAAGTCTACCGATACGCTCTTTTTTATCTTTAGTTGTATTATAAACATACGAACCTGACTCTAATTTACCACGATAGATACGAACAAATGTAAGTTGACCAACAAATTTATCAGTCATAACTTTAAATGCAAGACCAGCAACTTCGCCATCATTAGTTGATGGAACAACAACACTATCTCCATTCTCATATTCACCACTCATCTCAGCTACTTCAGTTGGAGCGGGAAGATAGTCAATTACAGCGTCAAGAAGTGTTTGTACACCTTTGTTTTTATATGCAGTACCACAAGTCATAGGAATCATAGTGATTGCTAGAGTTGCTTTTTTAATACCTGCTTTGATTTCAGCTTCAGAAAGGGCAATGCCCTCCATGAATTTTTCCATCAATGCATCATCACACTCAGAGATAGCTTCAATTAGTTTTTCTCTATATTCTTCAGCTTTTTCTTGCATATCAGCAGGAATTGCAACTATTTCAAACTCTTGACCCATTTTTGTTTGGTCATCATCCCACACTGTTGCTGTCATAGTAACCAAATCAACTATACCTTTAAAGCCGTCTTCAGCACCTATTGGTAACTGAATTGGAACAGCATTTGATTTTAGTCTATCATTGATTTGTCTCTCAACTTCATAGAAATCAGCACCTGTTCTATCCATCTTGTTAACGAAAACCATTCTTGGAACACCATATTTGTTTGCTTGTCTCCAAACAGTTTCAGATTGTGGTTGAACCCCACCTACTGAACAAAATACAGCAACAGCACCATCAAGAACTCTCATCGATCTCTCAACTTCAATAGTAAAGTCAACGTGACCTGGAGTATCAATAATGTTTATCTGATTGCCTTTCCATTCACAAGTTGTAGCAGCAGAAGTAATTGTGATACCTCTTTCTTGCTCTTGCTCCATCCAGTCCATTGTAGCGGCTCCATCATGAACCTCTCCGATTTTGTGTGAAACACCTGTGTAGAAAAGAATTCTTTCAGTTGTTGTAGTCTTTCCAGCATCAATGTGAGCTGCAATACCAATATTTCTAACTTTTTCGAGCGGATGTGATCTTGCCATAATGTCTCCTTACCAGCGATAGTGAGCAAATGCTTTATTAGCTTCTGCCATTTTATATGTATCTTCTTTCTTCTTGTATGCTGAACCTTTATTTTGAGCAGCTTCCATTAGTTCATTACTAAGTCTTTCGATCATAGTTCTTTCATTTCTTTTTCTTGAAGCAATTATCAACCATCTAATAGCCAATGTTTGTTGTCTAACAGGTCTTACTTCTATTGGCACTTGATAAGTAGCTCCGCCAACACGACGACTTTTAACTTCCATTACTGGTTTAACATTGTCCATTGCTTGGTTGAATACTTCAATACCTTTTTCACCAGATTTTGATTCAATTCTCTCTAATGCACCGTACATAACACTTTGTGCAACACTCTTTTTTCCATCATACATAACTGCATTTATAAACTTTGTAAGTACTTTTGAACCATGAATAGGGTCGCCAAGTACAGGTCTTACGGGAGCTTTTCTTCTTCTCATTTTATTTCCTTCAATCTTTTAATTTTGATTTACTCAAGCATGACGCCCTAAGGCAACTTGTCATACCTGCTTAATCTTGTCTGCACAAGACAGCTATAAACTTATTTAGTCTTTGGTCTTTTTGTACCATATTTAGATCTAGCAACAGTTCTTTTCGCAACACCAGCTGAATCAAGTGCACCACGAACGATGTGATACTTAACACCTGGTAAATCTTTTACTCTTCCGCCTCTTACAAGAACGATTGAGTGTTCTTGAAGGTTATGACCTTCTCCACCGATATATGAGATAACTTCAAAACCGCTAGTTAATCTAACTTTTGCAACTTTTCTCAAAGCTGAGTTAGGTTTCTTTGGAGTTGTAGTATAAACTCTTGTACACACGCCTCTTCTTTGTGGACATGCAACTAATGCTGGTGATTTTGATTTTTTCACCACTTTTTGACGCTCTTTGCGAATTAATTGATTAATTGTAGGCAAATTAGTTCCTTTCTTTTGTTATGTTTTTTGAATTAAAATCTGGCAGTTATACCGCATAAAACTATCATATTAGATAGCTTTATGAGGCATAAGATACCAAAATGGAGTGCATTATATCCAAATTTGACTTTGGATACTCTTATTATGCCCCAGTGTGTGTTAGCTTGATGTTTTTCACATCAACCATGCCTGTTCCAACTGGTATCAATCTACCAATTACAACATTCTCTTTAAGATCAGCTAGCTCATCAATCGTACCTGCGATTGAAGCAGATGTAAGAACTTTGGTCGTATCTTGGAACGATGCTGCTGAAATAATACTATCAGCTCCAACTGCTGCTCTAGTGATACCAACCAACATTGGCTCAGCAATAGATGGCTCACCACCAAGAGCCAAAATTCTTTGATTCTCTTCATGGAATTTCTTTCTAGAGCTTATATCACCAATAATAAATTTCGTATCACCACTATCAAGTATTTTAACTTGTCTCATCATTTGTGATACTACTATCTCGATATGTTTATCTGCAATATTAACACCTTGTCTTCTATAAACTTGTTGTACTTCGCTCACGATATACTCATATAGAGCTTTTTCACCAAGTGCTGCTAGAATATCATGACTTGAAACAATACCATCTGTTAGTTTCTCACCAGCATGAACAAACTCACCGTTATTAACCAAAATGGTTTTATTTTTATCTACAAACTGTTCGGTCTCTTGTCCATTTTCGCCTCTAACTATTAATCTCTCTTTGCCTCTTAGCATTTTACCAAAGCTTACATAACCATCAATTTGTGCAATTAATGCAATATCTTTTGGTCTTCTAGCCTCAAATAGTTCAGATACTCTAGGCAAACCACCCGTAATATCTTTTGATTTAATAGCTGCTTTTGGTCTTTTTGCTAACATATCAGCTATAGTAACTGTGTCGCCATCTTTTGCAAATAATACAGTCTTAGAATCAAGTTGATAACGAATTATTTCACCTTTTTGCGTAGCAAGTATAATTGCTGGTTTATACGCAGCAGGGATATACTCATTAAGCTCAAATCTAGTAACACCAGTAAGCTCATCAAACTGCTCACTAGCAGTAACACCAGCGATTACATCTTCAAATTTAATCACACCACTGTCTTCAGCGATAATAGGCTCTGAGTATGGATCCCACTCTGCTATTACAGTTTGCACTGTCGTTTCTGGAGCAGATAGTAGTGTATTTTTCTCTACTACTGTGTCATTCTCAACTTTGATTATTGAGCCTCTTGATATATAGTGTCTTGACGCTTCTCTATCATTTTCATCAACTATAACAGCGAATAAACCTTTATCTCTAACGCTATCGCCTATGTTAATAGTTTTTATTGGCTCAAGATAGTCACCTTCAAGCATTAGGTATTTTACCTTACCTTTTACTTCAGCATATACATTTTGTCTAATCGGGTCACCGTTCGCAACTTTAAGTTCACTAGCATATGGAATACGGTTTGGTACACTCCAGCCATCTTGGATAACTTCAACTATAGAATCACCCTTAAGTACCTTGTCTCCATGCTCATATGGTAGGTATATTTTACCCTCTATATTACCAGCAACACCTGCTAGTTCATTCGACTTAGCAACATCAGTTTTTCTAAAGCTATATTTTGTTTCAGTTTCACCGCTTGATTTAACCGATACAGTATATTCATCAAGTGTAACGATAACAGAAACTTCACCATCATATAGTGCTTTTACTTTTGGTTCAACTAGCAATACACCAGCATTTCTTCTGTTTGCTACTATTAGTTTGTCTTCTTTGTTTTTATATACTGACATATTATAGTATCTTACAAAACCTTCTTTTGTGGCTACTATTTGTCTCTCTTCTTTACCAGCTGTAGCCGTACCACCTGTGTGGAATGTTCTTAGTGTAAGCTGAGTTCCAGGCTCACCAATTGATTGAGCAGCAATAACTCCAATAGCTTCACCGCGATGTACTATTTTATTATCAGCCATATTCAGACCATAACATTTTGCACAAACTCCATGCGGAGCTTTACAGCTAGATGGGGCTCTGATTATAACAACACGAACATTGGCATCTTTTACTTTGTTTGCCATATCTTCATCTATCATTGTACCTTCACTAGCTATAACTTCACTTGTGACTGGGTCAATGATATCTTCAGATAGTACTCTACCGTAAATACGATCACTAAGTGGCTCAATCATCTCATTACCAACTACTATATCAGAAACAGCAACACCTTCGTGAGTGCCACAATCCTCCATAACAACTTTTACATTTTGAGCAACATCGATTAGTTTTCTAGTCAAATATCCAGCATTCGCTGTTTTTAGTGCCGTATCCGCAAGACCTTTTCTAGCACCGTGAGTAGAAATAAAGTACTCAAGTACATTTAGTCCCTCGCGGAAGTTTGATGTAATTGGTGTTTCGATAATCGAACCATCAGATTTAGCCATCAATCCACGCATACCTGAAAGCTGTCTAATTTGTGCTGCACTACCTCTAGCTCCAGAATCTGCCATCATATTAACTGAGTTGAATCCATCTTTGTCAGAACGAATAAGCTTCATTAGTGCGTCAGCGATTTCACCATTTGCATCTGTCCAGATATCAATAATTTTATTATATCTTTCTTGATCAGTTAAAAGTCCAGCTGTATATTGACCTTGAATAATTTTAACTTCAGCTTTTGCTTCTGCAACTAGCTTATCTTTTGTGTCTGGGATTTTAATATCATCTATTGATATAGACACGCCAACTCTTGTTGCATATTTGAAACCCATATCTTTAAGATTATCCAAGAATTCAGCAATAATCGTAAGACCACTGATTTTGTAAATATAATCAACTAGTGCTGATATATCTTTTTTCTTCAATATTTTATTCCAGTAGTTTTCTGGCACATATTCTGGTATGATTGTGTGCAAAATTACTCTGCCTGCTGTGGTTGTTATTACTTTACCGCCAACAAGTGTACGAATTCTAGCATTAAGGTCAAGTGAACCTTGCTCAAATGCCATAGTAACTTCATCTGCGTTTGCAAACAGTTTATGCTCACCAATAACATCAGTTTTTTCTAATGTCATATAATAAAGTCCCAAAATCATATCTTGAGATGGTACAGTTATCGCTTTACCTGACGCTGGAAGCAAGATATTCATTGATGCTAGCATCAGAATTTTTGCCTCCGCAATAGCCTCATCTGATAGAGGAATATGTACAGCCATTTGGTCACCATCAAAGTCGGCATTAAATGCAGCACAAACAAGTGGGTGTAATTGAATAGCCTTGCCTTCGATTAGTCTAGGGTGGAATGCTTGAATGGACAATTTGTGAAGTGTCGGTGCACGGTTAAGTAAAATTGGATAATTCTCAACTACCTCTTCAAGGCACTCCCATACTTCATTGACTTGTTTTTCAATCATTTTTTTAGCTTGCTTTAGAGTAGTGGCATAGCCTTTCTCTTCAAGTTTAGCCATCAAATGTGGTTTAAATAGCTCAATTGCCATTTTTTTAGGTAGTCCACATTGATCCATTCTCAAATCAGGTCCAACAACGATAACCGAACGACCAGAGAAGTCAACTCTTTTACCAAGTAGATTTTGTCTGAAACGACCTTGTTTACCTTTAATTATTTCAGAAAGAGATTTCAGTGGTCTTTTGTTAGCACCTTTTACTGCATTTCCTCTTCTGCCATTATCAAATAGTGCGTCAACTGCCTCTTGTAACATTCTTTTTTCATTTCTAACAATGATTTCAGGTGCGTCAAGCTCTACAAGTCTTTTTAATCTTTGGTTTCTGTTGATAACTCTTCTATATAAATCATTTACATCAGATACAGCAAATTTTCCACCATCAAGGCTTACTAGAGGTCTAAGATCTGGTGGCAATACTGGTAAATTAGTAAGCATCATCCATTCAGGACGGTTACCTGAATGCAAAAATGCCTCAATAACTTTAAGTCTTTTTACAATAGTTTTAGCTTTAGCTTCTGATTTTGTAGTAGCTATGTCCTCTTTTAGAGACTTAAACATATCTATTAAATCAAGCTCTGCTAGTAGCTCTTGTATTACTTGTCCACCCATTCTAGCATCAAATGCATCTTCGCCAAATCTTTGTAAGATTTGTTGATATTGCTCTTCATTTAGAACATCAAATTTTGCAAGAGGATTTAGTCCTTCACTATCATAGCTAGTTTCACCAGCAGTTTTAACGATATACGCCTCATAGTATAATACACGTTCAAGGTCTTTCATTTTTACACCAAGAAGTGTACCAATACGGCTAGGCAATGAGCTAACATACCATATGTGTGCAACTGGAGTAACTAGTTCGATGTGACCCATTCTTGAACGACGAGATTTTGAGCTTGTAACTTCAACTCCACATTTTTCACAAATTACGCCTTTATAACGCATCTTTTTATATTTACCACAAAGACACTCATAATCTCTAATTGGTCCAAATATTTTTGCACAAAATAGACCATCTCTCTCAGGTTTAAGTGTTCTATAATTGATAGTTTCTGGTTTTTTAACCTCACCATAACTCCATGACAAAATCTTTTCAGGACTAGCAACTCTAAGCTGTAAAGCCTCTATGTCAACAGGTTTTTCATCACTACGATAATCAACAGGTATCAGGTTTTCTAATATACTACTCATTGTCAGCCTCTACTTCTTTTTTATTTTGGAACAATTGTGCATCAAGACCTAGTGCTTGAAGCTCTTTGGTCAATACGAACATAGTCTCAGGAATTCCAGACTCAGGAACACTCTCGCCTTTTGTCAATGCACTATATGTTCTAGCTCTTCCATCAACATCATCTGATTTGATAGTTAACATCTCTTTTAGGATATGTGCAGCACCGTATGCTTCTAATGCCCAAACCTCCATCTCTCCAAATCTTTGACCACCAAATAGTGCTTTACCACCAACTGGTTGTTGTGTTACTAAAGAGTAAGGTCCAGTTGAACGAGCGTGAACTTTTTCATCAACCAAGTGATGAAGTTTTAGCATGTACATATAACCTACATTTACTCTCTCTATCATTTTATCACCAGTTTTACCATCAAATAAAACCATTTTGCCATCTTCTTCCATTTTGGCAAGTTCAAATAGTTTAGCAAACTCAGCAATATTTACACCCTCAAATACTGGAGTGGCAAATTTAACACCATTACTCCAATCTCTAGCGTGTATTAATAGCTCTTCATCGCTCATGGCGTCCATAATTGCTTTACCATCAAGAAGTTTAGTAATATCAGCAATAGCAGCCATTTTATTTCTCAGCTCGGCTATAAAATCACTTTGTGCTGAAGCAAAAATCTCTTCGATTTGGTATCCAAGTTTTTTACCAACAAGACCAAGGTGAACTTCAAGTATTTGCCCGATATTCATACGAGATGGAACACCTAGTGGATTTAGAATCATATCTACTGGTCTTCCATCTTCCATATATGGCATATCCATTTCTGGTACGATATTAGAAACGATACCTTTATTTCCGTGTCTACCCGCCATTTTATCGCCAACTTTTAGCTTTCTTTTTGTTGCTACATATACTTTTACAAGTTTAGTAACACCACTTGGTAAAATATCATCTTTATCAAGTATAGTAAGCTTCTCTTCGTGGTCAACTTTTAGTTTTTTCTTTTGTCTAAGGAAATAGTTCTTTAGAGCTTCGTATTCATTTTGTATCTCATTTGAGAATGACTGAACTACACCTCTTAGTGCAAATCTATTAACATCACGAATAACCTCTTGTGCAACAAAACTACCTATTGGATATACAACATCATTTATATTAATCTCTTTCAAAAGTGGTTGTTTTGATAGATAATGTGAAATTCTCAAAACCTCTTCACGGTCAATCATCAATAGTTGGTCATGATGCTCATTGTCTAAAACTGCTTTTTCAGCCTCATATCCTTGAATTGCACGACTATCTTTTTCATAACCTTTTTTAGTGAAAACTTTAACATCTACAACAACGCCTTCCATAGAAGCAGGACAATATAGTGATTTATTAACAACATGTCCAGCTTTTTCTCCAAATATTGCTCTGAGTAATCTCTCTTCTGGAGTTGGTTTTATTTCACCTTTAGGGCTAACTTTACCAACCAAAATCATACCAGCTTTAACGCTTGTTCCGATTTTTACTATTCCACTCTCATCAAGATGGCTAAGCTCATCTTCTCTAATATTTGGTATGTCTCTAGTAATCTCTTCTGTACCGTGCTTAAGCTCTCTAGCTTCTACCTCTTTTTCATAAATATGAACAGAAGTAAATGTATCTTCTCTAATTAGTTTTTCAGAAATTACAACCGCATCTTCGTAGTTATACCCATTCCACGGCATAAATGCTACTAGTATATTTTTACCAATTGCAAGTTCGCCTTGATCCATATTAGCACCATCAGCTATAACTTGTTTTGCATTTACTTTATCACCAATTTTAACGATTGGTGATTGAGTGAATGTCGTATTTTGATTCGTACGCATATTTTTTTCTAATGGATAATGGTCAATAAACACATCGCCATCATCTTCACCCATAATATATATGTTTTTAGAATCAACTTTTTCTACAACGCCGCCTCTATTTGCTTTTGTGGCTTCCCATGCATCTCTACTGATAATAGCTTCCATACCAGTACCAACAATTGGTGCTTCACTTTGCAAAAGTGGCACTGCTTGTCTTTGCATATTTGATCCCATCAAGGCTCTATTTGCATCATCGTGTTCTAGGAATGGAATCAATGCAGCAGCAGAACCAGACACCATAAGTGGAGATATATCAATAAGATCAACTCTAGTTGCATCATTAAGCTCAATATTACCATTAAGTCTTGTTTCAATCAAATCTTCGCTAATAAATCCATTTTCATCAACAACTGTAGATGCTGGAGCTATACACTTATCTTCTTCTTGTGTTGCTGTTATGTATACAATCTCATCCGTTACTTGACGGTTTTTTACTATCTTGTATGGTGCTTCAATAAATCCAAGCTCATTAACTTTAGAGTATGTAGCTAGAGTATTTATAAGACCAATATTTTGACCCTCTGGAGTCTCTATTGGACATATTCTACCATAGTGAGTAGGATGCACATCACGAACTTCAAATCCAGCTCTCTCTTTTACAAGTCCACCCTCACCAAGGGCTGAAAGTCTTCTTTTGTGCGTTACTTCACTTAGTGGGTTTGTTTGATCCATAAATTGTGATAACTGTCCACTTGAGAAGAACTCAAGAACTGTATTTGTAATCATTTTTGAATTAACCAAATCATGAGGCATAAGCTCTTCAAGAGAACCAGAGATTGTAATCATTTTATCTCTGATTGCTTTTTGCATTTTGATTAGACCATTATGAAGTTCATTACCCAAAAGTTCACCAATAGCTCTAATTCTTCTATTTCCAAGGTGATCCCTGTCATCGATATGACCTTGACCATTTTTTACTTTTATAAGGTATTTAACCGTATTTATCAAATCTTCTGAAGTCAATACAGTCACATACTCAGGAATATCAAGTCCTAGTTTGTGGTTCATCTTCATTCTTCCAACTTTAGTTAGGTCATATCTCTCTGGGTCAAAGAATAATTGATTCAAGAATGTTTTAGCAGCGTCAGGTGTCACAGGCTCACCTGGTCTCATTACTTTGTATATTCTGATTGCTGAGAGTACATTTTCATCTTCTAGCTGTTCCGTTTGTTTAAGAAGTCTCAAGCTCTCACTATCAGCAACAAAAGAACCAATGATTGAATTATCACATCCTTCGGCAAGATCATTAGCAATCTCTATCTCACTAATTCCACTATCTAGAAGTTTTTTAAGTTTAGCTTCATCAAGTTTTGTCACTGCGTCGTATAATACCTCGCCACTCTCAGAATCAACAATAGCTTTTGACAGATGTCTCTCAAGTAAAACTTCAAGCGGATACTCTATCCACTCTAGCCCTTCTTCTTGCAAAGTTTGTGCTTTTTTCTTTGTTAGTCTTTTCCCTGCTGCAACAATTACATTACCATCTATATCAATAACATCATAATCAGCTCTACCCAAATAGTCATCAGCAACATATTTAATCAAGAAACGATTATCTTTCATAAGTACTGTTTTTGTCGGGTAGAAGAATTTTAGTATATCTTCTTTTGAATAGCCTAATGCTCTAAACAAGATCGTAACAGGAACTTTTCTTCTTTTGTTTATTCTTGCATAAAGAATATCTTTAGCATCATACTCAAAATACAACCATGAACCACGGTCAGGGATTATTTGAGATGAATACAAAAGCTTATTAACTACAGTTGTTGCTTCTGTTTCTTTAAATATAACACCTGGGCTTCTGTGAAGCTGATTAACTATAACTCTTTCAACACCATTTACAATAAATGATGTACGATTTGTCATGAGTGGAATATCACGAACAAATACAGCTTGTTCTTTGATCTCTTTAGGGTCTAGTTTTTCGCCTGTTTTTTCGTCTTTATTCCAGATTGTCAAAGCAATATTCATCTTTAATGATACAGCATATGTCAAACCTCTCTCCATACACTCTCTAATTGTATATTTAGGTTTTACAATTTCACAATTTTTATAAGAAAGTGTAAGTCTATTTTGATGATCATGTATTGGAAAAGATGCCCTAAATACTCTTTCGATTGTACTGTTTCTTCTATCTTTTTCATTTATCATCAAAAAGTTATCATAGCTATCTTGTTGAAGTTGTAATAAGTTTGGTATTTCTATTTCGCGAGGTGTTTTAGAAAAATCGACTCTTAGTCTGTTTCCTGAATTTAATGAGTTTAACATGGATAACCTTGTTTAATTTGTATTTTTTGATTTGGTGATTGTACTACCTTGAACATACAGATAAACAATTGATTGGTGTGAAATAATTTATCTGTAGATTCCCGTTATAAGAATTAAAATCTGGCATTTGCCAGATTTTAATAGACGAATTATTTAAGTTCGCAAGTAGCGCCAGCTTCTTCGATTTTTTTCTTCATCTCTTCTGCTTCAGCTTTAGTTGCACCTTCTTTAAGTACAGTTGGAGCATTTTCTACAGCATCTTTTGCCTCTTTAAGACCAAGTCCTGTTAACTCTCTAACAACTTTAATAGCGTTGATTTTTTTCTCACCACCACTTGTAAGAATAACATCAAAATCTGTTTTCTCTTCTACTGCTTCAACTGCTGCACCACCACCTGCTACTACTGTAGCTTGTGCTGATACGCCAAATTTCTCTTCAAACTCTTTTACAAGTTCACTTAGCTCAAGCACAGACATGTTTGAGATAAATTCTATTACATCTTCTTTTGTAACTGCCATTTTATATCCTTTTTATTTTTAATATTTTTAATTGTTGGGCTAAGCCCAAAATCAAGTCTTCAGCAGACAGCTCTAGCGACTTGTCGCATTTGTTGAAACTGTCGTACGATGATTTGACAACCACTAAGCCGCTTCTTCTGTTTTTTTCGTAGCCAAAGCTTGAAGACCGATTGCGATACTTCTAGCAGGACCATTCCAAACATTAAGCAACATACCCAAAAGTTCTTCTCTGCCAGGAAGTTTAGCCATTGCAGTAATAGTCGCTGCGCTTGAAGCTTTGCCTTCTAGTAGACCAGATTTTACTTTGAACTTATCTTTGTTAGCTGAAGCTGCTTGATCTGCAATTTTACAAGTTGCAATTTGATCTTCGCCCCAGATAACTAAGTTAGTTTCAACTAGCTCAAGTGTCTCAAGACCAGCATCTTTGATAGCGATTAATGCCAAAGTATTTTTCACTACTTTAACTTTAGAATCACTAGCTTTAGCTGCTACTCTAATTTGCTCAAGATCAAAAACAGTCATACCTTTATAGTCACAAACTACAATAGCATTAGCGTTTTTAAATTCGCTTGTCATTTCTGCAACAAGTTGTTGTTTATCAATTTTAGTCATTTATTCTCCTTTCGACCTCATACAGGGCAACCTTGCGGTTTATCAAGCGAACTTGAAATATTAAGCTTTTAAAGCCCCCATACTCTTAGACCAAGATAATTTTGTTAATCTTATTTCATATCCATTAATTCAAGTGGGCTAAGTTTAACAGATGGACTCATAGTTAAACTTATTGCTGCATTTTTGATATATCTACCTTTTGCTGCTGCTGGTTTTGCTTTATTGATAGTCTCAACAAAAGCAATAAAGTTTTCTTTGATTTTATCTTTATCAAAACTTACTTTACCAATACCTGCATGGATATTACCTTTTTTATCAACTCTAAAGTTAACTTGACCATTTTTTGCATTAGTAACTGCTTGAGTAACATCCATAGTAACTGTTCCAGTTTTAGGATTTGGCATAAGACCTTTTGGTCCAAGTATTCTAGCAACTTTACCAAGAACACCCATCATATCAGGAGTTGAAATAACCATATCAAAATTGATATTTCCAGCTTGAATTTGCTCTATAAGATCATCACTACCAACCAAATCAGCACCAGCTGCTCTAGCTTCATCAGCTTTTAAATCTTTAGCAAAAACTGCAACTCTTACAGTTTTACCAGTACCATTTGGAAGTACCACAGAACCTCTTATCATCTGATCAGCATGTCTTGGGTCAACATTAAGATTTAATGCAATCTCAACAGTTTCATCAAATTTAGCTGATTTCAGCTCACTTAGCATATCCATAGCTTCTGCTACTGTATATACTTTTGTATTTTCAATCTTTGCAGTTAATGCTGCAGTTCTTTTTGTTTGTTTTTTTGGCATAATTTTCTCCGCTTTATTTGCTCCCACTATATTTTAAATCTTAGTGGTAAAAGATTAATCTACGATTTCAACACCCATACTTCTACATGAACCAGCAATAATCTTTTCAGCCATTGCTCTATCATCAGTATTAAGGTCGCTAATTTTTTGTTCAACTATCTCAGCTAATTTAGCTTTTGATATAGTTGCTACTTTATTCAAAATAGGATTATCTGTACCTTTTTTAATGTTAGCAGCTTTGAATATCAAATCAGTAGCAGGTGGTTGTTTAGTTTCAAAAGTAAAACTTTTATCAACATAAACTGTTACTTGTACTGGAATTCTAAATCCAGCTTTATCTTTTGTTTTTTCATTGAATGCTTTACAGAATTCCATGATATTAACGCCTCTTTGTCCACATGCTGGTCCAACTGGTGGTGATGGGTTTGCAGCACCTGCAGCTATAATAAGTTTAAACTTACTTGCTATTTTCTTTGCCATTTTATTCCTTTTGTTTAATTAAAGCTGTTTATATAATTTTTTCGACTTGACTATGCAAAATTTCAACTGGTGTATTTCTACCAAAGATAGATACATTTAGTCTCAATTTTCCATGATCCATGTCATACTCTTCGACCATTCCCGTGAAGTTTGCAAATGAACCTTCGATGATTCTCACCATCTCTCCTGTTTCAAAATCAACTTTAGGTCTTGGTGCTGAGCGATTCTCTAGTTTACTAAGTATCGTATTGATATCAGATTCACTAAGAGCAGTCGGTGTCTTTTGTTCACCGATAAATCTAGATACTTTTGGTAAGCTCTGAATTTTGTGCCACAGATCAGTATCCAGATCTATATGTGCAAAAGCGTATCCAGGATACAAAGATCGCTCTGTTATCTTTTTTACACCGTTTTTAATCTCAATTATCTCTTCAGTTGGGACGACTATTCTTTCGACCTTATCTTGTAGAGCGTAATCTATTGTTATCTGTTCTATTCCTCGCTTAACTGCTTGTTCACTACCAGCATAAGTTTGAATTGCGTACCATTGATGTGCCATTTGTTGTTCCTATAAAACTGATGAGATAATAAGTGACATAATAAAATCAACCAATGCTAAAAAAAGAGCGATGGCTATAACAACAATAATAACAGCAATAAATGCTTGTCTAACTTGCATTTTTGTAGGGAATATTACTTTATGTAACTCTTCTCTTGCATGAGAAATAAATGTTGTTATTTTATTCATATTTCTAAATTACCTTTTAATATGGCAGGCCAAGAGGGACTCGAACCCCCGGCACCTGGTTTTGGAGACCAGTGCTCTACCAACTGAGCTATTGGCCTACATTGTTTTAAAACGAAGCTTACAGCTTCATCTCTTTGTGTACAGTGTGCTCTTTGCACCATTTGCAATATTTTTTCATTGCTAATTTTTCTGTTGTATTCTTTTTGTTTTTTGTTGTGTGATAATTGCGTCTAGTGCATTTCTCACAGCCCAAGTGTACTGTTTCTCTCATAATATCTCCATTGGTTTTGGTGGTTCTAAAGCCTAAATGACTTTAGTGTAAATACAACTTACGCTGTAATTTTTGTAACGATACCAGCTCCAACAGTTCTACCACCCTCACGGATAGCAAATTTCGTACCATCTTCTAGTGCGATTGGAGCGATTAGTTCGATGTTAACTTTAACATTATCACCAGGCATAACCATTTCAGTACCTTCTAAAAGTTGGATTGAACCAGTTACATCTGTTGTTCTAACATAGAATTGTGGTCTATAGTTATTAAAGAATGGAGTATGTCTACCACCCTCATCTTTACCAAGAACATAAATCTCTGCTTCGAATTTAGTGTGAGGAGTGATAGTTTTTGGTTTACAAAGAACCATACCTCTTTGTACTGAATCTTTATCGATACCACGGATAAGAACACCACAGTTATCACCAGCTTCACCACAATCCATTTCTTTACGGAACATTTCAACACCTGTTACAGTAGTTGTTTGAAGATCTTTAAGACCAACGATTTCAATTTGATCACCGATACAAACTTTTCCTCTTTCGATTTTACCAGTTACAACTGTACCACGACCTTGGATTGAGAAGATATCTTCTACAGGCATCAAGAAATCTTTATCAGTTTCTCTGATTGGCTCTGGGATGTATGCATCAACAGCATCCATAAGAAGCATTATTTTATCAGCCCATTCGCCAAGTTTGCCAGCTTTCGCTTCTTCGAGTGCTTGATAAGCTGAACCAGCGATAATTGGAGTATCATCACCTGGGAAATCGTAGTTGCTCAAAAGCTCTCTAACTTCCATTTCAACTAGTTCAAGCATATCATCTTTGTCTTCAGCATCAAGTTGATCTTCTTTATTCAAGAATACAACTATGTATGGAACACCAACTTGTTTAGAAAGCAAGATATGCTCTCTAGTTTGAGCCATAGGACCATCAGTTGCAGCGATAACAAGTATAGCACCATCCATTTGAGCAGCACCAGTAATCATGTTTTTAACATAGTCGGCGTGACCTGGGCAGTCTACGTGAGCGTAGTGTCTAGTTTCAGTTTCATACTCAACGTGAGAAGTAGAAATAGTGATACCTCTTTCTCTCTCTTCTGGAGCATTATCGATTGCATCGTAATCCATAAATGCTGAGTTATTTTTAGTAGCTAGAACTGCTGTAATAGCTGCTGTTAGTGTAGTTTTACCGTGGTCAACGTGACCGATTGTACCGATGTTAACATGCGGTTTGTTTCTTTCAAATTTAGCTTTTGCCATATTGTTCTCCTAGTTGTTATTAAATTTCGTCTGATATTATATCAGAATTTACTTTAGACCCCATACATGTAATATGGACAAAACTATTACCAATTAGTAACACTTTTGTCCATATAATGTGTGGAGCCCAGAAGCAGAATTGAACTGCCGACCTCTTCCTTACCAAGGAAGTGCTCTGCCACTGAGCTATCTGGGCGTGTTTGACCATTGTGATTGCTGTGGACTTGCATTCGCAATTTATTAGTTTTGATAATTTAAAAATGATTTTTTGAAAAGCTTGTATATGTGAAAAGTATAAATAAGTAATTCACACAGCTTCCAGTTTGGAGCGGGAGACGGGACTCGAACCCGCGACCCT